>JBBKVQ010000310.1:0-35799 GCA_037968515.1 Bradymonadaceae bacterium
TTGTTGCCAAACTTGTCCTCTGATACAACCCTCGGCAACCAACGGACAAGCGCCCACTTACCCCTGAGTCGAATAATGATCGATCTGCGAACGTTCACGTATGTCGATGTGCTCCAGCCTAAGCTGGCTGCATTCCTTCAGACCATCTCGCAAGGCTACCAACCGCTGCAAAACCAAGCAGCGCTTTACGTAGAAGTTGCGCCTGGAATCTCGATCAATCAGGTCACGGACGTGTGCTTGAAGCGCACCTCAGTGCAGCCTGGCATGCAGATCGTCGAGCGCGCGTTCGGCGTCCTTGAAGTTCACCACTTCGATCAAGGACAGGTTCGTGCCGCTGGACAAGCGATTCTGGACTACTACGGGATCAAAGAGACCGATCGACTTAAGCCGAAAATTCTGACGACCCAGATCATCACGGGACTTGCGGGCCATCAGGCCATGCTTATCAACCGTATGCGGCACGGGGATTTGATCGGTGAAAACGAAACTCTGTACGTTATGGAATGTCATCCTGCGGGCTACGCGTTGATCGCCGCCAACGAGGCCGAGAAAGCCGCGCCGGTCAACCTGCTGGAAATGCGCGCCGTTGGAGCCTTCGGTCGCCTCTACCTTGGAGGCACCGAGGAAGTTATTCGAGAAGCCGCCAAGGCCATCGAAGAATGCCTGGCGTCGATCGACGGTCGCGAGAACACTACCGAAAACTAGTCGGTCATCACGTCTCGAACATCCCAACTCAATCCTGATTTACTCAGTTCGAAGGCGCTGCACTCGTTGAGCAACGCCACGCCCACTTCGTGAGCCGTAGGCAAGGTTGTCGGGTCTTCGTCCGGCATTGCTTCGGCGCGCATAGGCGTCGCTGTGCCGCCTGGATTGACGGACCACACCCCAATCTGGTCGTGATGCCATTCCTCGGCGAGAGTCGTCGCTAGGCCCTCCACGCCGTGTTTTGACACCGCATACGGCCCCCATGTGGCGCGGCCTCGGCGTCCAACCGACGACGACATCAGGACAAGCAGCGGCGAAGCCCCCAGCGTCAGCAGAGGATACATCGACGTTGCAACCAGAAAGCTTCCTACCAAATTGATGTCGAGAATCTCTTTGAACGCGTCGACATCGACGTTGACCAGTGGTCGACGAGGCCCCAGAACACCCGCACAATGCACCACAAGATCCAACGCTCCGTGGGCTTTGCGGATCTGAGTCGCCAACCCGGCGACCAAATCGGCATCGCGAACATCGACAGAGTATTCAGGAAAAGGTGCGTTTGGCCGAGCGGAGCGCGCGCATCCTGTCACGCTAGCCCCAGCGTCATGAAGTGATTGGGCGATCGCTGCGCCAATTCCTCGACTCGATCCCGTGACCAAAACTGGGCGGCCACGGTAGCGTTCAGAGAACGTTGTCATCGGGATTCATAGAGTAAGGCCAGCGAATGGCTGTGTAGGCCGGGTCGCGCTTGCCTGCTTGGCGGCGCAGCGCTCCGCGGAAGTCCCAAAGATGCGCAGACAGACTGCCAAGGGCATCAGCGCGCGTCGAAGCGATTCGGCGATACTCTCTAAAAGCCAAGCTATCTGCCGTATCTTCGACTTTGGCTCGAGACAGTTTCATCTTGAGGCCATCTTCCATCTTGGAGGCTCCCTCAAGTGCTGCCCGACGCTCTTGCAGATATGCCAGCATCTCGTTAACAAGATCGGCAAGTGCTTCCTCATCCCAGTGGCCCAACTTTTCGGAAGGGAACCCCACTGCGTTGATTCGCTTCAACTGGCGTTGAACGGAGGCGAGTTCTCGCGCGACGTGTTTCCACATCATACGATCGTCTTCTTCCTCCCTTCGCCACTGAATGAACTTGGCATCGGATTCAGTCATGGCAGACTTATAGGTTTGCCATGAATTAAGAACACGTGGGTGATAATACTGGACGAACGCCGTGTTCGGGTTGGCGTCACAGTATTTGAGCACGTCTTCAAGACAAGCTTCGAGTTCGATCACGTTTGCATTAGGCATATCGCGAGTACCTCCAGACGGTGATTCTATCGCACCCTGCACCACTATTTGTCAACGCGGGGTTGGGCGATGAACCGCGATTCAATGAAGACCGGAACCAAAGAAACCGTTACACTGTTATCAACTGATTTTGTTGTCGCCATGTCTGCTCCATCAACCTTCGGACCTTACCTTCTCTACCGACGCCTTGCTGTCGGTGGCATGGCCGAGATCTTTCTGGCCAAGCTCGCCGGTGGAGACGGTCGATGGCTCGCGCTTAAGGTGATGCTCCCTCATAACGCCGGAAACGCTGAGCATGAATCGATGTTCAGTGACGAAGCGCGGCTGCTGGTGTCGATCGACCACCCCAATATTGTGTCCGCGTTCGACTTCGTACGTGTGGATAACAGAATTGCAGTTGCGCTTGAATTCGTGCCGGGAAACGACCTGTCGATCGTCATGCGTAGAATGCGAGAATCCCAGACCGAGGTGCCTATCGCGCTTGCGCTGGAGATCGCGATGGGGGTCGCAGCAGGCCTTCATCACGCACATACATTGATTGCTGAAGACGGCGAACCACTTTACCTGGTTCATCGCGACGTTAGCCCCGAGAATATTCTGCTCGGCATAGACGGCAGTGTTAAGGTCGCCGACTTTGGCGTAGCCAAAGCCCGAGGCATGCAACAAGTCGAAACCAAGACCGGCATCATCAAAGGCAAGCTGAGGTACATGGCCCCGGAATACGCCACAGGCAACATGCAGGATGTTCGCTCGGACATCTTTTCGCTCGCGCTGTGCCTGTTTGAACTGCTGACCGGTGCACCGGCCTACGACGATAACACCCTTGGGCCTGAGTTGGTCGAATCTATCAAATACGCGCGCATTCCTGCGCTTAGAAGCTTACGGCCTGAGTGCCCACCATTGCTTGAACGGCTGCTGCTGAAATCCCTCGCGGTCAGCCCAATGGACCGATTCACGACGGCCGAAAGCATGAGACGGGCTCTCGAAAAAGTTCGCTCGCAGATCGCCCCTTCACCAGTCACACTGTCGGAATTCCTGATTGGATTAAACCTCGCGCCCGTCCTGCCAACCGACGAATTGCCGGGTTCGACGCCAGAAGCAATCGCCTCGTCCGCAGCCGAGCTCGAGCCGACGGGGCAAATGAACGTCGCTGAGTCGCTTCCGCCGCTGCAAACAGCCAAACCCGAGCTGGTGTCGTTGACCGGCTACCGGCAAATCATCGACCGTGCTGCAGCCACTGAGAACCGGCGAGCCGCGGTGATCGGACACCAACATCCATCCAGAACGAGCAATCTGGTTGAACTCCAGGTCGAGTTTGAGTCGCTCGACGATGAATTGGATGACGACGGGCCAGACGACCAAGGCAGCGCCACTGATAGTTACGACGAGCTCGCCAGCGCAGATACAAGTCGAATCGATGCTAGTGCTCTCCCCGCCAACATCGGTGGCCCGTCAGAAGCACCTAAACCCGCCGCTCCGATCGCGCTATTTGAAGACGCGTACGACGAGCCGGAGCCCCAAAAGCTGTCGGCCCGCTACGCGATCGCCCCGACCTCGGAGCGCGTCGCACTTGAACCAACCGACGCCTTTGCAGTGCTTCCTCCTACCGACTCACTCCAAGCTCTAGGGATGACGCCCCCCGAGGTGCAAGCCCCCAATCCCACCGTTGCCGCTGCAGTGATTGGACACACGCCGCCTCCCGCGCGTTCGGGTCTTCAGCCAATGATGACGCCAACAGCTGAACCTTCCCAGAACTTCTCGGCACCTCCTTCATCGGGCCCAAAATTGGCTCCGACTCCCGAGAGTGACGACTTCGTTCGCACTCCCCCTCCCAAGTACTCCGTCATCTTCGTGAAGCTCGCTGCGTTCGGGATTTTTGTGATAGTGGCGATGTTTCTCTTCTTCTGGGTGACGTTCTAAATCTCCCTGATTCGCAAGGATGCGCGTGAGAGTCATTGGCATCGACCCTGGCAGTCGATTTACCGGCTATGGGGTTATCGAACGCGACGGGCAGCGGCTTCGCCACGTGGCGAGTGGAAGAATCAACGCGACTCAAGGCGATGACTTTGCCGAACGTCTGGATTTGATCTACCGCGGACTGTGCACGATTTTGGAAGAGTTCCCGTGTGAAAGTGGCGCGATCGAGTCCATTTTTGTCGCTAAAAACGTATTGTCCACCATCAAGCTTGGTCAAGCGCGCGGCGTCGCGCTGCTTGCCGCAAAGCACCATGGGCTATCGCTGGCCGAGTTTGCCCCAACTGAAGTCAAGAAGGCCGTTACTGGTAAGGGACGGGCCTCAAAGGAATCGGTAACCATGATGGTGAAAACACACTTAAGAATCGAAGGCACGATCTCAGAAGATGCAGGCGACGCGCTGGCACTCGCAATCTGCCAGATGAATGCGTCCGCCTTTTTGAACCGCCTG
The DNA here is from genome assembly GCA_037968515.1 of Bradymonadaceae bacterium. Taxonomy (GTDB): domain Bacteria; phylum Myxococcota_A; class Bradymonadia; order Bradymonadales; family Bradymonadaceae; genus JBFFMO01. The sequence goes on from JBBKVQ010000310.1 coordinate 4,427, forward strand.
CAGGAGTCGAAATGATCGCGCGACTGACCGGCAACGTAGTTTTCGAGGCCCTCGACCATTTGATCCTCGATGTGCATGGTGTGGGCTATTTGGTTCATGCGCCGATCGGGACGGCCGCGCGGGCAAAACAGACCGATGCGGGTCTTACAGAAATCACGATTCACACCGTGGTGCGTGAGGACGCGATTCTGCTGTTTGGATTTGCGACGGATCTAGAAAAAGAGATGTTTCAGAAGATGATCGCGGTATCAGGCATCGGACCCAAGCTTGGGATCGCGGTGTTATCGGACATGAGCGTCGACCAGCTGGTGCGCGCCGTTCAAACCGATGACCTTGTTCGGTTGACCAAGATATCAGGTGTGGGCAAAAAGACCGCTCAGCGACTTTTGCTCGAGCTCAAGTCGTCGGTCGAAGGAATCATTCTGAGCGCCGAAGTTCAGGGCAAACGAATCGCCCCTGGTCCCCCGACCGTCGAAGATGATCTTCGTTCCGCTTTGCTTAATCTGGGATACAAACCGGCTGCAATCGACGACGTCATTGCGAACATGTTGCCAATACCTGAAGATTTGATCAGTATTGAGGCGCTGATACGCCAAGCCCTAAAGCTCCTGAGCTAATTTGATGCCACGCGACCCGAATATAGAACGCACTCAGATCAACGAAGACGAAGACCAGTTCGAGACGTCTCTGCGTCCACTTGGCTTCCGAGACTTTGTCGGTCAGGAGTCGTTGCGCGAAAACCTTGGCGTTATGGTGCGGTCGGCACAGAAGCGAAACGCAGCGCTCGATCATATCCTGTTCAGCGGGCCTCCGGGCCTCGGCAAGACAACCCTGGGCCTAATTATCGCCCGTGAGTTGGGCGTGAATCTGCACATGACCAGCGGCCCTGCGCTGGAACGCAAAGGCGACCTGGCGGGTATCTTGAGCGGTCTGGAAGAAGGCGACGTGCTCTTTATCGACGAGTGTCATCGGCTCGCCACGGTCGTCGAGGAAAACCTCTACCCCGCCATGGAAGATTTCTATTTTGATATCATCATCGGCGAGGGCTCAAGCGCACGAAGCATGAAGCTGAACCTGCCACGTTTTACGTTGGTGGGGGCCACGACCCGGGCCGGCTTGGTGTCAGCGCCCTTGCGTGACCGATTTGGTCTTGTGGCACGTTTGGACTACTACGATGCCGCCGCGCTCACGCTTATTGTCGAAAGATCAGCACGCATTCTAGACCTGAATGTCACTCACGATGGCGCCTCCGAAATCGCGCGACGCAGCCGAGGTACTCCGCGCATCGCTAACCGGTTATTGCGACGGGTCAGGGACTACGCCGTGGTGCACGATGCAGCCCAGATTGACGCGGATTTGGCCTCGTACTCACTTACGAAACTAGAAGTCGATTCCATGGGGTTTGATTACCTTGACCGGCTCTATCTGGACGCGTTGGTGGTCAAGTTCGGGGGCGGCCCAGCAGGCCTAGAGACCCTGGCTTCTTGCATCGGCGAAGAAAAAGATACGATTGAAGAAGTGGTGGAACCGTACCTTCTTCAACTCGGCTTCATCCAAAAGACACCGCGTGGCCGCATCGCTTCGAGGGCCGCTTTTGAGCACTTGAAAGTGCCACTAAACGCCAAACAAGGAACGCTGGTTTGAATCTCAAGGCCAAAAATCACGCTGTTGACATGCTCACCGAGCTCGGCTGGACCGCCGAAGCCGATCCTGAGCTCGCGCGTACGCCTGAACGATTGACGACGTTATTAAGCGGCTTTTGTGAGTTTGGTGTTCCTCCAGAGTTTTCCACTTTTGCTGCCGAATCCGATGAGCCCATCTTGTTGACCGCGATAGCGTTTCGAAGTCTGTGCGTTCATCACGTGATGCCGTTTTTTGGATACATCGACGTCGCGTATGTTCCGGGAGACCGAGCACTTGGATTCGGAGGAATCATCCGGCTCATCGAACATTTTTCGCATAAGCCACAAGTTCAGGAACGACTCGTTAAAGAACTAGGGGACCACCTTCAGACTGCTTTAGGCGCGCGAGGCGTGCTGATACGCTGCCGCGCTCGCCAAATGTGTGTCGAGATGCGCCGCACAGATTCAGCACCGGTTTTCATCACCACCCACGCACTCGGTTGCCTTGCTGATGGCCCATTTCGGTCTGAAGCGATGGCAGCGTTTGCGGTCAACGAGCCCGCGCCATGAAAGCCCTTATCGTCGGTGGCGGTCCTGCCGCCATCAGCACCACCAAGTGGCTCAAGAGGCTCGGCGTCCCCTTTGACTGGGCTGGGGCAGCCTTTGGAGGGACTCTGCAGCGGGTCCATAATCCTATCGACGACTTTCCTCCCACCCTTTGGCCCAGCGGCCCAGCGTTGACCGAGTCCTTGAAGGACTACGCAGACACGTCGGGTCTCGAAATGACGGTCATGCAGGTCGATTCGATATGGCAGACGCCTGAGGGCTGGCGCATCGAAACACCCCACTCATCGTCCAATTACGAAATCGTGGTGTTGGCAACCGGATCTGTGCCCAACACTTGGCCCATCAAAGGACACGACGATATTGCGGACCTGATACGCCTTTCTTCATCCAAGGCTCCCTCAGAATTTCAGGGTCGACGCGTTGCCGTGATCGGTGGGGGTGATGGAGCGCTAGAAGCAGCCCTGCGCTTGGCTGAACACTGTGAACACGTTGATGTATTTGTTCGCAGTAAAGTCATCGCGCGGCGCAGTTACGTCGCTGCGATTGCAGCTTCAGACCGCATCACCGTTCACACTGGAACCACGCTCACTCAGGCTCATCGGGAAAACGTTTCGGGTTGTCGATTGGCTACTAATGACGGCGGAACATGGGATGTTGCGGCCATTTATTTGAAGCTGGGAATCCGCGCAAACCTGCCAAAAATCAACCCGACGGTCACAAAGGACGCGTCGGGTTACGTAGTGGTTGATCTTGAAAAGAAGACTTCACTAAACGGGCTGTATGCAGTTGGCGACGTGACTTCGTGCAATATTCGCAGTGTGTCCAACGCCCTTGCTGACGGCGTCATCTGCGCCCGAGCAGTCGCTGACGTCTACGAATCCATCAGGCTCAGGACTCGCTGAACGAGCCGCTGAACTTCGGGTTCGTGCTCCACCTGAGCATACCAATCTTCTCCGATCGCTGCGGGTCCACCCTCTAAAACTCGGTCGAGAATTGTTTGGGTGCAAAAGAGCAAATGCGACTGAGTAAGCGGGTGTTCGTACACGCGACGCAGGAACTCGATCGCGCCCGTAGAGCGTTCCCAAAGGACCTCACACGCGTCCACAAATTCCCGAGCATATGCCGTCGATGCCAGATATCCAGGAAGGCTGGTTTCAGGCGAGTCGCCTCGACGAACTAGAAAATGTGCGACGTGCCGATTTCCGACAAACGCTGCGATCAGCGAGTGCATCGCTTCTTCACGATTGCCGCACTCGTAGTGAGCAAGCCCTTGATTATACAAAACGGCCGGTTCGGCCGGCACGAGCGCGTAATCTTGAAGCGCAGCGGCGGGATCGCCCAACACGTGTCGAATCTCGCCGGCAAGATATCGGCAGCCGGCGTAATCACGCGGATTCATTGAAGATAGCGAATCAAAAAGGTCCAGTGCCTCTTCGTGGCGTCCCAGCCGGTACAGCGCAAGTCCACGTCCCTCCATCGATCGCAGAAACGGACGATGCCGAGACTCGAACCAATCCACGTGTTCGGACTCAGGAAACGACACCATCATCGAGTTCGCATAATGCTGTTCGGCGCCTTCAAGGTCGCCTGTTTCCCACGCCACTAATCCCAGATGGTTGTGCAATTCGGCGTCCATCGGAAAGAGTTTCAGCGCGGAGTTCAACATTTCACGCGCATCCTCGTATCGCTCGGTCGCGATGGCCTCGAGTGCACGTTGGAAGAGATTTTCGCGTTTGAGAGGATCAGCAACAGTTGACAGTAGGCGACCCGATTCGTCGTTCAATGCCGCGATGAGCGCCCTCATCTGGGGCCTCGCCTCCTCACGAATCTCCGCGAGGTCCTCGACGGCAGCCAACAACTGCGTCACATCCTTCATTAGCTCAAGCATTACTTTCATCTTTGACCCTTTTAACGTCTTCGATTCCAAAATTTTGGACTGAATGTCGACGAGGTCAAGAAATTGAACCAGAACATCAATATTTCTTAAAGCAACACTTGCAAGACCGCATCGTCTCAGGCGTTGAGTTCCCCTAATGATAGTGGTATTCGCTGGGTCGTTTTTCCCGGCAATTGAACACGCCGAGAATCGAAAGAGGTAGCCCCCATGCAGTCACGCGACATCCGAAACTCGTATCTCAAATTCTTTGAAAAGCTCGACCACGTCGTTGTTGAGTCAGCACCGGTCGTTCCTCAGGGGGACCCCACGCTGCTCTTTACCAACGCAGGCATGAACCAATTTAAGGATCTGCTGCTTGGAAACGAAGTTCGCGACTACAAGCGTGCGGCAAGTGTTCAGAAGTGCATTCGTGCGGGCGGAAAACACAACGACCTCGACGAGGTCGGCAAAGACGGACGCCACCTCACGTTCTTCGAGATGTTGGGAAACTGGTCGTTTGGTGACTACTACAAAAAAGAGTCCATTCAGTGGGCCTGGAAGTACTGCCTTGATGTCCTGAAACTCGACAAAGCTCTGCTTTACGTCACCGTGCACGTTAACGACCAAGAGTCGTACGACATGTGGCTCAACGACATGAAGATCGACCCGGCGCACCTGCTTAAGCTTGGCGATGCCGACAACTTCTGGTCAATGGGACCCACCGGACCGTGTGGACCCTGCACCGAAATCCACATCGATCTGCAACCCGAGATCGGGCCCATCAATTTTGTCGAAGATGGCTACGATCCCGATCGCGTGGTCGAAATCTGGAACCTCGTGTTCATGGAATTCAATCGAGACGACGAAGGAACCCTGAATCCGCTCCCAATGAAGAGCGTCGACACGGGACTTGGCCTCGATCGCGTCACGATGGTCAAACAAGGCGTCAGCAACGTCTTTCACACCGACTTGTTTCGCCCTCTTTTGGCACGAACAGCCGAACTGTTGGGACAAAAGATCGGCGATTGGAAGGCGTTTTACGCGGCACCTGAGTTCACCGATTTTGCCGTCATCGCGGACCACACCCGTACAGTGACGTTCTCACTCGTTGACGGCGCACAGTTTGCGAATGATGGCCGTGGGTATGTCGTACGACGAATCCTGCGACGCGCTGTTCGACACGGTCGACGCCTTGGATTCACTGGCCCATTCATGTTCGAACTCGCGCAGACCGTGGTCGAAGAATACGGCGATATCTACCCAGAGCTTAAGGGCATGGGTTCGAGGGTCTCCGAAATCATTCGCCTCGAAGAAGAGCGATTCTTCCGCAACATCGACCGCGGTATGGACCTGTTCGAAGAAAGCGCTGCAGAGGCTCTCGCTGCTGGCGAGAAGTCCTTATCGGGCGATCGTGTGTTCCAGCTCCACGCGACGTTTGGATTCCCGCCTGACCTCACACAAATCATGGCCGAAGAACGCGGGCTGACAATCGACATGAACTCCTACGAGGAACTCTGGCGCGAACACCAAGAGACCTCCAAGGGCAAGGACATGTACGCCGACGCCGCAGGCGTAGGCGATTGGCAGACTGTCCACGACGGACCATCGAGTCAATTTGTGGGTTATAGCGGGCTCGAAGCCACAACTAAGATCATGAAATTCCGGCCGATGAGCGACCACAAGTACGAACTGATCCTCGAAGAGACCCCCTTCTACGCCGAGTCCGGCGGCCAAGTAGGCGACGAAGGAACGGTGGCTTGCGGCAATTTGGTCTTTGGCGTGTTCGACACCCAAAAGGCACCGATTGGCATTGTCCATTCGGCCAGAGTGCTCAGGGGCACGGTTTCGGACGAAGCGCTGAAAGGCAAAGCGGTGGCCCGCATCGACGCGCACAAACGTAAGTTGATTCAGTCAAACCACACCGCCACCCATTTGCTGCACGCAGCGTTACGCGGCTTGGTTTCCGACACGATCTTCCAAGCAGGATCGCAGGTTTCTTCGGATAAACTACGCTTTGACTTCTCATACGGTTCAGGCCTGACCGAGGAACAAGTCGAAGCCGTGGAAAACCAAGTCAACAAGCAGATTCGCGCATCGCTTATCGTCAACACGCACGTCGATGTGCCGCGGGACCACGCCGTCAATGAACTCGGCGCGATGGCGATCTTTGGCGAAAAATACGGTGACTCCGTTCGCGTCATCGAGATACCGGGCGAGTCTGTCGAGCTTTGCGGAGGCACGCATGTCACGAACACCTCGGACATCAACCTGTTCCGCATCACCAGCGAGTCAGGTATTGCCGCAGGCATTCGACGAATCGAAGCGGTCACCAACGAAGCCGCGTATGCAGCGTTTGACTTAGACCGTGAGCGCGTAAAACAGTTGGCGCTGATGTTGAAATCCGACCCAACGCATCTCATCGACCGCGCCACATCGCTGCTCGAAGAGCGTGCAGAGCTCAACCGAAGCTGCGAGCGCTTGGGCATGCGGATTGCCAAGCTGGAGTCAGTAGAAATTCTTGCTGGAGCCGAGGATGTCTCAGGCGTCTTCGTAATCTCGAAAGCGATTTCGGTCGATTCACGCGACCAGTTAGTCACCTACGCTGAACTGCTCCAAGACCGCGCTGAAGAAGGTGTCATCTTGCTTGCCGCCGAAATCGACGACTCGGCCGCGCTCATCTGCGTGGTGACAAATTCAGCGTTCAAGAATCGGAAGTTGAAAGCCGGAGATCTAGTCAACCTGGCTGCAAAATTTGTGGACGGGCGCGGCGGCGGACGGCCAACCCTTGCCCATGCAGGCGGCAGCAATACCGCTGGAATTCCCGATGCGGTGTCGAACTTCACACGCTTGGTACGCGAGCAGCTGGCTTAGGTCGGCTGAGCGAGGAGCAACACAATAAACAGCAGCAGCGAGACAATCGTCATCGCAAGAAGCGCCACCGAAAGGACCTCACGCGAGACTTTTGGTGGCGTTGTCATTTGCGGCTGGTTCGGGAACACCGCGATATCCTTTCCGTCGCCTAAATCTGCCGAATTAGCGGCCTCGAGACTCGGCGCCAAATGCGGGTACAGCATCTCACCGGACCACTCCAAATCCATCGTGTTCTCGGGCTCTTGCGGCGCGCTGAGGTGGACCAGCGATGCCGCTGGGCCGGACTCAAGCGCTGGTGCTCGAGAAAGCGTCGCGGCAATATCGGCCCGCTCGTCTCGAAACATCGCCGACACATAGGCGCCAAGCCCACGGCGCAGGTCTCCGCGATCTGGGCTCATCGCCAAAAATTGATTCAGATCTGAACGCATATCCGAGGCGGATTCATAACGTTCATACGGATTACGTTGCAGCGCCCGTAGAATGATCGATTCAAGAAACTCGGGGATTTCCGGCCGAAGCTCGCGCGGAGCCTGGATGGGATCGTCGAGCACTGCGCCGATAACCTCTTGAGGCGACGGCCTGCGAAAGAGCCGATACCCCGTGCATAACTCATACAGAATCACGCCCATACTGAAGATATCCGAACGTGGACCAATCGCTTCGCCCTTGAGTTGCTCTGGGCTCATGTACGCGTATTTCCCCCCGGAAACCGGCGGGGATTTGTCGTAACCGATGATGTGAGCGATGCCAAAATCAAACACCATCGTGTCACCGTGATAGGTCACCATCAGGTTCTGCGGACTGATATCGCAGTGGACCACCGAATACTGCTGCCCGTCCAAGTCCCTAAAATTATGTGTGTAGTGCAACCCATTGCACGCATCCGCAATCATTTGCGCCACTTGTTTCAAAGTCGGAGGGCTTTTGCGCTGATACCCGCGTTGCGCGATATCAGCCACGGTCTGACCACTGATGAAGTCCATCAACATGCAATGGTCGCCGTCGATCATGCACGCATTATGGACGTTAATGACATTGGGGTGGATGAATCGAGAACTGATGAACGCCTCCCGATAGAACACCTCGATATGCTTTTCGTCGGCTCGACGTTGTGGTGGAAGCGCTTTGATGACCACAGGACGCGTGTAAGTCTCTGGGCCCCGCTTCATGGCAAGAAACACCTCGGACTGTCCGCCCACGGCGATTCGCCGCAGTAGCATGTAGTCGCCAAATTTTTGGTTGAGGTCCATCAACGCCCAAAATGTTCGGATTCGAAAGCGGAATAGTACGAGCCCGCATCCCGGGGTGTCAATTTACCACTGACCTGCTTTCCAGAATGCTGCAGTGATGGCCACGGTTCATCTCCGGCGAACGGGCGTTTGCCCGATGTGGGATTAAGTGTTCACTCGTGACCTTGGTGATTCGGGTGTGCTAGAAGTGCCCAGATTTGTGTGCTTCGAGGATTTACATGTTTCGAACCTTGAAAACTCTGTTGTTTGTCGCGGTTTTGGTTTCGACCTGGACCACGGCCTTTGCCCAGTCCACCAGTGATGTCGTTCAAAAACGAACTTTGCCGAATGGACTCGACGTTATCGTCATTCCATCGCCTGGACTGCCGATTGCGACGATTGAAATCTGCGTCAAGAACGGGGCATTTACCGAAACACCAGACCTGAACGGATTAAGCCACCTTTATGAACACATGTTCTTCAAAGGAAACGCGGTCATCCCGAATCAGGAAGCCTACCTGCGTCGAATTCGCCAGCTCGGAATCGTGTTCAACGGCACCACCAGCAGCGAACGAGTGAACTACTACTTCACGCTGCCCTCGGATCAACTCAAAGACGGCCTCGTGTTCATGCGAGATGCCATTACCACGCTGAAGTTCGACGAAGTCGAGTTCCAGAAAGAAAAGAAAGTGGTTCTGGGCGAAGTAGATCGCAACGAATCCGACCCTTACTACTGGTTCTCGCAGGCGGTCAGCGCTCAGCTTTGGTACCAGTATCAGTCTCGCAAAGACCCATTAGGCGACCGCGCGACCATTGAGTCCGCGACCGTCGCGAAAATGCAGACGATGAAACAAACCTATTATGTGCCCAACAACTCCGCGCTCGTGATCTCGGGCAACGTGGATGCAAATCAGGTTTTCACCTGGGCCAACGATACGTTCGGCGCATGGAAGCGAGCTGGTGACCCATTCAAAGCCAATCCCGTGCCCGCTCATCCAGCCTTGCGCGAAAGCAGCTACTTGGTGGTCGAGAAAGACATTCAGGTCCCTTACGTCGAGTTCTCGATGCACGGACCGAGCGTCACCCAAGACCCCAAAGCTACCTTCGCTGCGGATGTCCTCTCCTACATTTTGAGCCAACCCACCAGTAAGTTTCACAAGAACCTGGTGGACTCAGGAATCACGCTTGGCGCGGGGCTGAGCTACTTCACACAAAAGTATACCGGCCCTATTTCGATCGGCGCACAAGTGCCGCCTGATAAGGTTCCTGAAGCGATTCAAGCCATCCTCAAAGAACTGCCAAAAATGGTTGAGGCCGACTACTTTTCGGACGAACAGCTGACCAGCGCCAAAACCATTCTGGCCATCGAAGACCTGTATAGCCGCGAAAAACTGAGCTCCTTTGCTCACACGATCTCGTTTTGGTGGGCAAGCGCGGGGCTCGACTATTACTTGACCTATATCGACAACCTGCGTGCCGTGTCACGTGCGGATATCATCCGATACGTCAACACCTACATTCTAAATAAACCCTACGTTCTCGGGGTCTTGGTCTCACCGGCCACCCGTGCCGAACTCGGATTGACACCAGAATCGCTGAAAAACATCACGGTCGCCGCGTCTTCCCAGCAGGTGAAATAATGAGCATGCAAAACACCTTCAGATATTCTGCCGCACTGCTCCTTGGACTCACGTTCACCGTCAGCTGCTCTTCACGTCCGGAGCGCTTCGTCGAACCGATCGAAAGCGACTCCCCGAGGGCTGCTGCAGCGCTGACGCCGGAGCAAAAGGGGATTCGCGAGTTTGCCCCGATTAAATACATCGATACGGAGCCCGAGGTCGTCAATCTTGGCTCGCTTGGGATGACTCAGGCGTTTCGAGTCGGTGCGGTCACGGTGATTCATCGCGCGACGCCCGCAAACAGCGTGGTCTCAGCCAACCTTTACGTCGTAGGTGGATCAGCAAATCTAACCACGGTAACGGCGGGAATTGAGGAACTTGCGACCGCTGTCGCCGTTCAAGGGGGCTCGAATACCACTCCAAAAGACACGTTCAACAGCAAGCTCGATGCGATGGGTGCTTCGGTCTTCAACTTCAACGACCGAGATTTCACTGGGTATGGATTCAAGAGCGTTGTCGAGAACTTCGATGCGACTTGGAACCTATTCACCCAAGCTGTCCTCGATCCGGCAATGCCCGTCGAAGAAGTTGAGTTGGTTCGAAACCAACAGCTCGCAAATATCTCGGGAATCCTCGAAGACGCCGACCGCCAACTGTCTTACACAGCCAGCCGGCTCTTTTTTGAAGGTCACCCCTATTACAACCTTCAGATAGGCAACAAAGACTCGGTTTCCTCGTTCACCCGAGCCGACCTGCTGGCTTATCAGCGTGAAATGCTGCGTCCTGAGAGGATGTTGCTGGTTGTCGTAGGCAACGTCAGCGCGTCAGATGTGGTCGACCGACTCAAGGCCTCTTTTGGACGCATCGCGCCGTCGGGTGACCCCGAAGTCCAACTGCCGGCGTTCACATCAAAACCAGGCGTGGTCATCGCAGACCGCGACCTGCCCACTAATTATGTGCTGGGATATTTTGAAGCCCCAGCTCCGGGACGCTCGGACTATCCAGCCACTCTGGTGGCGCTGGAGTACCTGAAAGACCGTTTGTTCGAAGAAGTTCGCACCAAACGAAATCTCACCTACGCGGTCTCAGCAGGCCTCGGCGAGAAACGAACTAATTTTGGATATTTCTACGTCACAGCGACTGATCCTCAGACGACTATGGGCGTCATATTCGACCAAATCGAAGAAATGAAACTCATTCAAATCTCAAAAACTGAGCTCGACGAAGTTATCAATGTTTACCTGACCAACCATTACATGGCGCTGGAAACAAACGGTGGACAGGCCAATATGCTGGCCCAGGCACAAATCGTGTCCGGCGACTGGAGACTGGCCGAGGCGTTTCTCGCTGAGATTCGTGAGGTCACACCTGACGACGTGCAAAACGCAGCGCGCAAGTACTTCCATGACTACCGCGTGGGTGTCGTAGGCCGGCGTGCGACCCTCAATGAGGCGATGTTTGCTCCGTGACACACGTACTTCGCATGAGTCTGCCTGCACTTGGATTTGTCGCACTTGCTTTGATGACGTCCTGCAGCATGACACGTCCAATCGAGACGTGGACCGACGACGCGCTTGAGGTCCGTAAACTTGAGGATCGCGAGCACTTCGACGATGCGGCCAAACGCTACGATACACTTCTAAAGACCGCGCCCAATGATGGCTTGCGTCGCTGGGTCGAGTTTCGGCAAGCCGAAATCCTGCGCGAAAAACAGCAGTACGAAGAAGCACTGGCGGGCTACGAACTGGTTTGGAAAACAGCAGATATTGATGAATGGGGCTCCCGCGCAATGTACCAAAGCGCCCTACTCCACCGTGAGCTATCAGAAGCTGACACGTCGTTTCAGCTCCTCTTGCAAACGATCTTTAAGTACCCCAACGAGATGTCGGCCGAAATTGCGCTGAACGAAGTCTATCGTAGGTTCGAGCCTACTCCGAAGGCCCTCGATGCGCTGTTAGGCCGCATGGCGCCCTACCTTGCTGACACAATGTTGGCAGGGAATATTCTGTTTTTGAAAGCCCAGAACCAAGACAAAAACTTGGATGATATCGCGGCGGCGGCCCAAACATACCGACGTGTTTATGTGGACTTTCCGGATGACGCGATTGCCGACGATGCATTGTGGGAGATGACCAATCTGTACCGACGCGTCGAAGACTGGCCCAGTGTGGTTCAAAACCTGAAGGTATTTGCCAATAATACCGAGAGTTCGTGGTTCGTCGGGTCGTACGACTCCGAATACGTCAACGATGCCATCTTTGAACTGGGCGAAATCAACATGCTTTGGTTGGATGATTTCGACGAGGCTGTGTACTGGTTTGAACGATTTGCGACCTCCTACGACGACACCCTAAAAGCGCCCAAGGCCCTGTTTTACGCAGCCGAAGCACGGCGCCTGCAACGCGCTGAAGACCTTCATTTTGCGGCGCTCAAGGACCTGATTCGTCGCTACCCTAAGTCGAAATGGGCCCAAAAAGCCGCGGATCGGTTGGGCGAAGCGGGAGCGCGACCATGATCGTTGTCGAAAATATTACGAAATTCCATTCTGGAAGGCCGGTGCTCGACGATGTGTCGCTCGAGATTCCCGACGGCAGCAATCTTGGGTTGATTGGCCCGGGCGGGGCCGGCAAAAGCCTGCTGCTCAAGATTATCTGTGCGCTGGTTCGGCCTGATCGAGGCAAAGTTTATATCGACGACGTCGATATCCTATCACTCGATGAAGTCGAGCTCGCCCAGCTTCGCTTTCGAATCGGAATGCTGTTTCAAAACTATGCCTTGTTCGACTTTATGAACGTGGCCGACAACATCGCATTTCCGCTGCGGCAGGGCGAAAAACACACCGAAGCCGAAATCGCCGTGCTGGTGCAAGGAATTTTGGATGAAGTCGGTCTGCCCAATATCGGCCACCAGTTTCCCAACGAGCTATCGGGCGGCATGAAGAAACGAGTGAGCTTTGCTCGAGCGGTGCTCCCCGAGCCCCCAATCATGTTCTACGATGACCCGACGGCTGGCCTTGATCCTGTCACAAGTTCAAAGATTTTCCTGCTGCTGAAGGACATGCGAGACCGTCGTGGAGTCACTTCTGCCACGATTTCGCATGATATTCAGGGTATCAAAGATATCTGCGATAACTTCGCCCTGCTCGAACGAGGAAAGCTGATTTTTTTCGGAAACCGCGACGCCATTGAGGCAACCGATATCTCGATTGTTCGTCAGTTCTGGGACGGCTTCAGCTTGGATGAACTTGGATGAGTGCTCCCGCATTTCATAAACGGCTGCTCAGTAAATTTGGCGCGGTGTTCGTGGCGCAGGCTGAACAGATCGGCGGCGTGGCCTTGCTGATTTGGGAGATCATCCTGCACTCGTTCCCACCGCGTTTGGACGGGCCCGAAACTTGGCGAAATCTCTACCGAGTCGGGGTCAAGAGCTTCCCTATCGTCGCGGTAACCGCGATTTTGGTGGGCGGCATTATGGTGATTCAAAGTGGTACCTACATCGAACAATACGGGGCGTACGGCCTGCTTGGTTGGGGCGCGGGCTACAGTATTTTCCGCGAAGTTGGCCCCATCATGATTGGCTTGATGTTCAGTGGACGCGTCGGCGCAAACAACACCGCAGAACTCGGGACGATGAAGGTCACGGACCAAATCGACGCGCTGCGGGCTCTTGCGATCGACCCGATTGGTTATCTGGTGATGCCACGTGTCTTCACGATGATCGTGATGATGTTTGTCCTGGTTGTGGTCGGTGACTTTGTCGCATTGCTCGGCGGCGCCATCACCAGCCGGTATCTCTTGGGCGTCGATATGGAGCTGTTTGCATGGAGCGTCGTCACCTATATCGGGCTGCACGACTTCCTGCATGGCCTATACAAAGCCGTCGCGTTTGGGTTTGCTATCGCTGTCATCTCTTGTCACTTCGGCCTGGGAACCAAAGGTGGTGCTGTTGGCGTGGGTCGCGCGGTGAATTCATCTGTGGTGGGCAGCGCCATCGCAATTTTTGTCATCGATTACTTCATCACTTTCATCGACAGCTAAATGGCCAGCCAACCTACAGACTGGCGAGAAGCCATTTTTGCCCCAATCGGCGAACCGGTGCTCGAGATCTATGGCATCGTTCGAGGGATCGGGGCGACCTTTGCTTTGACGCTCTACTATATTTTGCACGGCAAGAAACGCCGGGCCGCGATAGCCGAGCAACTCTACGATATCGGCAACAATTCGGTCGTTTTCATCGGCGTCACCTTGGGATTCCTTGGCATGATTCTGATTTACCTCGCCGGTTATCAAGCGATGCGAATCACTGGCGACCTGCAGTTGTTGGGAGCGCTTTTCCTACAGCTGTTGCTGCGGATCTTTGGCCCCACAATTACGGCCATGATGCTTGCAACTCGTGTCGGCAGCGGCATGGCGGCCCAAATTGGCAGCATGGTGGTCACCGAACAGGTCGACGCCTTGAAGATGTGCGCGGCACAGCCCGTCGAGTACTTGGTGGTCCCGAGGTTCCTCGCCTCTACCGTCATGAGTGTCGTCCTGACAATTTGGGCGGTTTTGGTGGCCTTTTTGGCCGGTGCGCTGGTCGCGAATACGGCATTCAACGTCAACTTCAATACGTTCTGGAACCTCTCGTTCATCGGGTGGTTCGACGTGATTATTTGTCTGGTCAAGGCGCTCGCGTTCGGCATGGCCATTCCAATCATCGCCTGTCAGGCAGGGCTGGTCGTCACTGGCGGCAGCGAAGGCGTGGGGCGCGCCACCACATCCGCTGTGGTGCACTGCTCATTGGCCGTCGTGATTTTGGATTTCATCATCTCAGGAGTCGGATTTGTCGTCCTTCGCTTTATCTAGGCTCCTCGTTGGATTGCTTTTGATGGTTTCGTCCTCGGCGGTGGCATTCACCCCGCCCAAGATTGGCCATCAATACCTGACGGTTGGCGTCACGTCTGAACCGGGTTTTTTGCTCGATGAATCCGCACCTGATGAAACCGGGTTTTCGCAGCGGGCTGTGGTTTGGAGCCAACGTCTGCGGCTGGGCCTTCAACACGCATTGCATTCGAACTTCTACGCGGCCGCGGAATTCGAATTGGGCCTGTCGTTCTTTAACGAACACACAGCAAATGCTGTGGGCAAAGCCGCCAGTGAAAAGGCTTTTTCTTGGCAGGCAGGGCTAGCCGGCAGGTTCATTCCAGGCGGCGATTCTGGGGGATGGCATTTCGGGGGCGGACTTTCGATTTTGAGAGTCGCTCTTGAAGAAGCACCACTGCTGGTTTTGGGATTGGATCTGCGTACCGGAGTCTACCTTTGGCAACATGACACCTTTGGTCTGATCGAAATCGGATACGTCATGCCTTTCATCCAAGGCCTGATGTACGGCACGGATTTCGGCGGGACGGCCGAACGAAAAACCCAGGAGTGGTCGCTCCATCGCGGGTTTGTATCGCTCAGCGTGGGGTTTTAGTGGGACGGATTGAATTCAAAGGAATCCACAAAGCGTTTGGCTCGAAAGTCGTCCTGGCGGGCGTCGATCTTGTTGTCGATCCCGGAGAAGTGTTTTTTGTGATCGGGCAGTCTGGGGCCGGAAAAAGTGTGCTCGTAAAACAGCTGGTCGGCCTTATTCGTCCCGATAAAGGCCGAATTATCCTCGATGACGTCGACATCACCGATTACACGGAAAAACAGCTTTACGATGTCAGAAAACGATGCGCGATGGTGTTCCAGAACTCGACCCTGTTTGACTCGATGACTCTGCTGGAAAACGTGGCACTACCCATCCGGAAACACAAAGACGTCACAAATACAGAAGCCAATCAGCTTGCGCTCGAGAAGCTCAAGCTTGTCGGCATGGCCGAGTATCGCGATAGATACCCCGCTGATTTTGGCGACGGAATGCGCAAGAAAGTCGCCATTGCGCGAGCGTTAACTCTCGACCCCGAATTTGTAATATTCGACGAACCTACGACGGGCATTGACCCGATTTCTGCGGCCATGGTCGATAAACTTATCCGTCACCTCGCAGATTTACACGGAGTAACGAGCATCGTGATTTCCCACGATCTGCGGTCAATCTTCGGAATCGCCGACCGAATAGCTATGCTTTACCAAGGCAAACTCATCCTCGATGGCAGTCGCGAGGTCTTCAAAAACTCGCAGGACCCCATCGTTCAACAATTCATTACAGGCAACCCTGAAGGGCCGATGGACGTGTGAACCACTTGCCACTTCCAAGGCTTCGCGTACGTTGATCCCGAGGTATTACCCATGCAAAAATCAGAAACATCGATCGAGGTCAAAGTCGGAGCGCTCGTGCTCTTCGCGACCGCACTTCTGGTCACGTTCATCCTCGTTCTGGGCGACTTTTCGTTCAGTGACGGATTCTCTTTCGACGTCGAATTCAATAATGCCGGTGGCTTGAAACCTGGAGCCGATGTTGCCATTGCTGGCATCAATGTCGGCAACGTCGACAAGCTTCGGTTCATCCAGAACGAAAAGGTGACCAAAGAGATGGGCGCAGTGGCCGTGCGCGCGACCCTTAAAATCGACGTTGAATACGCCGAGGCCGTGCGCGAGAACTCCGAGTTTTTCATCACCACTCGCGGCGTACTCGGCGAGCCCTATATTGAAGTGGTCACAAAGAATTTCGAAGAGGACCCCATCAAAGCGGGCGCCCTACTTCGCGGCGTGGATCCGCCACGCATGGACATCATCGTCGCCCGAGCAACCGAGTTGCTAACGACGCTGAACGAGATTTTTGACGACCCCGAGATTCAAACGCGTGAGCTCATCACCAACACAGCCTCGCTCATGAAGTCGTTGGATTCCTTGATTGTAGATAACCGCCAAGACCTTGATGCAACCGTCGAAAACGTTCGCGACACGTCTTCTGAGGCCGCAAAACTACTCACAGCCTTCAACGTCGCAGTCGAGGACGGAAGTGGCCTTAAGACGACACTTCGTAGCGTTCAGAACACTGCACGCAACGCCGACGTGATCAGTGCACGTGTGGGACGAGATATCGACCCTTTAATGGACGACGTAAGCAAGATTGCAGGAAGCGCCGAAGTCACGACCGCCTCGCTTGAGCGCATCGTGGCTGGCAATGAAGGCAAGATTGGTAGCGCGATCGACGATCTGTCCACAAGCAGCGCGCGGCTATCGACCATCACGCAAGACGCGGCTGATGTTGTTGGTGGAATCAAGAAGGGTGAAGGCACCGTCGGGGCCCTCATCCATGAGCGTGAAATCTACGATGACTTGCGCGAGATGCTACGCAACATCAAGCAGCGCCCATGGAAAATCATCTGGAAGGAATGACTTTTCAGTGCGCGTGACCGTGGTTGCCTGGTGGTGGGACATTGGGTTGCAGGTTGTCTGGCAACCCGTGGTCATGCCCCTGCTGAGCCGGATAGAGTTCCTTGGGAACAGGCTTGCCTTCGCGCATCAAGCGGTCACGCTCAATCTGCTTGTCCAACTCCTTGGCGTTAGTCTCGTATTGGTTACGATTGACTTGGTCCTTCGTCAGCTTCGCAGCATTTTTGTAAGCTTCCGACGCCAGCTTCGGTTGCCCGAGCGCATCTTCATAGTAGCGCGCCATCTCGGCATAGAGAGTCGATTTAAAACGTTCGGGCGGGTTCAGGTCGATCGCACCTTTCACCGCTTTTGCGGCCTCGGTCACGCGACCTCCCATATCGTAACCAAGTGCCAACTGCTTGTGGGCCTCTAGGTAGTTAGGGAACAGCGCAATCGCTCGTGATGCCGACAACACCACCTCTGAATCCTGCTGATTAGTAGATGCCAAAATGGCCACCATCGCCAAAATCCTAGCATCATTGGGTCGCAGCCGTTCTGCCGTCGCGATCAAGTCTTTGGCATCCTGAATTTTCCCACCACGACGAATGGTCAGCGCTTGGTCGTAAACCACGTCACCGCGGTACGGGAATGCCTCGTGAGCCGCCGCATACTCTACTCCCGCTTCAACAAACTTGGTTCGAAGCATCAGGTGGTCGGCAAGACCACGATGGTAGTTGCTCACGGTGACCACGCCTGCAAATCCAATAAGCAGAAAACCAACGATGATAGGCACCAACCCGCCAAAAAACTTGCCACTAAGGCTCTTGTGCTCGCCACCAAACATCGTCGGAGCCGAAAGGCCCCTGAAGTTGTTCAACACCGCGCCCTCCCGCACTAGCAGCGCCAAAACCGGGAAAAAAATCACCGCCGAGCCCGCCATATCAAGCCCGGGGGCTCGAACAGAACACGCGAACAGCGCAGTCACTGACGCCGCCAACCCCCAATGCTCAATCACCCAGTTTTCAGGCTCCTCCCGGCTGGCAAGCGACCCCAGAGTGATAACCACCACGGAGCTCATCCAACCGATGAAGAGCAGCATTCCAATCAACCCGTACTCAGCGAGCAATTGAGCCAGCGAGTTGTGCGCAGACTTAAACGCTGGGTACTGCTCGAACATCCGGGTGACAAATGGGTCGTCCACTCGAGGAAACTGCGTCTGCATTGTCCACCACGATCCCGCTCCCTGACCGCCAATCGGCTGGTCACGAAAAAGGTCTAGCGCCACGCCGGTGGTATAATTCCAAGCCGCTACGTCTCGAATTTCCTCGGTGCGACCGATCGCGAAGTTCGTGACTCGTGGTTTTCCATCGACCAACTGTTCCATGCGGACGGGTTCAAATGTAGCCAGCGGCAGGCGGTTTGCATCCGAGAACGTCTGTTCTGGCTGGCCAAACATCACAAACAACCCAACCAAAATCGACACCGCAAAAAACACTCCAAACACCGGATACAAAAGAACTGCGCGGGCGGGTTTTTGCAAAATCACAACAACGACGCTGACAGCCAAGACGGCAGACACTGTGATGAATGCAAGAGTCGATGACACCGTCAGGCCGAAATGGATTGCACCAAGAATTAGAGCCACTACAAAAACCGCTTTCCGCCGGCCAGATACGCGAATAGCCGCAGCGATCAGCAGAGGCAGCGCACCTGCATAAAACGGCGCCAAGAACTCGATGGAATCAAACGCCCCCGGGGCCCCAAGTGGATCCCAAACGACTGTGGTGATTCCGACTCCCGCGACATCCAAAAGCCCAAAAACGCCTACACCCAGTACCGCCACGGCAACTGACATCGCCAGATCTGCAAAGCGAAGCCCGCGACCCGAGGACGACAGCGCTAACAAGAAGAGAATCGAGCCAGAAACCCAGGTCAGCGCGCCGGCCAATCCGAGCATCGGCACAGGCGCGTAAGTCGCTGCAAAAAGCACAAATGCACTAAAAACGTAGGCTATCGTCGCTACGCGTCCAGCTTGAACGGTGACGGCTTTCCCGCGAATAATGTCGATTGCAAAAGCGATTGCACCAAGCCCACTGAGCGCGAGCATCACCCCCCATTTAACGTCTTCAAAAGATGAAAACGCCGTGGCAAAAACCACAGGAACCAAAGCCACCGCCAATAATACCAGCCGGTTCGACATGCTGATCGTGTTCTGTTCTTGTTGGGCCATGGAGGTTACCGCCTTGTTATCTGAGTTCGATGCCCGTTGTATTCGTGATGCTCTGGATTGACAACCAATCACTGTTAGCTTGCGCACGACAACCCGAGGAATGCGAAATCCATTCCTAATCAACGCATCGGTTGCGTTGACGGTTGTCCCGCTCACGTCGTAGATTCGCCTAGGAAAAATCCATGGCTGTAAATGACCACCACCACAGACTATCAAGGCGAAACCAAGCCAAGAAGTAAGAGAACCGCGACGCTACTCTCGCTCATCTCGCCCGGGCTTGGTTTGATGTACGTCGGCGAGTGGGTACGCGGCCTACTTGCAAACCTTGGGTTCCTAGCAATCCTCGAAGGATTCTTGCTTTTTTTCGCGGCGCTCAAGTTTTTCCCGCTCTTACCCATGGTCGTTTTGGCTCTCAGTTGGGGCCTCTTTGTCCTGTTTACTGCCCGAAGTGCGCGTAATCGAATTCACGACAACCCGTACGTTCTCAAATCCTACAATCATCCTCTCATGTACGCGCTCTTCGCCCTCGTGACGTTCATCGCTCCCGTGCTAGCGACGCTCCAATTCACGTCGTCGCATCTGATGACCACCCTAACTGTGGATTCAGCAGGGATGATTCCGACGCTTAGACCCGGTGATATCGCACTGGTTGACCGAACCGCATTCAAAACGCGTCTTCCGGCGCGCGGGGACCTCATCGTCGCGACAAATGGAGGCGAAACTCTTTTGCTTCGAGCCATTGCCTTGTCCGGCGATGCCGTCCGATTCGAGGGCGATGTAGTGTTTGTGAACGAAGACTCCCTCCCCCGTCAGGCCGTCCAACTGGGCGCCAAGTCCGAAGAAGTCATGCACGTGGTCGAATGGAACTCCGAATCGCAATATCCACTGGCGTTCTCGCCGCGCGTCCATAACTACGCCATGACCAGTATTGCGGGGGTTCCTGAAAAAATGGTCTTCGCGCTGGCTGATAATCGAAGCTTAGTCCCCGCCGATGGCGGAGTCGCCCAAAACCGTGACAGCCGCACGTTCGGCCCGATCGACGCACCATCGTTGATTGGAAGACCCCTCTTCATCGCGTGGTCGACCGACCCGTTGACGGGGGACGTCCGATGGAATCGAATCGGGCTGCGAGTTCGCTAGTTTATGACACTTTCAAATCGTAATCGCCGGATCGTCACATATTTTGTGCGTTACTGGCCTAGTTTCATTTTCGGAGCAGTGTTCCTTCTGGCGACCAATTATCTTGGCCTCCTGATCCCTGGACACATCGGCGACGCAATATCCACGATGCAGGCTCAAGGCATAAGCGCAGAATCGGTTCTGGAGGCCTGCAAAGAGCATGCACTCGCGATTATTCTGTTTTCGATCGGAGCAGGAATTGCGCGGGTTGTGAGCCGCGTTCAGATATTCAACGCCGGCCGCTTAATCGAGTTCGACGTTCGAAACGAACTCTACGAACGACTCACACGCTTATCGCCCTCTTGGTTCGGCACGATGGCCACCGGAGACCTCACCAGCCGAGTGTCGAATGACGTCAATTTCATCCGCTTGCTCTACGCGATCTCGTTTCTGCACATCGTCAACACGATCACCGCCTACTTTATCGCGCTGTCAAAAATGCTCCCGCTTGATTGGGAACTCACGCTGATTTGTCTGGGACCATTTCCCGTGATCTTGTTCGCGACCAGGTTCATCATTCGCGCCCTCTTCAATCAGACCAAAATCGTCCAGGCAGAACTCTCGAATCTGAGCTCGCAGGTCCAGCAGAACCTCTCAGGCGTCGCGATTGTAAGGGCCTACGCCATGGAAAAGCGCGAGAAAGCCGAGTTTGCAACGATTAACGACGCGTTTGTAGAAGCCAACATCAAGCTCATTTCCATCCGCGGAGCGATGCAGGCTACCATGACATTACTGGCCGGAATCGGCACCTTGGCCGTCCTCTACGTGGGCGCACACCGCGTCGTCGACAACTCATTAACGCTCGGGCAGTTCGTCGAGTTCAACGGCTATGTCGTCGCACTGGCGTTTCCCACAATCGGACTGGGATGGGTGTTTTCAGTTTGGAACCGAGGCGTCGCTGCATTCGACCGGGTTCTCGATATCTTGGATGCCCCCGTCGATATCGTTGATCCTTCAGACGAACTTCGGTTGCCTAACCACGACGGCCCCAAGGGAAGCATCGAATTCAGCCATGTTTCGTTTGGCTACTCCGAAGACCAACCGATCCTTCATGACATATCGCTGTCGATTCCAGCGGGGTCAACGGTTGCGATTGTTGGCCGCACAGGGTCGGGTAAAACCACTCTTGCCCGCTTAATCTCCAGACTCTGGGATCCAAGTCAAGGCACCATAAAAATCGACGGAGAAAACCTCACCGCCCTTTCACTGCGCGAAGCACGGTCCGAAATCGGAGTCGTGCCGCAGGACCCATTCTTGTTCTCGATGAGCATTGAAAACAACGTAAGATTCGGTCTCGATTCTCTCGAGAACGACCCAACGCTCCACCGAGACGCGCCGCAGTTATCGCTGGGATCAAGAGACCAACTCACTCGGCGCGAACAAGTGCTCCAGGCCTTGAAAATCGCCGGATTGGACGAGGATCTCAAGACACTTGCGAAGGGCATTGACACGATGGTTGGCGAACGAGGGGTCACTCTCTCTGGTGGTCAGAAACAACGGGTCACAATTGCGCGTGCGCTGATCATGGACCCCAGAATCCTGATTCTCGACGACGCCCTCGCCAGTGTTGATACCCGGACCGAAAACGTGATTCTCGACCATTTGGATCGAATCATGGAAAACCGGACGTGCATCATCATCACCCATCGATTCAACGCCCTCGCCCGGGTCGACCGTATCTTTGTCATAGATGAGGGCCGAATCGTGGAAACCGGGACGCATAATGACCTGCTGAACTCCGGGGGGATCTACTCGGAACTTTGTGAACGACAGAAACTCAAAGAGGAACTTGAGCTTTGAGCGATAAGAAACCCACAGGTATGGGGTCGACATTCGGCGAATCTAAAGTCGCGGACATGTCGGAACTCACCGTCGTCCGCAGACTTTGGAAGTATCTGCGTCCCTATCGCGGCATGTTCATTCTCTCGCTGGCCATGTTGCCAGTGATTTCGGGCGTTCAACTTCTTCAGCCCTACCTGCTACAGATCGCGATCGACGAGTATATCGTTCCGCGTGACCTTACTGGATTCCACCTCATTGTCCTCGCGTTCGCCGCCTGTGTAGTTTCTCAAGGAATACTTCAATTCGTGCAGGTCTGGGTCATGCAGACTGCGGGACAGCGAGCATTGCGGGACCTTCGACAAACCGTTTTCGACCACGTCCAATCCCTGTCCGTCCACTTTTTCCAGAGGCAACCACTGGGTCGACTCATGGCGCGCCTGACGACTGATATCGAATCACTCCAGGAGGCACTGGCCTCGGGAATGGTCACGATGATTGGTGACCTTTTCACGTTGTCCGCAATCGTTGTGATCCTGCTCTATAAGGATTGGCGCTTCGCGCTGGCAAGCTTTGTGGTCGTCCCTTTCCTGATCGCGCTTACTGCCGTTTTTCGCCATTTCATGCGCAAGGCATTCAGAGAAGTCCGCACCAAAGTCTCACGCCTTTACTCCCATTTGCAGGAAAGCGTCGCAGGCATGCAGGTCATCCAACTCTTTGTTCGCGAGAAGATCAGCGGACAGGAATATCGCGATATCAACGTGGAGTACCGCGACGCCAACTTCATGGCGATTCGCTTTGACGCCATGCTTTATGCGGTCGTCGAAGCTGTGGGCAGTGTCACTGTCGGCGTCATCATTTGGTACGGAAGCGGCGCAGTGATGCGGGACATCGTGACCCTTGGTGTGCTCGTTGCGTTCATCGAATACATGCAGAAATTCTTTGTACCCATTCGAGATCTCGCACAAAAGTACAACTTCCTGCAGGCCGCCATTGTTGCGAGCGAACGCGTGTTTGAACTGCTGGACGAAACCGACCGACTTCCGGTCGTCGAGTCACCACGGACGATCGACGAAGGCCCTCTCGAAATCGAATTTGACGATGTTTGTTTTTCGTACCTACCGGGAGAACCCGTTCTAAAAAATGTGTCACTGCGAATTCGCCCCAACGAAAAAGTCGCACTGGTTGGGCATACGGGCTCCGGGAAATCCACCATCGTGCAACTTTTGCTGCGGCTTCGGGACCCAGATTCCGGCGTAATTCGGGTAAATGGGGTCGACATAAAAGAGTTCGATCCTATCGCTTATCGGCGACGTTTTGCTGTCGTGATGCAGGACAGCTTCTTATTCCAAGGCACGATTCGGCAGAATATCACGCTGGATGACCCCGAAGTCAGTGACGAAGCAGTATTAGACGCCGCACGATGTGTTCATGTCGAAAAACTCGCGTCTCGGTATTCGGATGGATTCGAGCATCTTGTTGGCGAGCGCGGCGAACATCTGAGCAGCGGTGAACGCCAATTGGTTTCGTTCGCCCGCGCGGTGGCACATCGTCCAGAGGTTCTAGTACTCGATGAGGCCACCGCCAACGTCGACTCTGAAACCGAGGCGCTGATCCAGGATGCCGTAGAAACCATGATGTCTCGCCAGACTTCGGTCGTTATCGCGCATCGCTTGTCGACCATTCAGAATGCTAACCGTATCATCGTCTTACATCGCGGTGAGATATTGGAAGACGGTACACACGAGGAGTTGCTCGCAGCGGGCGGACACTACTCGACTCTACACCGCTTGCAGTACCGCGAAGCTAGCTGACGCTTCGTACTTCTAGAGTGGTTTGCAAAACGTGGGAAGAATCCTCCTAAACATCCTGTTGGCGCTTTCGCTTGTCGGACTCACCGCTGGCGCCGCTTTTGGTGCGCCACCTGCGTGGTACGGCACGGATATCCAAACGGAGCTTCCACTCTTCGAGGCGCCCACTGCTGACGAGCTGGAAAGCATGAGTTCGGCTGGATCGGCTCAGGAGCGGCAACCAGACGAAAACGACTCCGTCCCAAATGAAAACTCAACCGTTCCGTACGACGATTCAGTTGCTCACGACGACTCAGCGCCCTACGACGACGACCCAGTCGACGACACAACGCCTTACGACGACGACCCAGTCGACGACACAACGCCATACGACGATTCTTATGATGAATATGCCGAAGTCGTTCAGATCCCAAAACAGGGAATCGAAGGGCCACGACCGCCAAAGGCGGACGTTGACCCACCCAGTTGGCTGATAGAGTTTGAAGAATGGCTCAAATCACTCGACGGACCAGAGCTCGATATCAAACCGATTTTGAATGCGCTGGGTATCGGCCTAGTTGTTGTATTGGGCCTCATTATCCTTGCGACCATTTTCCGCAGGCTTCGACGATTCAAGCTGCCCCAAACCACAGAAACTCAAACAAGTGCCCTCGATAGCCTACGCCAACTAACTGCCTCGGTCCCTCACGACAAACTCGCCGTCGCTGCCAGATGGGAGGTCGCGATCCACGCGCTCTTGTTGGATGCCCTGATAGAGTTATCTAAACATTATGCCATCGTCGAATCCCCTGACGTCACCTGTCGGGAGATTGCCGCGCATATAGAGACAACCAACGGCCCACTCACAGAACTTGTGAGCATCTCCGAATCATGTGTTTTCGCTCTAATTGTGGCGACGGAAGACCAGTATCTGAGGGCCACAGCGCTGCATCAGCAAATCGTCGGGGGCACCCGATGAACTGGAAGGCTCGTGCGTACAAGCTGGCCGTTTATGCCGGTGGACTTTCACTAATCGCCACAATGATTTGGTTCTTTTTCGGCGACAGGTTCTCGGTGATTCGTAGCTCAGGCAACGACACTTACAGCCTGTCGGCCCTTGGGCATCAAGGCTATCTCCGAAACCTGCGAGCCGCAGGATTCGAAACTCGAATCAGCACCTACAATACAGATGTCGTCGCCGCGCAGTCCGATCTGGTTTTGGTCCTTGAGCCTTATCTGTCCTCCACCAACGCCATCGGTCTAGATGCGTTTGATACCATCATCGGGGTCGACAAGCCTGTGATGGTCGCCATTCCCAAACGATGGGGCTCGCCTGCCGACCTTCGCAACCCACATATTAAACGACACGGCCTTGAAGCTCTAAAGGACTCTCAGTGGGCAGCGAACACTTTCGATTATGCCTTGGCCCTCAAACGAGTCGCATCGACCAAATGCCGAGATCAAGACGGCGTCGAGTTTGAGATTCAAGACGCCCAGCTGCTGATTATCAGTTGGGGCGAGGCTATCATCGAGTGCGACGACGGCATTTTGGTGTCGAAACACACCGAAGAAACCATCCGATGGGTCGTCAGTGACCCTGATATTTTTTCGAACTTCCGCCAGGACGAAACCGTGATCGCCGACGTCACACGAAGGCTTATGGTTAGCGCCGCTGGCGAAAATGGTCGGGTCGTAATCGATGAGACAACCCACGGCCATCTCAGACCGCCAACGATCGGCAGATTCCTTACTTCGTGGCCGATGACACCACTGACCGGGCAGCTCGCGTTGATCTTCGCGCTGCTCGCATGGTTTGCGTTAGTGCGTCTGGGATCACCCAAATCAGCCAACCTTGACCTTCCCCTGGGTAAAGAGGCGATGATCCAAAATGCGGCTGAACTCGTCGCATTTGGCGGGCATTCGGGGCACATGGTTTCACGCTACGTGCGCGCGCTTATCTCCGACCTATGCCGTAAGCTTCATGCGCCAAACGCGGACTTCGCCATCCAAATCCAGTGGCTGCAGGAACGCATCAACGCGCGAGGCATTCAGACTGACCTCGCCGACCTCGTGAATCGAGCCGAAGCCCTCGAGTTCGCGCGCGGCCCAACCCTGGACCGGCAGATTCTGAGTCTGGCCAAAGAGACCTACAACCTTCGACAGGAATTGCTGCATGAGTGAATGGACCCCAGAACAAATTCAACACACGGTTGGTCAACTTCGAGACGAAGTCAGCAGAGTCGTGGTGAGCCAAACCGCGGCCATTGACTTGATGCTCATTGCGCTTCTTTCGCAGGGACATGTGCTGCTTGAAGGCGTCCCAGGGACTGGAAAAACCCTATTGGCGCGGACGTTCTCGCGCTTGCTTGACCTGCAATTCGGACGGATTCAGTTCACTCCGGACCTGATGCCAGGGGATTTAATCGGCTCGAATCTGTTCGATTTCCAAACGAGTAGCTTCTCGCTGGTCAAAGGGCCCATTTTTGCCGAGTTGCTGCTTGCAGACGAAATCAACCGCACTCCACCCAAGACGCAATCAGCTTTGCTCGAAGCAATGCAGGAACGGAGAGTGACGCTCGATGGGACTTCCCACGAGTTGGGTCCCGGCTTCATGGTCGTGGCGACTCAGAACCCCATCGAGCAGGAAGGGACATATCCGTTGCCCGAAGCCCAGCTCGACCGATTCCTGTTTCGCATCAAAGTCGGCTATCCCACACGCGATCACGAAGTCGAGATGGTGCGGCAACACGGACATCAAAGCACAGGCAGTGACCTCGACAGTCTGAATGTCGTCCCCGTACTGAATCTCTCGCAGATTCAGGACATTCGCGCTGTGGTGTCTGAGACTACGATCGCCGATCCTATCATTCACTACATCGTCGATCTGGTCCGTGAGACCCGGCAAAACTCCGCGTTGCTTTCCGGCGCCAGCCCTCGGGCTGCCAACATGCTTGCTGCCGCGTCTCGTGCAACCGCCGCAATCAACGGCCGCTCTTATGTCGTTCCCGACGACATAAAAGCCTTGCTTGTTCCGTGTCTAGAACACCGACTGGTGCTTTCTCCGTCCGCCGAAATCGAAGGAACAACCGGTGTTGAGGTATTGAAACGAATCTCAGAACGCATTCCGGTCCCCAGATGATTCGTCCGACTCCCCGATTGGCAAAAGTTTCGTTCGCGCTGTTGCCTCTGGCTATCGCTGTCGCATTCGTTCCCAGCGTCTGGCCACTTTGGGCCGCATCACTGATGGGCCTGTGCGTCCTAGCGATCGTCGATTGGGGTATGAATATGCCTCGTGCTCAAATGAACCTTACTCTTGCTACCCCTGCACTTGCCTACTTCGGGGAACCACTCGAAGCCGTGGTGTCGATACCTGATCTTCCCAATCGTACCCTACTGGAACTCAACCTTGAGCTTCGAGGTGCAGCGATTGCACAGACGACGCGCCTTCTGGTCAACGGACACGAACGCAGCTGGAAGATCCCTATCGTGGTGGAAAGACGGGGACGGATCGACGTCCTTGGCCTCTGGGTCGGCTGGACCGGGCCGCTCGGGCTCATCCAGTCCATTCTTTTCCAAGAACACCCGCAAGAATGTGCGGTTGTCCCCAATGTCTCGGCGGTTCAGCGCGCCGCCTTGCGGTTATCAACCCACCACACCTTCCTGACGGGCGTAAAGACACGACGGAACTTGGGCGATGGATCCGAGTTCGAGTCGCTACGGCAGTACCTGCCGGGCCTTGACCATCGCATGATCGATTGGAAAGCCTCGGCGAAACACCGAAAGCTCCTTTGGCGTGAACACCGAACCGAACGTAATCACCGCATCATTATTGCTTTTGACACTGGGCGGCTCATGAGCGAGCCACTCGAAGGCATGCCGCGCCTCGACCACGCGATCAACTCGGGTATGCTGTTGGCGTACCTAGCGCTGCGCACCGGCGACCAAGTTGGCATGTTGGCGTTCGACAGCGAAATTCAAACCTATGTGCCCCCTTCAAGTGGTGTGAAAACCCTCCCGACATTGATGCACGCCGCGGGAAACACCGAATATACCTGGCGAGAATCCAATTTCACGCTCGCCATTTCTGAGCTCGGACGGCGACTGACACGAAGAAGTGTCGTGGTCATCATGACCGACTTTGTTGATCCGATTTCAGCCGAGCTGATGGTTGAGAACCTCGACCACCTGTCTCGCCGTCACTTGGTCATCTTCGTTTCCCTGCGTGACCCGGCTCTTACGGAAATCGTTCGAGTCAAACCGGCCTCAGTCAATGACGTAAACCGTAGCGTTGTTGCACACGACTTGATTCAGGACCGTGAACAAGTTTTGACGACGTTGCGGCGCAAAGGAATCCACTGCATCGACACGACGCCAGAAAGCGTCTCGATCCAGCTACTGAATAAATATCTGGATGTACAGCGAAGGGAGCTCGTATGACTCAACCGAGAAGCACGAGATTTCGAAAAGAACGACAAAAGGTGTGGTTCGAGCTTGAAGCCTCGATCTTGAAGGCCGAATCTGAGGGTCTATCGGCGCTATCGGCCGACGAACTCGCCCGGCTGCCGATGTTGTACAGATCCACCCTGTCTGCACTGAACATCGCCCGCGAGATCACGCTCGATGTCGCCCTACTTCGGTATCTTGAGTCGTTATCAAGCCGTGCCTTCATCATGATTTATGGGACGCGCAAGACGTTCCTTCGTCTGGTGTGGGAGTTCGTCTCGCACGAGTTCCCTCAATCGGTTCGAAACACGGCCCCGTACCTCGCCATATCGACCCTCATTACCGGGTGTGGCGTCGCCCTGGCCTTCCATCTCGTGATCGCGGATCCATCACACTACTTTGCGTTCGTCCCCGCCGAAATGGCAGGTGGTCGTACGCCATCCTCAACCACAGAGTCCCTGCGCGCAGCGTTGTACGACGATGGAGGAGGTGATGCGGATTCTCTGGCTATGTTTTCGAGCTTCTTGGCCACCCATAACGCCAAGATTGGAATCACCTGCTTTTCACTGGGTGTGGCCTTCGCCATTCCGGTCATCTACCTGCTTTTCTACAACGGGCTGGTTTTTGGCGCGTTTGTTGGCCTCTACGCATCACGTGGACTGACGTTGGAAGTCCTTGCTTGGATTCTTCCCCACGGCGTCACCGAGTTGCTCGCAGTGCTCTTGTGCGGGGCTGCAGGGCTCTGTCTTGGGACCTCAGCAGCGTTCCCCGGCGAGATTTCAAGATGGGATAACGTCAAAATACAAATGCGCCGAGTCGGCCCCATGGTAATCGGAGCCGTGATCATGTTTTTTATCGCGGCAGTGATCGAAGGCTTCTTTCGCCAATTGGTTCAATCGACCGACCTGCGATGGCTTGTCGCGAGCAGCACCGCCATATTCTGGCTCTACTACTTCGGTTTCGTAGGTCGCCGATGAAACCCTTTCCGATTCGAACTCCGGAAGGCGTGATCCTCGATTTCAAGTTGGCCGGCTTAGAACTTCGCCTTATGGCGTTCATGCTAGATATGATGATCATCTTCGGAGTCAGCGTACTGGCAGGAATCCTGGTGTTCATTGGTGTCTATGCCTCGGACTCAAGCGGTTGGCTGATTGCTGCATACATGGCGTTCCTGTTTCTGTTCAGAATTCTCTACTTTGTAGTGCTTGAGATGCGGGGGCGTGGACAGACGCCCGGCAAGAAGGTGATGGGCATTCGTGTTTTAGATTCTCATGGAAGTCCGCTGACCGGATCGGCCACGTTTCTGCGAAATGTGAGCCGTGACGTGGAGCTGTTTTTACCACTTATCGTGGTGTTGGCGCCCGAAGCTTTGTTACCCGGTGCCCCATGGTGGTTTATGGTTTTCCCGCTCGTTTGGGTGCTATTGCTGGGATTGTTTCCGCTGTTTTCTCCACTAAATCTCCGACCGGGTGACGTTATCGCCGGCACCGTGGTCGTGATTCAACCAAAACTTGAGCTCCGAGATGACCTGTTCAACACCACCAAAAAAGCCAAACTCGCGCTAACCTCGGGACAACTCGACATGTATGGAATCCAGGAGCTTCAGCTCCTTGAGAAAATCCTGCGAGACTTTCCCACCGCGCAAACCCTTCACACTCTCGCTGAGAAAGTATCCGCAAAAATGGGAATTCGAGAATCAGAATGGCACGACAACCCGGAGGCGTTCCTTCGGATGATTTACGCCCAACTGCGGTCCCACCACGAACAGCGAATTCTTTTTGGCGACCGACAACTTGAAAAACGGGAAGGCCATTATGACAGCATCTCAGACAGCTAAATGCCCCAGCTGCGCGAAAACCCTCGCCCAACACATCGTTCACGACGTCGTCGTCGATGAATGCACACGCTGCGGCGGCATCTGGTTTGATGTTGGTGAGTTGGACACGCTCGCGCACGGTCAGCTTGAAGACGTGGCGCGTGAAGATTCCGACTTCACCGAGGCTCATTTGCCGTGTCCCCTAGACTCCAATCCGCTTCTGATGGCCAAAATCGACGACGTTACATTGCATACTTGCATCGCCTGCGGAGGGCTGTGGCTGGACGGACTAAGCGTCAACACCTTACTGGGGGTATTTCGCCCCTCCGGCGACCAAACTGACGCCGTATTCGTGCATTGCGCGGGTTGTGGTCGGCATACCCATCCCAATCAAGCCGCCTTCCGATTTGAAGATTATTGGTGCGAAGCCTGCGTCGTCGCTGGTGACTACCCAGGTAGTTCCGGCAAGACGTTGGCTACGCAGCGCGCAGAGATGGCGCTCAGCCTGGGGCGTGAGACCCGTCGTCTTCATGCGGCCAAAGCGAACCGCGAGGGCCTCAAAGCATTGAACACCCGCATCACGCCAGGCACGAGGGGACTGAAAGTCGAATTCGGAATCCTGAACTGGTTGGTCCGTAAGATCCGCGATTAAGCCGCAATTCATAATGTGGTCCCAGGCCGCGTTTTAAGGCGCAAAGGCACACTCCTGCGCTGGAACCTTCGAAACCCATCATAGAGGTGTGGTTGGAGCCACGCGGACCAAACGCAAATCGCAGGCGCGGCTTGAGCCACGCAGACCAAGCAGCAGGCGCGGCTTGAGGAGGCTGTCGCATAGGGATCGATGACGAGGTTGGTTTTGCGATTGGTCCGCGAGCCTTATGGCTCGCATGCGCTTATTTATGGCTCGCATGTGTCTGAATAATCGCACAAATCGAAGGCGCGGCTGGAGCCACGCGTACCGGGCGCAAAAATCGCACAAATCGCTGGCGCGGCTGGAGCCACGCGTACCGGGCGCGGGGGGCGCGCCACGTGAAGGAAAGATCCAAGAAACGACAAAACCCAGCCG
>JBBKVQ010000311.1:0-26449 GCA_037968515.1 Bradymonadaceae bacterium
CGATGGAACAAACGGAGTCGATGGAACAAACGGAGTCGATGGAACAAACGGAGTCGATGGAACAAACGGAGTCGATGGAACAAACGGAGTCGATGGTTCATCCTCGCTGATCATGCTCACGCCCATCGATTCCGGCGCAGATTGCGCGGGTGGTGGTGTTCAGGTCGATGGCGGACTGGATAATGGCGATGGTGGAGCGACAGCGAATGACGGCGTTCTGGATGTCAGCGAAATCGACGTTACTGATTTCGTCTGCGCTGGAGCCGATGGAGCCGACGGAGCCGACGCCAGTTATGTTGGCGTCGAAGGCGGTTGCGCAACCTCCAACACACCAAATAACTCCCCGGCGGTTCTCTGGGTATTCGCTGCGCTTGGGTTGGTTGGCCTTCGCCGTCGCTAAGCTGACTCAGGCGTGAGCCGGAAGATGCCTGGCTGCGCCGCTCTGAATAAGGTCGCACTCAGCGACCAAATTTGGCCCGTATCAGGGCGGCTGCCTCAAAGAACGTCAAGAAACCGCTGAGCAGAATCTGACCATGCCGACCAGGTTTCAAGATTTGAACGCGAGGAACCAGAGCGAAGCTGCAAGGCGGCTCGAAATCAGCCGAACCACTCTCATCAAAAAAATGAAGAGGCACGGTCTCGTGTCGAATTGACGGTTTTCTTGAGCGGCCAGCCTTGACGCAGTAGGTTGTTTGCGACGCTTTCCCTTCGCTGACGAGTGTCATGATGACCGATGAAATCCGAACCAAACTCGCTGTAGACCTGCTGCGCCACGCCTCCTGGGAGGACATCCGTCCTCATCTGATTCGCGGCGTCGTCTTCTTGGTACGCGCCATGCCCTTGATCGATGTCGGGGTCGCCCTCGCCAACGATGATAAGGAGAAAATCGCCACCTGGATCGAAGACAGCACGATCGCCCGGCCCTCGCCCGAGGTCATCGCCGAATGGGTCGCACATAAGGCGCTTTTTGCGGCATTAATTGTCGAGCCTTTTGTGCTGGTGCAACTCGAAACAACCACCAAATTGGAGAACTAAATGGGTGCTTGGGGAACAGATTCGTTCGCGAATGACGAGGCCTTGGATTTCTTAAATGAATTGGTTGAAGCCGACGACGACACGCCGCTCTATGAGGCGCTTGCGGGCGTGGCCGAAGCCACCGCCGCTCAATATCTGAATGTCAGTGCCTCAAGCGCTGCCCTTGCTGCTGCAGAGGTCATCGCCGCACTCGCGGGTGCCCCCAGCGCAAAGACGCCCGAGGAGCTTAAGAATTGGCTGAAGTTGCAGCCAAGTGATGTCGCCAAAGATCTCGTTGACGCGCATTCAGCGTACGCCACGTCGATTATCCATCGGATCAAAGTAAGCTCCGAGCTCGCGGAGTTGTGGGCCGAGAGCGACCATAACGACGCGTGGCATGCCGAGGTGGACGACCTGCGTCGCAGGCTCGCCGGAAGCGAAAACTAACTATGAAGGCCGTTTGTCGTCTTTTTCGCGGCGACCACGCGTCAAAGATGCACAACGCGAAACAACCTAAGCGCTAAGTCGCTGTAATTAATAATGAAAAGAATACGCATGGGCGCGAATGGCGCAAACGAGCACGATCCCACCACACCACACCCTGTCTTTTGGGCGGGTTTCTCCGTAAAGTAATCTGACGTCGGGGCGATTGCTCAAGCGTACGTTTTATTCTCCAACGCGAAGTTACTTTGCAAACTCCTGAGATTCCTGAAAACGAAGCGACGCGCTTAATCGCGTTGGATTCCTACGATATTCTGGATACGGCCGCGGAAGTAAATTTTGATGCGCTGACCCGGTTGGCAGCCCATATTTTGGACGTTCCGATTGCGCTGGTGAGCCTGATCGATAGGGACCGGCAGTGGTTCAAATCACATCACGGGTTGTCGGTCACCGAAACCCCTCGAGATATTTCGTTCTGCGGTCACGTGGTGGCGACTGGCGAATCCCTGGCCGTTCCTAATGCAAGTGAGGATCCACGATTCCACGACAACCCACTCGCCACCGGTGGCCCGCGAGTACAATTCTATATCGGCATGCCGCTGAAAACCGGCGACGGGCACGTGTTGGGCACTTTGTGTGCGATCGACAATATCCCAAGACAAGTTTCCGACGAGCAAAAGGAATTGCTGGGCCTTCTGGCGGATCAAGTGATGGCACAGCTTGAGCTGCGGAAGGCGGCGAGGCAGATGCGGCGTCAATCCATCGAAATGGCGAACCAAGCACGAGAGCTGCGCACGGTATTCGCCATCATGGGCGAAGGGGTCGTCAAACAAATCAACGACGGCACGATTGTCGAATGCAATCCAGCAGCCGAAAGCATTCTCGGTCTCACCACGGACCAGATGATGGGCCGAAAATCTGTTGACCCAAGCTGGCAATCGGTTCACGAAGATGGCTCTCCGTTCCCCGGTAATACCCATCCAGCGATGATGGCGCTTTCGACCGGCCAGTCGCAGCACAACGTCATCATGGGGGTGCACAAACCCAATGGCGCTTTAACCTGGATCAACATCAATGCGGAGCCGATGTTTCATGCGGACGTTCTCAAAGGGGTGGTCACCACGTTCCGAGATATCACCGACGAACGTGCTCAAGTAGCCGAACAAGAGATACTGCGACAGCAAATCGCGAGTCGAGAACGTCTGGTCACCGCTGGCACGTTGGCTGCTGGCGTCGCTCACGAGGTCAATAACCCGCTGAGTTACATTTTATCCAATATCGACTACGCCCTCGAGCAATTTAACGACACGCCGCCTGCCGACAACGACATCGTTCCTGCACTGGTCGATGCCCGAGCTGGAGCAATCCTCATCCGCGATGTCGTAGGCGGTTTGCGCACATTCGCCAGAGAAGAAGTCTGCGTCCGCCCCACCGACCCGACGGCCGTTATCAAGATTGCAATCAATCTCGCGACGCACGAGATGAAACGAACTGCCACGTGGAAATTTGTCGATTCGGTCACATCACCAGTCGTCGCCGACGACTCCCTGCTGGCTCAGGTTCTCGTGAATCTGCTCGTGAACGCTGCAAGGTCTTTTTCAGAAGTTCAAGAATCCAATCTGATTATAATCTCGTTAGAAAGTACAGACGACTCCACCACGATCATCGTGAAAGATAACGGGTCGGGAATCGCTCCGGACGTGTTGCCGCAGATTTTTGACCCATTTTTCACCACACATCCGGTGGGTTCGGGGACTGGATTGGGGCTATCGGTCGCAAGAGGAATCGTGACCAGTTTTGGCGGTAAGCTAACCTGCGAATCAACACTTGGGGCCGGCTCGACCTTTCGCGTCATATTGCAACACGCCAACTACACCAACCTGTCCAGTGAAGAGACACTGGCCGACGAAGACTAAGCGTCGCCACCGGCGCATGGCGGAATTTCTCTATATACACTAAGGCCTTAAGCTCTACAGATTGGATACTAACAACCCTGACAAAGAACTTCATTGAAATTTCCTGAGACTCCACAAAACGAAGAAGAACGCCAGGAGGCACTTGAATCGTACGAAATTCTTGATACCGAGATGGAAGAGAGCTTCGACGCGTTAACCCGGCTGGCCGCTCATCTTCTGAACGTCCCCATCGCGCTGATAAGTTTGGTCGACAAGGACAGACAATGGTTCAAATCAAAGCACGGGTTTGATGAAACCGAAGCGCCCCGGGATGTCTCGTTCTGCGGCCACGTGGTCGCTTCAGGTGATTTCCTGTGGGTTCCCAATGCCAGCGAGGACCCTCGATTCGACGACAACCCCAATAGTCCCTATGGCCAATTCTATATCGGAATGCCGCTGACGACCTCCGAAGGCCACGTTCTGGGAACGCTGTGCGCAATAGACAAGGTTCCTCGCAAAGTTTCCGAGGAACAAAAAGCGATGCTTGGCCTGCTGGCCCGTCAAGTCATGGCGCAACTGGAACTGCGTAAATCTGCACGGCTGCTCCGGCGCCAGTCAACCGAGCTCGCTGAACAATCGCGAGATTTCCGGGCGGCATTTGCGAGCATGAGCGAAGGGATCATCAAACACGACCGGCACCATAAAATCGTGGCATGTAATCCAGCTGCCGAAAGAATTCTGGGCCTAAGCTTGGACCAGATGATAGGCAAAACGTCAGCCGATATCGGCTGGCACTGTGTTCATGAAGACGGATCCGTCCTCACCAGCGATGAATACCCATCCATGCAGGCGTTGACTGAGGGTAAACCCTACCGCGACATGATCGTCGGGGTTCAGAAACAAGGCACACTGACTTGGATGAGCATCAATTCTGTGCCGATTTTAGATCGAGGCATTGCTCAAGGTGCGGTGACCTCGTTTCGAGACGTTACTGAAGAGCGGTCGAGGCAGGCGGAACGTGAAATGCTGCAAAACCAAATCGCTGGCCGAGAACGGCTGATTACCGCGGGAACCTTAGCTGAGGGCCTGGCTCACGAAGTCAAGAATCCGCTGACTTATATCCTCGCCAATATTGATTTTGTGCTGGAGTACTTTAAAAAACACAAGCCCCTTGACGACGACGTCATCCCGGCGCTGCGAGATGCACAAGACGGCGCAATCATCATCCGAGATGTCGTCGGCAGTTTACAGATTTTCGCCCGTGAAGAAGTCTGTATTCGGGCGACCGACCCATCAAAAGTCATCAAAATGGCGATCGACCTGGCCGCGCACGAGATGAAACTGACTTGTCAGTGGAGTTTCATCGAAGGTACCTCGTCACCAGTCATCGCCGATGACTCCCTGCTGGCTCAGGTTCTCGTAAATTTATTGGTGAACGCGGCACATTCGTTCCAGGAAATGAACCGCGCGAATAGCATTACGATATCGACTCAAGATGTTGAAGGTGAAGTCATAATCAAGGTTCAAGACAACGGTTCAGGAATCGCTCCAGATATTTTGGCTCATATTTTCGATCCGTTTTTTACCACCCGCCTCGTCGGGTACGGGGCTGGACTTGGCTTATCGGTCGCCCGAGGCATCATGACGAGTTTTGGCGGCGAGATCACCTGCGAGTCTACCCTTGGAGTCGGCTCGACCTTCTGCGTCGTGTTACAAGTCGCCTCCCATAGTAGTTTATTCGAAGAAGAGACTTTTGCCGATGAAGAGCTTTAATGATTCTGTTTGAAAACGAAATTGAACGGCGACGGCGTCGTTTCGAAGCCGGACTAGGCGACGCTAAAGGCATTGTGTTGGTGGGATGTGGTTCGCCGACCAGCACACCCGGCGGATTGGACCAAACCTATCCGTTCATTGCCCACCCAGAGTACTACTGGCTCACTGGATCGCGGCGGCCGGACGCAGTCATCGCCTTCGACAGCGAGTCAGGTTGGACGCATTTTGTGACACCAGTGTCTGCTTCGGAAAGACTGTGGCAAGGCGATACCGTGGCTCCGGTCGGACGCCCACTTCATGAGCTACAGGCATGGCTGGAACAGCACGGAACAGGCCGAAAAGCATTGCTTGGACAGTGGCAAAACCGAGGATCTGGCGACATCGAATTCACCGAATTCGCTCAGCAGAAACTGGATGCAGCGCGACGTCCAAAAGACGATGCCGAAGTTCAAATGCTGGGTGCTGCGATTCGTGCAACGGCGGCAGGACACGCGCGCGCTTCGGAATTCGTTCGGCCCGGCGTCACCGAACGCGCTGTTCAAATCGAACTCGAAGCGGCCATGTTCCGGGCCGGCGCGGACCACATGGGCTACGACTCAATCGTCGGCAGCGGTTACCGCTCTTCGGTGCTTCACGGACATCCAAGCGCACGCGTGCTGGCCAACGACGAGTTCGTGCTGGTCGACGCCGGTGGGTCGGTTAACGGCTACACCGCCGACATCACCCGGACACTATGCACCGGCAAGATGAGTCCCCGTCATCAGCAGATCTACGACATCGTATTTGCCGCAGAAATCGCCGGAATCGACGCGTCGCGAGCAGGCGTGGAGTGGCATGCTGTGCACAGAGTGTGCGCCGAGGTCATCGCCCAAGGACTGGTCGACCTCAAAATCCTAGTCGGTAGCGCCGAAAATCTGGCCGAATCTGGAGCCGTTTCGGTTTTCTTCCCGCATGGAGTCGGCCATTTGCTCGGCCTCGGAGTGCGAGACGTCGGTGGCCGAGCGCCCGGGCGAGCACCCGGACGCCAATGCTGTGGCGCGTCGGTGAGGGTGGATTTACCTTTGGAACAGGGATTTATCATGACCGTGGAGCCAGGCCTCTACTTCGTCGATGCCATCTTGGATCTCCCGGAAAATCGCACCAAATACAGGGGCGATATTCGTTGGGATGAACTGCAAAACTGGCGAGGTATCGGTGGCGTGCGAATCGAGGATAATATCCTCATCACGCCCACCGGACCGCCAGAGGTGCTCAGTGCCGAAATCCCCAAATAGCGTCGCCACAGCTCAAGCACATATCCTCGAAACTTGGCTAGAGGGGCCCGTCACGCGAGCCACAACTGCGGCCGCGCGCGACGCATTCGACCAGTTAGCCTCTGTCCTCGTCGCAGAACCTGAGCTGCGTGATCGCCTGTCTAGCTATCTGTTAAACGTTTTCGTGATGACGGGGCTTCTGCGCGACTACCGTGCTCTGAGCTCTTACGCGCGTCAGACCAACACGCCTGAGCTGATTCAAGAGGTCGATGCGGTGATTCGCATCGAGCTGCCTGATATCTGGATTATGAACGCACTCAGGAACAACGATACCCAAGCGGCCGTGGTTTGCTGGTTCGAAAAAAACGACCACGATCGAATCCGGCATTGCGCAGATGCGTTGATAAAGGCCTGCCCGGATCGTGTTGACATACTCGTGTCCGCCAGGCGGCGGATGGTCGACTACCAAATTGGCCGAGGTACACGGAGTCGCTATAGGCGTGCATGCCGCATTCTGAACACCTTGCGGGCTGAACTTGAACGTGCTGAAGAACCTCGCCTCTGGATGTTGGCAATCGACGAATTGCTGTCGGAATACGGCCACCGACCAGCGCTGAGGGACGAACTAGAGAAGGCCTCGATCATCTGAATGAACGGTCGTTTCGAAAACGAAATCGAAGCATGCAGGTCGATCAGTTCCATTCAGACCAATTGACTTAATGCCTAAAACATAAGACTTTGAAGTCAATTAGAGATCAGTAAACCATGTTAGAATCGTCAAGCTTAAGCTAGGTACTTTCGTTGCAAGAGGAGCTTAAAAAGCTTGGAGATGGGGGTGACCGAGAAATAGTCGCAGCTTTGCTCGAGCTTCCTATCGTATTATGGGAAATCGACATCGAAGGCATAATCAGGATGTCTGTCGGTACTGGGCTGGCGAGCCTCGGCCTCAAACCGGGAGAGCTCGTTGGGATGAACGTGTTTGACCTCTACGGTTGGTCTCCCGAAGCGCTCGAACCGATCCGTCGTTGCTTGACTGGAGTCGAGACGCGAACCCTTAACCATGTTGACGACGTGGTCTGGGAGAACCGATATTTCCCACGAAAAAAGGACGGGATAACATTCGGGCTGTACGGCCTTTCCATGGACGTCACGCGCCAATTCGAAGCCGAACGCGACGGCAAGAAAGCCGACCTGACTTGGCGGACCATGGCTGAAAATGCGCCAGGCACCATCAGCATCCTGAATCCTGACCACACGTTTTCGTACGTGAATTCTCCAGACCACGCTTACCTGGTCGAAAAAAAAGCGAAGGTTTACGAGCTCATCGAGGAGTCCCATCGTGACGTCGCACGGCGAGCGATTGAAACGTGTTTTAGTGAAGCAATTCGTTGCGAATACGAAGGGACCACACAAATCGGCGGCGACATTTACTGGTTCGAAAACCGGTTAGCCCCGATTGTTGAAGACGGCGTCGTCACCTCCGTGATCATTGTTTCGACCGACGTTACGACTCGAAAAGAAACCGAGGCCGCCGCACGCGCCCTAGAAGCACAGTCGTTGCAGGCCCAAAAACTTGAAAGTCTGGGAATGCTCGCGGGTGGAATTGCCCATGACTTTAATAATCTGCTTGTAGGTATGATGGGTTACACGGAGTTAGCGCGCCTTCAAATCGCGGCAGGACTCGACGCAACTCCGAGCCTCAATGGCGTTGAAGCGGCGGCAACACGTGCGGCTGAGTTGTGCGAGCAGATGCTCGCGTACGCAGGCAAGGGACATTTTGAGATGCGTAAGATCGACCTTTCCAGGCTCGTCGAAGACTTTTCTCAACTCTTGTCCGTCTCGCTAAGAAAAGGCCTGATCTTGAAGCGGGAACTCGCAAAGGACCTATGGCGGATCGAGGCTGACGGCGCGCAGATCCAACAAGTCGTCATGAATCTGATAACGAACGCCGCGGACGCAATGAGCGACGACGATGGAAGCGTGACGATTCGTACCGGTTGTGGACATTTCGACGACGAAGCTTTGAGTCGTTTCCCGCTGATTCAGCCCATTCCGCCAGGCGATTACGTGTTTCTGGAGGTCAGCGATCTCGGCTACGGCATGAACAAACAGACCATGCAGAAAATGTTTGACCCGTTTTTCACCACCAAAACCACGGGGCGAGGCCTCGGACTTGCTTCGACCTTGGCCATCATTCGGGGGCATGGGGGTGGTTTGAGCACACGAAGCGAACTCGGAAGCGGGACGACCATGCGCCTCTTTCTACCGCGCAGCGGCGAGGCTGGACGTCCGAGCCTGACGAATACACCTTCGTCCGATGTTTCGTCGCTTGGCAATCAACAGACCATCT
Source organism: Bradymonadaceae bacterium (assembly GCA_037968515.1). Lineage (GTDB taxonomy): Bacteria > Myxococcota_A > Bradymonadia > Bradymonadales > Bradymonadaceae > JBFFMO01. The sequence goes on from JBBKVQ010000311.1 coordinate 8,727, forward strand.
TGTTGGCCGATGACGAGCCGAACGTCTTGAAGGTCGCTGCGGCCATGCTCAAGCACCTGGGCTTTATCGTAATTCCAGTTCGGAACGGACAAGAAGCACTTGATATGTATCCGCTGCACCCAGAGATTGCCGTCGTGATTCTGGACGTCACGATGCCTGTAATGGCTGGCGACATCGCAGCAGCACACCTATTGGAACTCGATCCCATGGCCAAGATCATCCTGACGAGCGGCTATCACGATCAGGGAACCAACCACCCCGCGATGAAAACCCTGCCAAAACCTTATCGAATGGCAGATCTTCGGGCCGTTCTGATTGAATTGCTTAGTCCGGTTAACGCAGCCGATTAGCCTCTGAGCGACTAGGTTTTTAACCATTATTGGGGCGGAGCTGCAGTTCGGCCGACGGCCGATATTGACATCTGCCTCGAACCAAAATACTGAACATATGTACCTATTATTTTGGAGACCCCATGGCCGACCTTGTGTTGCATTACGCCCCCCGATCGCGTGCTTTCACCGCACTCTGGCTCCTCGAAGAGCTTGGAGTTCCCTATGAACTCGAAAGTTTTGACCTGAGCTCCAACCATCATAAAACCGAAGGTTTTTTGGCCATTAATCCGATGGGCAAGGTTCCGGTCGTTGTAGACCAAGGGGTTGCCGTATCGGAGCTTGGAGCGATCGCTGTCTATCTAACTGACCGCTACGGTGACGAGGGTCTTTCGCCTAAGATCACAAGCCCGGAGCGAGCTGCTTTTCTGCGGTGGATCTTCTTTTCAAGCGGAATCATGGAGCCGGCACTGGGTGAAAAGTTCTTCAAATGGAACGTACCGGCTAGCTCAGTAGCGTGGGGTTCATTTGACCATATGCTTGAAACGCTGCAGAGCGGACTCGAAAAGGGCCCGTTTTTGCTTGGTGAAACGTTTTCCGCTGCCGACATTATCGTCGGCGCTACAGCGCGTTTTGGTGTGATGTTTGGAGCCATTCCCAACGAAGAGCCGCTTACCCGATACCTGGCCCTCCTGAGCGAGCGCCCCGCTTTCAAACGGGCCGAGGCAATTGAGGCCCGTGAGGGTGAACGCTTTCCGATGACCAAAGCGACCTAATCAACCGACCAAGAAATCTGTTGACACACGATTCGTCTTGTTGCAGCCTTGCTATCCCGTTTTCGGGAAATTCCGGCTTAGCTCAGTGGTAGAGCAATCGGCTGTTAACCGATCGGTCGCAAGTTCGAGCCTTGCAGCCGGAGTTAAAAAGGCCCCATACGAACGTATGGGGCTTTTTTGTTGGGTTCGCCAGCCTTCCGCTCAACCGGCATGCGATTTGTGACAGCCGACGCCCCTTTCTATTTGAGCGTTTGAGCCTTCTTAACGAGGGCCAGGAATTGTTGACGATCCGCCTGATTCGATGAGGTCGCCGCTGTCGCAATCTCGAGGACCCAAGCGAAGTTCACTCCTTCAACGTAGGGGCTACCTCGCAAGAGCTCTGCAAACGCGGCGACCGACGCCGCAAACTGGAAATCACTCGATGCGCTGCCGATTTTCGTACGGAAGTCTGATGCATTCAAAGGGAAGGCGTCCTCGGTGGCCTTAAACGCCTCGGGAGTCTTGTGCCGCACGCGAACCGTGCCCATGGCTTCCTCTGGTGCGCCGGCGAGTTCGAGCTCATACAAGGCCGTCACGGTGTGACCTGCACCAAGTTCGCCAGCATCCACCTTGTCGTTTCGGAAATCCTTGTCCGCAATATCACGATTCTCGTAGCCAATAAGCCGGTACCGCTTGACCTTCTTAGGGTCGAACTCAACCTGTAGCTTAACATCCTTCGCAATGACCTGGAGCGTACCATCGAGCTGCTCGCCGAAGATCTTCCGGGCTTCCTCGATGCCGTCGATATAGTAGTAATTTCCGTTACCTTTATTGGCCAACTGCTCCATCGTGGTGTCTTTATAATTGCCCATTCCAAGGCCAATCGTTGACATCGTGACCCCCTCGGAAACATAGGCCTCAATCTGCTTTAGGATCTCCTCATGGCTGGAACGACCGATATTCGCGTCCCCATCCGACAGCACAATCACTCTAGAAACTCCGCCGGCACGCTTTTGTTGCATCGCCAGTTCGTAAGCGGTCTTCATGCCGTCTTCCATCCCTGTCCCACCGCCGGCTCCAAGAGCCTCGAGCGCCTCAAAGATGGCCCCGCGATTTTCAGCACCTGTTGGGTCCAAAACTTTGGCGGTATGCCCGGCATAGGTCACGATCGCGACCGTATCCTTGGGCTTCAGGTTATTTGTCAGGATTTTTAGTGCTTTCACAGCGAGGGGAAGCTTGTCGTCCGAGTTCATGGAACCTGAAACGTCGACGAGGAAGGTCAGGTGAATCGGCTTACGTTCCTTGGATTCCAGACGTTTCCCCTGCACGCCGACCCGCACCAAATATCGATTTGGCTCAGTTGAAAACGGACTCGGCGCCCCTTCCAGATGAACGGCAAAAGTGCTTTCCGGATTGGGGTAATCGTAGCGGAAATAGTTCACAAACTCCTCGACGCGGACCGACTCTTTAGGAGGCAGCTGGCCCTCCATAATCTTTCGTCGAGCAATCGTGTAGGAACCCGTATCCACATCGATGGCAAACGTGGACATCGCGTCCACCGCTGTGTCGGTCCACGGGTTCACGCCGTGGTCAGTGAACTCCTCGGCCGTGTCTTTTGTTGGTTCAACCTGCTGCGGCACGATTGGAGCCACCAGCCCCTTCATCATCGGCGCCATAGGCGCTCGTGACGGCGAGGGCATTTCCTTCTTCTCCATTTCCGGTGCAGATTCAGCCATATTGGCCGACACCGTACTAGCCCCTTCTGCCGATTTGTATCTGGCCGCTTCTGGGCTGGGTTTCACAGAATCGTCGGATTGGGATTTTTGACAACCAACGGTCATCAATCCAAACGCTATCATCGGCATCCATCGCTTCATGGGGCTCCTCCTCGTTTTCATTCGGTATGTAAGCGTTTGTAACATATCGAAATTCGAGGATCGAACCGAAGTTCGAATTCGATGGGCGCAGTTGGCGGCTTTTCCGCAGCTTCGATGCGGCAGCAACAGGTCAGAAACACTTCTGAGCACCGAAAACAGCGTTCGAGCTTGGAAGCCGGTATCGGAACAAAGTAGATTATCTGCGTCCCCGGGGCGATGTCTTCCTAAGACGCAGATTTGTCCCGACTTTTTTGAAATTTTAACGGCTGGTCCGTGGGCAGGACATCAGCAGTTCGCAAAAATTAATGAAGAATAAAACAATGAAAACACTCGCTAAAATCTTTGGTTTCTTTCTAACTCTTGTCTCGCTGCTGCTCGTTTTAGCTGCTGTTGTCGACCTTTCCTCGGGTCACGAAAGCCCAGGGATGCTGGTCGGCATGATCATTTTCTGGGGTTTGGGCGCCCTAATCGGAATCCTGATCATTCGCCGCGGATTTCGAGCTCCCGAGGGCGTCATTCAAAACGGCCCATCAGCCCCAGTCCGCGACGCCGAACCATCCGAAACGATAGCTGACTTGCAGCCAAATGTTGTTATGACCAACGAGTTACGCAGCGCGGCGATGTTGATGGCCGATGGGAAATACGAAGAAACCATCGCAGCGTACTCGGCTATTGCCGATCAAGATCCGTCTAGTGTTGGGGTGTGCCATAGTCAAATTGGCGCTGCTCATTATTTCCTGGGCCAATACGAGACGGCCATCAAACACTACGAAATCGCGCTGCAAAACGGCGCAAATGAGTCGATGATGAATGATAATATTGTCGAAGCGCGCGAAGCCATCGCCGCAGGCTAGATTCCGGTCGGTGCGCTTAGTTGTGAAATCGCGAACCCTGACATGGCCTGACATGTTGGTGTTGGGGTGGGAAACCAAGGGCATTCTGGTAAGCTGGGTCCATGGCATTGAAATTCACCAAAACGCACCTCGCGGTGCTGGCCCTGTCTCATTTCACCCTTTGCAACGTTGGGTGTGATGGCAGTCTTCTAATCGATGGCAGCGAGCAAGTTCACACCAACCCGGATAAACCCCCGGGTGCTCAAGCGGCCGCAACCGCGAGCCTGCATCGACTCAATCGACTCGAATACAACAACGCTGTCCGCGACTTGTTAGGGACGGCGTTGCAGCCGGCGAACGCATTTCCGCCCGACGCATCGGTGGGAGGCTTCGATAACGGCTCGGCCGTCCTCAACATCACGCCTGCACTGATGGATCGATACGTCCAGGCCGCGGGAGACGTCGTCGAAGATGCATTCGCAGCTCGCCCGGTTTTTGAAGACCGATTCGAAGAAAACGATGCGCGTTTCACGTACTCCATTGACCGTGACGCCAACCGCATCGGCGGCATTATTCGGCTGCGCGGTGGTGGAGCGCTCGGCGAGTTTGACGCGTCAGCCGCAGGCCCACACACACTTGTGGTGAGGTCCCAAGGTCTCGTCAATGGTACCGCCGCGGCACCACGGATGCGGGTCTCGGTTGCAGGACAGGATTTTGACTTTGATGTGCCCAGAGCAGCAGGTGACACGACGTTTGCCCTCGAACTCCAGCCAGGTCGTCATCCAGTAGGCATCGCCGCTCTGAACTTCGAAGAAAACGCCGCGGAAAATCGCGGCAACGACATCATGTTCGATTATTTGGTGGTTCACAGTGACGCTCAGGTCGAAGGGCCCGCGCGTCAAATGGTGATGACCTGCGACCCAACGACACCCGGCTGCGCCAACACAATTGTGCACGACTTCGCTCGCCGGGCGTGGAGACGCCCACTTTTGGACGAAGAAAAGTCCAAACTCGACACCTTTTTGGCAACGCTTCTGGAGTCGGGCGAAAACACGGAGGAGTCCATCAAGCTTGGCCTTCGGGCGGTGCTGACCTCGACGAAATTCCTGTATCGGTATCGAACTGTGGACGATTCCGATGCGGCCGCCCTGCTCGACCCTTATGTGCTGGCAAGCCGGCTATCGTTCTTCTTATGGAGCACCATCCCGGACGAACGCCTACTCGGCTCGGCACAAAACGGCACACTGTCGACCCCCGAGGGCATTCGAAGCGCCGTTGAGTGGATGCTGGCAGACCCAAGGGCCACAGCGCTTGCGGATGGTTTCGCCGAGCAATGGCTGGACTTGCGCCATTTGGATGTCGCATCGCCGAGCGCCGAGGTGTACCCCGAATTCACACCAGCCGTGCGCGAATCCATGCGGCGTGAATCGAAACTGTTCTTCTTAGATTTCGTTGAAAATCAGGCCGCTGTCGCCACGATGTTGGAACCGGATTTTGCTTACCGCGATGCCACGCTTGCAGCGCATCTGGGCGTGATCGCACCCGAAACGGAAGGTTTTGAGCGGATGGCAGTAGGTCCGGGAGACCGCCGCGGAGTTCTAGCATTGTCCGCCTGGTTGACCGCCCGGTCTGATTCCACTCACCCCTCGCCCATCAAAAGAGGCTCTTGGATCGCAGACAACATGCTGTGTGCACCGGTCCCTCCGCCGCCTGCTGGCCTTGAAATTGGGGAACTGGCGGCTGCCGAATCCGGACTTTCCCTGCGAGACCGCCTTGAGATGCACCGAAGTGACCCCGCCTGTGCAACCTGTCACACGCATCTGGACGTGTTGGGCATGGGCTTCGAGACGTACGACGGCGTCGGACGATTTGTGGCCGAACCATCGTTGGATTCGATAGGCGAACTGCCAGGTGCTGGCGAGTTTCGTGGTGCTGATGAAATGGCGGCAAAAACAAACCCCGCCGATTTTGTGATGTGCGTATCCCGGAAACTGTTCACTTATGCGCTCGGAAGAACGGCCACCGAAAATGACCTAAAGGCGTTCACAGACCTGGCCGAACCTGTGCTTGTGACCTTGACCTTGCCAGACCTTGTGACCGCAATTGTGCTGTCGCCTGCGTTTAGCGAACCCACCCCGTTGAAGTGAAAAAATCATGAAACAAATCACTCGACGAAACTGGCTGCGCGGCGCGCTCTCGACCACCCTTGCGTTGCCGCTCCTTGACTACTTTTCGATGGGAAGCGCCAGCGCCCAAGTCGCCGGTTCGACCCCGCGCCTGCTCGTGTATTTCCTGCCAAACGGCCGCGTTCCGCAATGGTGGGTGCCTTCAGGTGGCGGCGGCTCACTGACTTTTCCGGCCGAATCGGCGGCGCTGCAGCCCTTTGCAAATCGTGCACTTTCGCTGGTAAATCTGGATAATATAGCAGCGCGTGAAAGTCCGGGTGCGGCCCACGCCATGGGCACTTCCACCGTCATGTCTGCCGTGCGGTTCCCTGATCTAAGTGGCCTGAAATGTGGTGTAACTCTTGACCAGATTGTGGCCCAAAAGTCGACAGCTTCGACGCGGTTTCGTTCGCTGCAATTTAGCGCCGGTGAACCTGCGACTTGTGACGTCGGTGGGTCGCCCTGCCCCTATACCCAATGTATCTCTTGGGCGGCGCCTGGCCAGCCGCTGATTCCGACCATCAACCCTGCTGCGGCGTTTTCGCAGCTGTTTGATACCAGCGTCGATGGACTGACCGGAAATGCTGCCGAGTTGCGCCGCGTTTCGCGACGGTCATTACTCGACTTTGTACGCGACGATGCAAAAGACCTTCAACGCCGATTAGGCACGGTCGATCGCACACGACTCGAGGAATATTTCAGTTCACTTCGTGAGGTCGAACAAAGCCTCACCAACACGACTTTACCTGCCTCGTGCCAACTACCGACCGACGCGCCCGCTGGCATGCTCGCTTACCCCGACCGGGTTCCGATGTTCCATGAAATCATGAAGCTCGGCCTGCAGTGCGACCAAACGCGGGTCATGTCGTTCATGATTGAGTTCGGCCTGAGCCAGCGCAGCCACGACTTCCTGGGCTCGCCAGGCCAGCATCACGCGATTTCGCATGCGGACCCAGCCCAGCTGCAGCGCGTCGAAAGGTGGCATTCAGAACAAATCGCGCACCTGCTTGGGTTGTTGCAAAACACGCCTGATGTGGACGGAAGGACGCTCCTGGACAACACGCTCGTGCTCGTGATGCCAAGCATGGGCATTGGCACCGTCCACGACCATAACAACGTCTGTCCGTTGATGTTTGGGGCTCAAGACTACGTGAATACCACTGGCCAACGCGTTCAGGCTGATGGAACGCCGCTGGCAAACTTGCACGTTTCGCTGCTGGAAGTCTTCGGCATCGAAGGCAGCTTCGGCAATAACGGCGCCATCTTTGGCGACTACGGCTCGACAACCCTCGCCGGCGTGAAACGCGCTTAGACTGCGCGCCCGAAAGCCTCTTATTTGAGCAGCGCACCCAGACTGACGCCTAGGATCGAAAATCCTAACCCCAGCATCAGCATAAAAAAGCCCAGAATAATCGCCGCAGGAATCGATGCAATCGAGAGCTTGATGAGCAATGTAACCCAATCCAAGAAGGGCACATCAATCCCAGTGATGACGACGCGTTGTTGATCGTGGGGCGATTGGGATTGGACAGGTAGAACGGGTGGTTGGGTCATGATTGAACTCGTTGCGTTGGTTAGTTCCCGACTTTAACGCATGGTCCGGAACGGAGCGTGCCGCGACGGAATTCATTTCGCTAAACCGAAATTGTTTTGTTATTGCATCGCCTCCGCAGCTTGACGCGAATCCAAGGCCACAAGTGGACGAAAATAATCCCCAAATTTCCCCAACAACGCGAGAACACGTTGAACAGATGGCCAGCCAGTCCGAAGCTCAGCTTCAGGAGCTCCTGAACACGCCAAGGCCGTTGTTCTTTCGAGTTGGCGAGACCTGGGCACCGTTTTGGACCTTTGGGACGCCCAAGTGGAATGTGTTGCCTCACAACGTGCAGTACCTAGCTAAAGAAATTGGCTTCCAGCCAGTGTGCTCGTCGCTTTCATGGATTCTGCCTGTGATGTTGATGCGAGTCGCATTCTGGATCGGGCCAGAAGGTTTTGTATTGCTCAGTGGCGTCGGCGGGCGCTTCGGGATCGACGTGATGATGTCGGATGGTAGAAACATCGCGATTTTGGCGTCCGGGAAGGAACTGCATGGCCCGAGAACTCGTTTGGTATCCTGTGGAGATTTCAATAAGGACTACGCTAAAATCCTTGAGGTCGTGCATCAGCACACCCTGGATACCGGGGCCACACCAATCGCTGTTACCAATCCTAGGGCGGTTAAGCTTGTTCATCGGGCGTTCGTGCATCTGCACCGTACGACCAAAACCATGCTCGTAATGATGATTGGCCAGTTGATGATCTTCGGAATGATGATCTCTTGGATTATCTTGATTACGCGGTAAAGCAATTTGGTCGTGAATAGGCATGTGGTCGTTGGCGTCATAGTTACGAGCGCCACATTTCAAGCCGAGCACCTCATGACTTCGCGAATCCAAAGCCTTCTTATCGTCGCCGCAATCTCCCTTTCTGGCTGTCAGGTGATCGAGAGACTTCAGACCATCGACGACCTCGCCAATGGCGATCAAACCGCGGCTGATGTGTTGAATGCAGAGCTCGCGGACGCACTTGGAATCGGCATCGCAGGCCTTTCGCCGTCTCCTGCTTATACTCAGAATGGCCAAGTCGACCTCAGTGTGATTTCGCGTGGTGCCAACGTGAATACCGAAGCGCTTCGTGTTGAAGTGAAAAATCGCGACGGAAGTTATTCAGAATGCGAATACGCCGACGGAGTAGTGGTCGGCGCGGCCCCGATGAACGCGCTTTCACTCTTGATCGATGGATCTGGCAGCATGGAACGCCGATACTACGAGGGCGAGTGTGATACCTGTCCGCACGACCCCGGTCGTGAACGCGTTGGAGCAGCCTTTCGTTTTGTCGAAACTCTCTTCGATGTGGCCCCAGACAGTCGACTGGCGATTGCCGAGTTTGGACCCGAGCCAAGCGCCGGAATGAGCGCGACGTATTTACATACAGACTTTGATAATAACCCACGCCGATTGGAGACCGCTCTGGAATACATCGGAGGCGACCAACCCCTTGGAACTCCGCTCTACGACTCACTGTACGAGATGATCAACGCGACCTCAGACGAGGCAGACGTCCTGTCATTCGAATACCGCGAGGGCATTCAGCGCCATGTCGTGATTTTGAGCGATGGACTTGATACAGCGTCGGTTTGGTACGACCTCGACGACGTGGTCGAAGCCGCTCTACAAGAAAATGTCGTGTTGTATGTGGTTGGGCTTGGCCCAGCATCAGCCTCCGACACGCGTTTTGATGACGCCGACCTCGCCGTTCGTGACCTTCAAATACTCGCCGAGGAAACCGGCGGATTTTACGCCGGCGTGGATGATCCAAGCCGCTTACATCAACTCTTCGACAATGTCGCTTATGCCCTTGCCGGTGGTTACGAACGACAAACTTACCACTGCATTCCGCGTGATAACGCACAGTCCGTCATCATGACTCCACCGATGTCGGGAACCCGCGTGGAAGGCCGAGTTCTTGAAGATGTAGCGGCCAACAAATGGTCTAACTGGGCCTTCATCGCCCCTTAATCCTTCTTCTCCAGCTCCTCCATCATTTTAAGTGCTGCCTCGACGTCCTCTTTGGATACGTCACCCAGTCCCGGCTTCTTTAGCTCGCCGTTAAGGAACAACGCTTGAAGCGCAAGCAGCAGCACACATGCACCCAAAAAGTAGGGTTTAACGCCCCACACGAGCGTCACGACCACAGCCACCAGAACGACCACGGCCACTAATTTCATAAACCCATGGAGGATTAGTTTTCGAACGAGCACCATGTCTGGGTTTGCCATCGCAAACTCCATCGGGTCGACCCGAATATGTCGCCAATAGTACTCCTCACGCAGGCCCGCGGTTTTCGTATCGACGTATTTCAGTGTTGGCGTTCCTCGCTCGTCACGTAATTGCAGCGCCCAATTGATGTCCGTTCGAAGATCCCCGGTACTTGCCTCGATAATCCGTCGCTCCGCCGGTGTTCCGACCATCGCCGAGTCACTTGGCCAGATCGAAATCACGCGCCCATCGACAAAATATGTGCTTATAAAAAACTTGGGCATGCTGAGCGGAATTTCGACGGAGGTCCCGCCAGATTCGTCGACCCAGGTTTCAGAGAAAACGTCGATATTTAAAGCCGCCACCTTGCTTTGTTCGACCACGACGGGACGAAATCCCAGCTCGGTCAAGAGATCCTTGGTTTTTTCAGGCAGCTGCGACTCAGCAAGGCTCAGATCTTTGAGCTCGTCGACGGAGCGATACTTTTCGTCTTTCGGCTCATAGGGCTGACTCAGCAAAGCTTCGTACGCAGCGATCGCCTCGGCGTAAGCGCTTGAATATGCGTTCCAAACCGAGACTGATTCTTGATCGTGCTCTTCCAATCGACACCGCAGCAAAAAGGTTTTTGGGCGCAGAGATTATCGCAGATTGCCGACGCTGACCACTCGACAACCAACAAGCCGCAAGGCCACTCGGCGTTGACTTAGCTCGCCGCAAACCAGCCCATCGCAGCCCACGTGGCGAACCAGCTTTGAATCTCGCTCGAGAACTCTTCAAGGTCGTCGCGTTCCATCGTCGCAGCGACCGTCTCGCAAGCCTCAGCGAACGGCTGGCCCCCGGATAGTGCCTGAATCAACGGCCATTGCAGTTGGGAAAGCTGATGGGACGACACTCCATTTTTTCCGCGAAAAACCGCCCAATGCTCCGTATTTTCTTCTGGAATAATCGATTTAATTTCCGAATTCTTGCGGACCGTACGACGAGCTTCGACCAACGCCCAATCGCACTGGCAAAAACCCAAATGCGGCTGAAAACGAAGCGGATTCGACATCACTTCCTCGGCCTGTTCGATGGTCGCGAAGGTCAACGGGGCAAGCTCCTCGGCGTCGAAGGCGTGAATATACAAATACTCTAGTCTTGCCGTCTGAATATTCATTTTGGTGCCGTAAACTCCGGCCGCATCCGAGGCCAAGAAGTCGACAAAACCGTCCGACAGATGGCGCAAGGAAGGAGATTTTGACGGATGCGCGCCCAGGTAGTCCGTAACAAGCTTATTAAACTCGCGTACGCCAACGATACGCTCCAAGAGCGGATACTCTTCCTGCATCACGGTCAGCAGCCGAAACCAGTACTGCTGATTATAGACAGCCAGGCGTTCGACGCCGCTCAGGGAGCCACGACCGACCATTTGAGACACAGCAAGTGAATCGTAGCGGTTGACCTGACACTCGACACCATCGAGGGCTCCAAACGCAAATGGCGTGGCGATGGAATGGCCAAAGGCCTTTTGTAGCCGGCGCAAAGACTCTGGAGCCTCAGGCGGTTTGGATTTGGTCTTTTTGGTGTCGGTATTGTCGGGCAAGGTTGGCCTCCGCCAGAGTCTCTTCGAACGAAAGGAAATTGTCGTCCCATTCCAAAATAGTCGAAACGCCGCCAACTTGCTGGTCGACGTGACCGTAAAGCTCCCAAACCGCGTCTTTCACATGATGATCGTGAGTGTCCAAAAACATCCCGTTTTCCAGCTCGACGTGGCCGGCGACATGAACCTGAATAACCCGTTCGAGTGGAAGATTTTGCAGATAGGTCATGGGCTCGTATCCATGATTATGGGCTGATACAAAAACGTTGTTCACATCCAGCATCATGTAGACGCCGGCGCGCTCGACGACTTCGGCGTAGAATTCCCATTCAGGCATTTGCGAGTCCACGAACTCAACGTAAGAACTCAGATTTTCCAGAGCGAAAGGAAGCTCCATAAAATCCTGCACGATTCGAGCTTTATCGGCGATAAATGCCGCGTTTTCCATGGTGTACGGGACCGGCAGAAGGTCGTGGTATTGATGGCTATCGGTGCGCGACCAGCACAAATGGTCTGAAAACCAAGGGGTCTTGGTGAGTTTGGACAACTTTTTCAAACGCCCCAGATACTCGAAATCCAGGGGGTCAGTCGACGCAATCGAAAGCGAGACACCGTGTTGGACCACTGGATAGTGCTCCAGAATATGTTCTAGATTCCTGAGCGGTGGGCCACCGTCGACCATAAAATTCTCGGAGATGATCTCGAAGAAGTCGACCGAGGGCCACTGCCCAAGAATAGTGGGCAGATGCGGAACACGAAGCCCCATCCCTACCCCCAAATTCTTAGCGAAGTGCGGATGTGCCATTAGTGAGTTGTGGCCGCGGTGTTTGCTTTCAGTTTTGCGAGTTTTGCCGCATCGACTTTGCAGCCACCAAGACCCTTACACGAGTTCTTGCCACTGCAATCATGGGCTTCGCCGGCTGCAGCCGAGTCGACTCCAGCCGCGGCTGCCAACGTAGTGAGCTTCGCAGCATCGACCTTGCAACCACCAAGGCCCTTACAAGTATTCTTGCCGGCACAGTCGTGAATCTCGGTGTAGGTAGCAGCAGTCGCGGAAGCCTCGGCAGCCTCGGTTGCATCCGTTGCTTCTACATTTGCCTTCGCGTCCACTCCGGAACATTTCTCGGCTCCCTTGCAGGCATCTTTGCCGCTGCACGAGTGATCCCCTTTTTCCATAGACTGTTCTGTGGTCGTTGAATCCGGGGTAGGTTCTGAACTACCGCACGCTGAAGCGACAAGTGAGCCGGAAAAAAGGCCAGCGAGAGCGAGTTTCGAGATGTTTTGTTTCATGTTTGTTTTTCCTAACTTGGTATCGTTGCTGCGCGAACGTACGCCTTAGCTGACTGAATGACAAACGACGATTCGAGCGTCCCAAATCGCCACGTTGGGCTATAGGCCAGATGTACGATTTATTGCAAAAACACTTCAAATGAAGCACGCAGATGGCTGAACACAAAACAAAAGGTTTTTCCCGAGACCCAGAATTCATCGCAACACAAGCGAATGAAACTCACGTTCAAACCCAAACACTACTGTCGTACCCAAGGCCTTGGCAGATTCGCCTTGGCGAGTTTCTGGGCGCCTCTTTTGCTTACGGGATGCCCACATTCGACCTACTTCCGACCGGCCTCCGAGACCCAGCAAAAGGACTCGACTTCCGTCCCATGTGTCATGTGCGTTCGGGCTACTTCCCTTTGTTCATTATTTCCGCGCCGTTTTGGGTTGGTCCCGAGGGCTTTGTGCGACTAGACGCCAACGCTGACGGAATCTTCCATATCCGGGCTCTGATGACCGACGGCGCAGATATCGTGATGACCAACTCACGGCCCGAATCGACCCACCTGATGTGCTATATTCCGTCGTCTGGAGACTTCGTCGCCGATTATCTGGAGCTGCTTGAAGTGGTCCGAGCACACATGGACGCCACGGGTGCCGCGCCCATCTACATGGCAGACAAACTCGACGTTCGAGCAGTCTTCCGCGCGTTCAATCACTTGCACCGTCCCATCTGGGCCGTTGCGCTTTTTTTGATCATTGATTCAGCATTTTTAAGCGCGGTCGTTCTCGTCGCTTACTCGATGTCGACCTGACGGTTCACATGTCTGGGCAACGTTGAGCGACAAACGGCCCACGTACAACCACTCCCTCAGAGTCAAAATCCACGGTCCCTTCGACGGTCTTCTCATCCACTTTCGTGATCGTCACGGTTCCCCAAGAAGGTGGCGGATAGCCCTCGTCATCTTCAGATCCCGGCACGAATTCTGGCAATCCGGTGTAGCCCCAGTTTGGCGCGCGATAGGGGTCGCCGTCTGCTAACTCGTTCATATCGTTCGGCTCCAAATCCCCCATGAAGGCTGCGTAGAATTTGGTTTTCGAATCATCCAAGCGATCGTCGCACGTGACGGCTTCCGTAAAAAACGCCAATTGCGGCGCTTTGCTCGCGCCAACGTCAAGCTCCCATACAAGCAAGGTCGAAAATCCCAAATTCTTCCCGTCCGGAGTCGTAACACTGACCTTGTCGGACTTCGCGGTCGGCACGGCTACAGCCACTGCGGCGCCTTGGGCGGCCGTCGACAGCGTTGGCGACACAGTTTCCGTTGTGTCTTTGGACTCGCAACCGAGCGCCAAGACCAACATAATAAAAGAGATTTTTTTCAAAACAGGCCTCGCCAAAATTTCGTGAACAACTAGATTATCGCTGAAGCGCATCGCTGACTAGTACGCCCATTGGGCTGATGCCAGCTCTTCGTGTAGCGCAGGCATCTTGCCCGCGTTGCGATTAGTCGATGAATTCGCTGCATTTCCGACGCCTAAATGAAAATCAGAAATCAGCAGCCCCTATCGACGCCCGGCTGACATGAAGTAAAAGTCGAGCATCGCGGTCAACGGCGCTGCATCTCCCTGCAACCGGCTACGTAATGCCGCGCCTTCCCAACAATCAACCAGCAAACTCGCCAAGCTGGCCGGGTCGGATTCGACGGGTATATCACCACGAGTCCGCGCATCTTCCAGGCACAATGCAATACGTCCGGCAATTTCTGAGAAGCACCGCTCGACCTTGAGCCGAAAAACCTCGCTCACACCAGACAGCTCTTGTCCCAGGCCACCCAAGAGGCAACCCATATAACCTTCTTCCCGATAGGACTGTTGTGTCAGCTCAAAGAAGCGACGCACGCGTTCGAGCGGTGGACGCGCCTCGTCACCAAGACACTGGTCAAGCCCTGCATGCACCTGTTGCATGTACTGGTCAATGACCTCGAGGGCAAAGTCCTCTTTATCCTTGAAGTGATGATAAAACGAACCTTTCGGAATGGATGTGGCTGAGAGCAGCGCCTGCACTCCAAGGTCATTATAACCTTGGCGCAAAAGCATGATTAGTCCTGCTTCGAGCAGGCGCTGTTTGGTTGGATGCGTCATAACTTCTGACTAGTCACTAACTGACCTTTTTGATCATGTGGTCGATGACATGGCTGTGCTCGTGCTGGGGGCTGAACATAACGATCTCTGCATCAGCGTCAACCATGACGTTATGTCCGGGCGGCCAGTAAAAAAGGTCGTTCGCTTTTACCGTCTCTTTGACACCTTTTGCGTCAGTCGTCGTAATCTGACCATGCAAGACAAACCCCCAGTGTGGGCATTGGCAAAGATTACCCTCCAGCCCCTGAAATAGTGGCTTGGTGTCAACGCCCGCAGAGAGCGTAAAGCACTCGCCGCTGATCTTCCCATATCCTGTTGCGTCCCCGAATTCTGTTTGTTGGCGGATCACAGCACCGGGAATTTCCATTCTGACTTTCACATTATCTTTCGCAATTCGCATTATGGCCTCCATAATAACTCGCTTAAAAAACATAGACCGATCGGTCTAGATTGCAGAATACGCACTTTACCGAGGGAGTCAAATGCGGAGGATGAAAATCACTCCACATATAAACCCTTGTCAGACTAGCTACTTACAATACGTGGGCATCCTGCCCGAAATGCGATTCCGGGCCATTATCGACCGATCAAGCGAAGGCGCTACAAAACAAAACCAACTATCTTGCTCAATAACCAGACTTTTGCGGCCGTGATTAAAATCGGTTTATACGACTGCGCGTACAAGATAATTCCGTGGCGAGCGCTGTTCCAGACGTTATCCTCGCCCTGGTAGATTGCGTATGAGGTGATCGAATCATCCACGTAACTTAAAGCTCGATTTAGAATCTCCGTCACGGCGCGAACAGCTTTCCAGTTGGCTACCCTTGCCCGAGAGCGCGCGAGACACTCAACACTTTACGCTTAAGGGCGCGCAACGACGCGTTCACCATGAGGTCCGTTGTATAGAATCGAAACGTCTTTGAAGTGCTCTTCGATCGTGGCCTTTCCATATTCGAATTATTGGCGCGAATAGTTCGACATCTTGACTGGTCGCCTGGCTCCCGCCTGGCATTGCGACGGCCTTAATTCGACCGCGGCGCTTCAGTTGCCATATCGAAATGTATGGTGGTTCCAATCAGTTGCGCGTGAGTTAGATACGGCCCATCCACGTCCTGGCCGTCGACAGCCACCCGCGTGACGTATGGTGTTTCGGGACCAGCACCCGGCGCCTGAATTTCAAGCGTTTTTCCGTCACCAAGGTCGACTTGGATTTCCGGGAAGAGCGGCGAGCCGAGCATATAAGTGTCTGAACCGGCTACCGGGTAGAAACCGAGCGCACTGAACAGATACCAGGCGGATAGCGTGCCACCGTCGTCGTTGCCGACAAGGCCGTCGGGGCCCGTGCCATAGGCTTTGGCTTGGATCACACGAACCCACTTCCCGACGTCAGCCGGGTGGTCGGTGAAGTTGAACAGATAGGGAGCGCCGATATCGTGCTCGTTGCCATGCCAATACCTCCGGTCGGGCAGCAGCGGGCTGTAGTTAGCGGTGTTGATGCCCGCGTCTTCGAAGAACTCGGTGAGGGCCGTATAGAACGGCCGCGCTCCACCAAAGGCATCGGCCAGTGCCTGGGCGTGCCAAGTGGGGTAGAAGCGCCAATGCCACGCGTTGCCCTCGGTATAATGGTCTTCGTCGGTCGCACTTTTGTTTGGCACCGCGACAAAACTACCGTCAGCGTTTCGCGGCAACATGAACTTCGATTCGCCGTCGAAAGTGTTCTGCCAATTTTTGGAGCGCGTGCGCAATTCGGCGGCTTCGGGCCTGCCGAGGCGTTCCGCGAGGTTGGCGAGCGCCCAGTCATTGTAGGTGTACTCGAGGGTGCGCGAGACCGACTGTCCGTACTCGTCGTCCGGGATAAATCCGAGTTCGACGTATCGCTCGCCTCCTTTTCGTCCGCTAAATATCGACTCGGGCGGCGGTTCTTGATTCGCTGTAATCCAGAGTGCGTCGAATGCCTCGTCGTAGTCGACCCCGTCGATTCCTTTAAGCGCGCTGCCGGCGAAAAGCTGGTCGGCGGGTGTGCCCAACATGCTGTTTGTATAGGTCTGTAGGGCCGGCCAGCGCGGCAGATAGCCAGTAGCCCGTTTCATTTCCAATAACGAGTTGAGGCAGTCGCGCTGCAGTTCAGGGTCGACCAGAACAAGCCAAGGATGCAGGGTACGAAAGGAATCCCAAAGAGACATATCTGAATAGTATTTTGAGCCTTCGGCCTGATGGACCTCACCGTCCATGCCGCGGTAGCGCCCATCGGCGCCGTCGAGCCGGGTCGGCATCCGCCAGACGTTATAGAGGGCCGTGTAGAAGATGCGCTGGTTGTCCTCGGAACCTCCGCGAATCCGTACCCGACCTAGCTTTTCGCGCCAAGCGTCACTCGCCTGTTCGCGGATGGCTTCGAGCGTCTTGCCGTCGACCTCTGCGCGGTGAAGCCGCGCCTGGTCTAGGTCGACAAACGACAGTCCAACCCGCAGTTCTACGTTTTTGGTGTCGCTGAATTCGAGAACTGCCCCGCCGCGGATGCCTTGGGTGGTCGTTGTGTCGGATTGCACGCCGGCGTCATTCCAAGTCGAGACGCCTGTCGGAGCAGAGTCGGTGGTGGCCGAAAAATAGAGCGTGAATGGGCCGCTTCGGGTCGCGAAGTCGCCGCTGTAGACGACATTGCCCTCGATCGTCTGGCCCTCCACGCTCATCGTCACCTGCGTTTCAGCCGAATTTACAATGCTTGCTGCAGGGTCAAAGATCAGCGTGATGCCGTTCGTTTCGCTTGTGTAACGGTGAAAGCCCGCGCGCAGCGTCGCGGTAAGCTGGGCGGTGACCCCGACCTCGGGAAGATACACCGAGTAGTAGCCAGGCGCGGCGGTTTCACTCTGCTTATCCATCACGGTGTATTGCGCCCATGGTTTTTCGTTAACTGCGGTAACCGGCAACACACGTAGGTTTCCCAGCGCGGCCGCCCCTGTCCCAACCAAACGCA
>JBBKVQ010000312.1:0-8515 GCA_037968515.1 Bradymonadaceae bacterium
TCGGCCTAGGCGGTCGTCGGAGGAATCATGGACCCAGTAGTTGTAATAGGAACCGGAGTTGGCGGATTGGCCGCAGCCATCAGGATGCGAGCAAAAGGCCATCCGGTGGTCGTTTTGGAGGCCCTTCCAGACGCTGGCGGCAGAGCACGTGTATTCCGTCAGGACGGATTCACTTTTGATGCAGGCCCCACGGTCATCACAGCCCCCTACTTGTTCGAGGAACTCTTCGAGGCGGTGGGTAAGAACTGGCGAGATTATTACGAAATCATGCCAATCGACCCGTTTTATCGCATCATGTACGACGACGGCTCGCAGTTTGATTACGTTGGGGATGACGAGCGACTGATCGAAAACATCCGAGCCTTAAGCCCACAAGATGTCGACGGCTACCGCAAGCTTGCCGAGCATTCGCACCGTATTTTTGATGTTGGCTACACGGAATTGGCGGACGTCCCGTTTGATACCGTCTGGGACATGGTCAAAGTGATTCCAGCGATGGTGAAGCTCGAAAATCATCGCAGCGTTTACAGCCTTGTGTCGAAGTACATCAAAGACGAGCGGTTGAGGCAGGCATTTTCGTTCGAGCCGTTGCTCATTGGTGGAAATCCTTTCCGGGCCACCTCGATCTATCTGCTGATTCACTGGCTCGAACGCAAATGGGGCGTTCATTATATCAAAGGCGGCACCAATAAAGTCGTCGCGGCGATGGTGCAGTTGCTGGACGATATTGGGGTCGAGGTGCATTTCAACGCTCCGGCTGCTGAAATCGAGGTCAAGGACGGCCGAGCTGTGGCCGTTCGGACCGAGGACGGGCGCCGGTTTGCGTGCTCGAACGTCATCTGCAACGCTGACCCGACGATGGTCTACAAACACATGATTCCCGCCGAAAACCGGAAGAAGCACACCAAACGCCGCCTCAAAAACGTCAAAAATTCGATGGGGCTTTTTGTCGCGTATTTTGGAGCTTCCAAGACTTGGACGGACCAGGCCCACCATACGATCCTGCTCGGCCCACGTTATAAAGGCCTGCTCGACGACGTTTTTGACAAGAAGGTGTTGGCCGAAGACATGTCACTCTATCTGCATGCGCCCACGCGCTCAGACACCACTGTTGCGCCTGCGGGCCATGAGAACATGTACGTGCTTTCGCCGGTTCCGAACTTGAAAGCAGACGTGAATTGGGAGACCGAAGGCCCGATATACTACGAGAAGATCATGGAGCGGATTGAGCAGCGCATGTTGCCCGGCCTGCGGGAAAATATCGTGACGTCCAAGTTCATCACGCCTGAATATTTTCGCGACGAGCTCAGGTCCCAAGATGGTGCAGCCTTTGGGCCAGAGCCCATGCTCCAACAGAGTGCTTGGTTTCGTTATCACAACCGCTCAGAGGACGTGAAAGGTCTGTACTTTGTGGGCGCTGGCACCCATCCGGGCGCGGGGCTGCCGGGCGTTTTATGCACGGCAAAGGTTTTGGAGCGCGTGATCCCCGAGCTCAGTCCCTCGGACCGAGTACCTTTACCAACGACACCGGTCACGCGGAAATCAGCATGAGCGCAGTCGTCGCAGAAAGTCGTGAGGTCATGGCCACCCATGCAAGGTCATTTCGGTGGGCATCATGGTTCCTCCCCAGCGCATGCCGCGACGACGCTGCCGTGGTCTACGCCTTGTGCCGCCTCATTGACGACACGGCGGATGAAGCTGAAGACGCCCACAGCGCGCACATCGAGCTGAAGGAAATCCAACTCGAAATCAACGGTGCACGACCCGCAAGGCCGCTTGTGGCGGCGTTTCTGGAAGTCGCAGGCCGGACCAAAATGAAGTTGAGCTACGCCGACGAACTGATCGAAGGCGTCCTATCGGATCTTGGAAACGTCTGTTTCCAAAACGACGCTCAGCTTTTGCGCTATTCTTACCGTGTCGCGGGGACGGTGGGTTTAATGATGTGCCCCATCATCGGTGTTCACGACAATACAGGGAGAGCCCACGCCATCGATTTGGGGGTCGCGATGCAGCTAACGAATATCTGCCGCGACGTGTTGGAAGATGCGGGACGTAAGCGCGTTTACCTTCCGGTTGTGCGCTTGGAACAAGCAGGCGTTGATGTGCCTCGACTTCTGAGCGAATTGGGCCAAGGCTCGGAGGTTGCGACCGTGGTCCGAGATGTGTTGAAAATGGCCGAGGATTACTACCGAAGCGCCGAAGACGGCATGCGGTTCATCCCGGCTCGGACAAGATTTGCTATCCTAGTGGCGTCGCGTTTGTATCGCGCCATTGGCCTTAGACTGCTGGTCAACGGGGCAAACCCCATGGCGGGACGCACGTGGATCGGTGGCCCCGGAAAACTGTACTGGGTGGTCCGTGCTCTCATGACGTTTGTGATTCGACGCACCGATGTCCGTCCTCATGATCCGCGACTGCATCGCCCGCTGGTGGGCTTGCCGGACGTCAACATTTGACGTTTGTTTGCGCGCGGCCCCGACCTTACATATAGTTTGCGTGCAGCAGGTTCATGAGGAGACACCGTGAAATTCAGTCATCTAGCTCTAAGCGCAACGTTGGTCATGTTTTCGGCGTGTGCAGACGACGGCCCTTCCAACACTAATAATATCTTCATCCCAGACATGGGCGAAGATGTCAGTGTGGACGTGAAAGTCGACACGGATGTGCCAGATGTGCGCCCAGATGTGGACGTCGAGGTCGACATGGAGGTCGACATGGTCGACATGGGTCCAGACGTTGATTTGACCTGTCCTGCAGTTCCTTGTGACGCCGGCGAAGTATGCGTAGACGGAGCCTGTTTGACAGACACCAGCTGTGGTCTGGCCGTAGACCTTGGCGTGCTGAGCAATGGAATCGCCGTCAATGACTCTGGAACCCTTGTAGCTGATGGTCGAGACTCGCTTACGACTTCATGCTCCGGCGCCACTTCGTCTAGGGAACGTGTCCTGAAGTTCACGCTGGCCCAGCGGGCTTTGGTAGACTTTGGAGCCGACTGGACGGGGCAATTCGATGGGGTTGTGTCCCTTCGAACCGCGTGTGACGACGCGACCAGCGAAATTTTGTGCCAAGACAACGAGTTTGGCTCACGGCTTTTGGAAGCTGGCGATTATTTTGTGATTCTCGAGATGAAGTTCGGAAACCCGGGAACCTACGACTTCACGGTCACCGCCGAAGCATCGAGCTGCACGCTCGGAGAGTCGGTTTGTATGCAGGATGTCTTGCTGACCTGCCCCAATGGCACCGAGCCGGAGCCGATTTCTTGCCCCGACTCGTGCACCAGCGGAGCCTGCGATGGTGGGTCTTGTGCAACCGCAATAACGGTCACAGCACCCGGTGGTACTTACACCGCCGACCCAGGCGCGTTTTCAAACACCCTGAATTTCGGGGCGAATGCATCGTGTGGAAATATCCCCACGCCGGGATTTGAAGCGGTCTTCTACCTGCCCGGCCTGGTGGCCGGAGACATTGTGAATGTGGACGCGCTTTCAAGTGATAACAACACCAACGCTATCTTTGTGACCACAGCTTGCGGCGCGACCGAGACCTGCGTCACCTACTTTGCGGTGGAAGATCCAGATTGGGTGGTCACGACCGATGGAGACTACTACATCGTCGTAGACAAGTTCCTGAACTCACGTGCTCCATTCACCTACACCATCAACATTTTTTGAGGTTTTGGAAAAGTTTGCGTAGATCGTCAAGTGTTTGACGATTGCAGGCTCGAAGATGCGTCAGGTCGTAACGTGGTTCCTTGAGATCAGGCACACGTGACTACGGCACCAAAATTGCTTCTGTATACTCTAAGAATACCGCGTTCGGAGTAAACCATGTTGCGTACATCCTTATTTGCCCTTCTTGGGATCCTGCTCACACCTTCCTTGGCCCTGGCCTGGGACTTCACGTGCAGCCCCCGAAGTGTGACTGAGATTGAACCAACGAACCCTCCAAACATGATGCTGATGCTCGACCAGTCGGGCTCGATGGGTGATAACGTTAACTACGGCACTCGGATTCCGTTGAGCTGCAAAGTTTGCCAGCTTCCGGACGGCACCAAGAAAAAAGTCGCCAGCGCGGGCGAATGCGTGACCAGCGGCGGGTGGACTAGAACCTTGGCTTCTGTTTACCCATCGTCCCCAGCTGTAAGCGGTTACAGCCACTATACTTCGTTCACCACCCTCGCGCCCGTCACTGGGCAGCTTGAACTCACGGTGGGTGTTGAAGGCGATCTGAACGATTGTAATGGATACTATCGCGTCTACGTCGATGGTGATTTCCGGCAAGAGTTTCGGCCGAACACCAACTGTGGTGTGACTAAAACCTACAAAATTAACTTGCCAGCCAGTTATGCCTCGGACGGTCGGGTCGACGTCGAGCTCCGCACAGGTCCGGATGCCTACCAATGCGACGGAGTTGATTCAAACGTGTGTTCGGTTAACCGAGCAACGGTCACGCTCGCAAACAAAGTATCCACCTATTTGGGAACGGTAACTGACATCAATATATGCGGTTATGAAACCAAATGGGATCAGGCGGTAAACGCCATTGATAAGATGACGCTCGAATCGTCGGCATTGAACCCCGACCTCGCAGCCTTCGGATTGGGCCTATTTGAAGGAAGCACCGCGATCATCACCAACGAGTGTGAACAAGATTCACACGTCCCAATCATGAAGTCGTTGGCCGACTCTGGCGGACCAAAAGGAAGCACCCCAACCGCTTTGGCGATCCGTACCTCGTTGAATTCGAAGTGTGTAAAGGGCGCTATTTCTGGCACAGCGACCATTACCGATTTTCAGACACAACCCAAGAGCAATAACGAAGGCTTCAACTACACGCACAACTTGTCGTTGACGCCCCAAACAGCTGACTTCACTGTCGCAATCAACCTGCGCGGCGATTACGACTCAAGCTGTGAATACGCCGATATTTACGTCTCTGACGGAACCAAATCGGCAACGACAGCGGTTAAAATCGGAACGCACCAGGGCAATAACGATAAGTGCAAGGCCTCAAGCAAGAACTTCATCATCCCGGCATCCGTCACCGCAAACGGTAAATTGCGCCTCGAGGTTCGAAACCGCTCAAAGACGTGGCCAGGTACAGCTTCCTGTTCATTTGGAACCGGAGGAGTGGACGCCAGCTGCGATACCAACTCGTCGTCGATCAGCATGGTCATTAAAACCGGCATCAGCCGGGCCGCCGCCACGGTCTTGATTACCGATGGTGAGCCAACCGTTAGCTACGATGGCAAGGAACCGTTCCTTGCGGCTGTCCTTGCAGCCTGTGACCACCGAAAGCTTTCCAATCTTTATGTGGTCGGTCAGGGTGCCGGAACCGATGTGGACTTCAATAATATCCTTGCCGCAGCGGGTGGCAGTGGGTCGTGTACCGTCGGGCTCAACAAAGTTGACCCGTGTGCCGAGCCATCAAAATACGCGGATCTTCGTGGCAAGTGCACCGGCGCCTACCAGACGGACAACTCAGCGGCTTTGTTGGCTGCCATCGCGGCAATCACCAATGAGATTCAGTGTGTGTTCGATGTGGACTTCGCGGGTGCGCCCGTCAGCAATGTGCCGCTGGACACCAGCAATGAGTATCCCTACCTGTACATTCAGGGACGATTCGCCGGAATCGGCAATGGCCGCATCTACCAGAAGAGCAGCCCACTCGCCGTGCCGTCTGGACAGGGTTGGGAATTTGCGTCGGCGACCGAATCCAAACGTGTTCGACTGACCGACCTGTATTGCAACCAGATTCAGGTTCGGGCGATCAATCAGGTTTCGACGCAGCTCGCTTGTCTGTGTGAGCAGAACACAGGGTCGTCCTGTACCGTGCCCGATGCCGCATTCTTGGGATTATGTCCTGAAGGTGTCTGGAAGTGTGCTGAGGGCACCGATTACTGTGAACCTGATGCCAATTGTTGCCAGGCAGGCGTAGCTTGCACGGTGCCTGGTCTGTTGGGCGTTTGCGCGATGGGCGAGACCACATGTCCAGATCCAACAGGCGCGCCGATCTGCACACAGACGGTGTTCCCAAGTACGGAGGTCTGTAACGGACTCGACGATGATTGTGACGGCGATGTCGATGAAATCGGCGGAACCTGTACGGTTGCCGGCGGTGTCGGGCGATGTGCCCCGGGCTTGCGCGCATGCAGCGGCAACACGGAAGTGTGTTTGCCTCAGTTCGAGCCCATGCCAGAGCTTTGCAACGGTTTGGACGACGACTGCGACGGCAGCAAGGACAACATCACCAAATCATGGGCTTCGTTCTCGGGCACTTATACCCTGCCTAGTGCGGACCGACCTAAAGCTTGTGATATCAAGAATTCGTGTGTGTGTGCCGCGAGCGCGGCTGATAACCATGCGGGCACGAACTTCACGTCCTACCTCGCCGAGTGGAGCAATGTTTGTGAGTGCGGCGAAGGCCTTGAGATCACCGAGTTCGAAGAAAGCTCGGCAGCTGAGGCTTCTGAGACGTTCGATGACGCACCAGAAGGCGATGGACCACAGACGGGCTGCTCTGCCGTCGATGGCGGCTTGGCTCCGCTGGGACTCTTGGCCTTCTTCGGACTGGTTCGCCGTCGCCGGAATTAATTTCGGGACTCCCGGGTTAACCTGCGCAACTGCTGCTGGTTGGCTAAGTTGAGAACAAAAATCCTGAAGTATCTTGGGGTGGCATTTGCCACCCTTTTTTTTGTCGTGGGCGCGGCCAATCTCTGGGTGATTCAATCCACCCAAGAGCGGGTCTACGATGTTTCAGATGTGCCACCGAAGACGTGGGCAATCGTTCTGGGGGCTCGTGTGTGGTCCTCGGGCGTGCCGTCTCACAGCTTGGAGGACCGGCTTCAAACGGCGTTACTGCTCTATCAGAACGGTAAAGTTAAACAGATTTTGGTCTCGGGCGACCATGGAACAAAGATCTACGACGAGGTTCAAGCCATGCATGATTGGCTGGTCGACCACGGGGTTCCGACGGGAGATATCGTGCTGGACCACGCGGGGTTTCGGACCCTGGACAGCATGGCGCGAGCGACTCCAGTATTTGGCGTTCAAGACGCCATCGTCTGCACCCAGCGCTTTCATCTGTATCGGGCCATTTACCTTGGCGACCAAAACGAATTGGATGTGGTGGGCGTGGCCTCGGATCGGCGAATCTACAAAGCAGAGCTTTGGAACCAAGCGCGAGAAAGCGTGGCGAGGGTGGTGGCGATCGCGGACATCACTACAGGGCGGCAACCCCATTTCCCGCAGTGAACCGGACGGCATTTAAATCGGAGCTTCGATCCACAAATGACCCAAATGCGGGTCGATCGAGAGATTCCCAAAAAACCGTGTCGGATGGGCTAAGTGCCGCAATCACCGAACTGCGGGTCCCATAGTCGAGGCCTTCCAAGTACACCATTGGGGAATCGACACCGCCGGGATGTCGGTCACTCAACACATGCATCAGCACATTGGGATCGAATCGATTGGTGTTCCGCAAAAGCCTGCTGATCCGAGTGGCACGCGCCGGGGGGACGTCTTGGAAGCTGCGTTCTGTGATGACATGCACACCTGGACCAAGAATTAGGCTGTGCAGCACCTTCCCGTCGCTCCAAACCACCCGAGCAGTGCGTTGGTCAGCGACAAGTGCATGAAACGGGTTGAACTCCGCCGCAGGCAATGCCAGCAGCGCCTGCGCCGCCTCGTTGGCATCTGAAGCAGCAAGGGCAATCCGAGGAATTTCTCCACGTGATCGAAGACTAGGATCTCGGCCAGCTCCGAATCGATTGGTCAGGGCGGCGAGCAGGCCGTGTTGGTTAAAGCCAATCCAGGTTCCGCCGTGCGACAGATCCTTGGGGGCAAACACGCCGTGGTCTCGAGCAGCAAAACCCTCGGCTGGGCGCGACAAGATCTCGTCCCGATTTGCCGCGACAGCCAGTGGATAATCGTCAAAAAGCCGATGGAACAAGATGATGGTGCACATTTACGCTGCCAGTTGGGTAGCCCAGGTCGTCGCAGCGATTGAATGGAACGTCATGAGTTCCTCGTCTTCGCCCGTATCGAATCCGGCGATGACGTCGCCAGCTTCCACACTGCCAAGCAGCGCGAGAGCCACCAAGGCCTTTTCACGCTGTCCTGGGCGGCTTTGAAAACCAAACAGGTGCTCACGAAGTACCTCGACATCGGCAGCAACTGATCGAGATTGCAACTGCTTGGCAAACCAAGAGAATCGCTCACGCTGTCGAATCAGTTCTAAATTCTTAACGTTGGGTCCTGGCATCGTATACATATTCACCTCAAATCTTCCGCACCTTGTGCCACGATCAGTTGGATTCCTGACCGGCGGCAAAGATTCGCGGTTTTGTGCTGCTGCTTACAACGTAGGAACTTCAGATTGGTTTCGAATTAATCCAAGGGTTTTGACTTGACGCGCTTGGCCGCCTCTTTTATCTCATGCAGCCCTGCATGGATTTCCATGTAGCGGGCTGTTGTAGCTCAGTTGGTAGAGCAGCTCATTCGTAATGAGCAGGTCG
>JBBKVQ010000313.1:0-33408 GCA_037968515.1 Bradymonadaceae bacterium
GACCTGAATGGTCGGGTTTGGCGACACGCGCAAAGTGGCCTCGGTCAACATCCCTAAGGTGCCTTCGCTCCCCACAAAAAGCTGCGTCATGTCGGGGCCGCAATCAGGCACGAGATGGCGAGGACGGGAGGCCAGGGGATCTGCGGCTGTGTCGAAAACCTCGGAGGACCCGGTGACGACTCGCATGCTGGCGACCATGTCTTCGATCTTGCCGTACCGACTCGAATATTGGCCGGCGCTGCGCGCTGCCAGATATCCGCCCAAGCTTGAGCAGTAAAGCGATGAAGGGTAATGCCCTAGCGTTAATCCCTGCCGGTTTAGCTCTTGTTCGAGCGTCATTCCAATGATGCCGGTTTGGGCTCGCACAGTCATATCGTCAGCACGAGTCGCCTGAACTTTGTTCAACCGTTTCAGGTCAACAATCACGCCCTCGCCGTCGGTAATCGCCCCGCCGCAAACCCCGCTTCCTGCGCCGTAAGGCACGATCGGTGTGCCAGTCTGACGGGCCCATTGAATAAGGCCGAGCACCTCGTGCTCACCTTTGGGTTGCACGATCGCTGCAGGCAAATGATGGCGAACCTGACGTCCGCGGGTCAGAATGATGCCTCGCGGCCAACAATCATTGTTGTAGGCAAGGCGGTCAGGCCCACTGGTGAGCACGTGCGTCCGTCCCACGATATCAGCGAGATCGTGTTCTAGCGCCCGGCTCAAAGGTGATTCACTGTTCAGTTTTGCGACCATGGCGCCAAGGTAGTCGGTTTCGCGGCTATGCGCTAGCCGCCTGTGATTGCTGCTGCCACTGGGTTTCAGCATATTCGCAACTTTTCGAAGTCATTGACCGATAACCCCATATCCAGTGGAGGTTCAATGATTGGAAACAAACACGAAAATTTGATCGATTTTGTCGTGCGCGACAACCTATCGCTGCTCAAATTCCTTGGATTCGAGCCGTCCCAAGACGTGACCGTTCGGTCAGCGCGCGGCCTCGACCTCGACGAGGCGACTCCAAAACAGCTGCTGGCCGACGCTTGCATCATTCTCGGAGAACCGCCAACTCTTGGACTTGTAATTGAGGTCCAAACCACCATGACGAACAAGGACTGGGCCGAAAAACAGTTCAAATGGCCACACTACGCCATCGGCCTTCGAACCGAGCTTAGATGTAGAACCGAAACACTGGTCATTACCACCGATCGGCGCATCGAAAAGCTCGCCAGAAAACCCATTCAAATCGGAAGAAACTCAGTGTGGCACGCGATGGTTTTGGGACCGTCAGACCTACCAAAGGAACCCTCGACCGACTTCACGCGGAGGAATCCTACGCTGGCGCTGCTTGCAATGATGGCTCACGGCCGGACCTATACAAGCCCGGAACCCCCAGCGAACATGTTGAAAGGATTATGGGAATCCGACCTGTATCAAGCTCTTGAGAACCACCATCAACGTGTTTATTATGATAAAGCAATGCAGGCGCTGCCGCTTTGGATTGCCCTAGCCCTGAAGGATGACCCTATGACTCAAGAATATTTTAGTCCCATCGTGCTCGACTACATTGCCGAAGGGATGGAGAAAGGCATCGAACAAGGTCGAGAACAAGGGTTGCGCGAGTGCATTCTTCTCCTGCTTGGTGCCCGCGGCTATTCTCCCTCGGAAGCTGACCTCCAGCGTATCGAAAACGAGCATGACAAATCGGTTTTGGAGACATGGGTGAAGGCCGCAGCGGATCAAGTCGCAGGGCAGCCGTTTTTTGACGACCACTGAAGAATGCGGCTATTGCTGCGCTCTTGTCGCGATCACAAGCGCGGAGTAACGTATCGCCCATGATTCGGCGAATCGCCGCACTGGCGTTACTGGTTTTGGGAGGTTGCGACAAGTCCGATGGACTTCCCCCAACGGTGTCGATCAATGCGTCTGAAGTCGACGGCGGAAAAGTATCCACCTCGTCTGGCACGAAAAGCGGTCGGCTTGAGTGGCCAAGCGACTTCTCGTTATGGCGAGGCACCTCGATAAAAAACGGTGACGCGCTGCCTCGTTGTCCGTCAGCTTGGTTCGAGAAACGACTCGATGACGAGTTTACGGTTTGGAAGTGCTCCAACTACCCCGACCCGAAACTCGGCGAAACTGAACTCGTCGTTCATTCAAACAGGGGTAAAATCTTCACAGTCACGACTACGATGGCTTGCGACGACCTCGAAAGCTGCGCCGCCGAGCGAGCCAAACTTCTGGAACTCAACAAAGACCGCAACGTCCCAGTTCCCAAAGACTATGCCAAACTCATTGCGAATGTCTGGAACTTGAAGTCCTATTTCGTCGCCCTATCAACGGTCGACCTTGGCTTTTCGATGCGATATTTCGATGCCATCGAAGACCTGGACGTCCACGAACGACTGGTCAAACAACAAAGCGACCCGCCTCGGCTCGATAAATTCTACACGTTGGGAAAACAGCGATACCGAATGAAATCGATCGCGCCTACGGACTCAGTGGGACGTGGCAAAGAACGTTGGACCGCAAAACAAGATTCGGTGTTTGTGATCGTGTCTTATGTGATTGAAAATCGAAGCCACGTCCTCTTGCATGACGACCCTGCCGAAGTCGTTTTTGTATCGCGCGACAAGATATATCACCCCGATATCAAAGCCGAGGCGTACTACCTGAAGGCAGACAAGACGGGCCTATTCGTGACGCCCCTGGACTACAAGTCCCAGAAACCGCGCTTTCATGTGTTTGAAGTCAAACGCCAAGATATGGCGCGCTCGTCACTCGTTGTGCTATCTCAGGACGGGCAGAAACTGGTATTCCAGATCAACTAAATTAGGGGACGGGTTTGATCCACCTTTGGTACTCAAATCATCTTGAGAAATTGGTCGTCGCCTTATCCGACGCCATGACTGCGGAACGCACAGATCCGCTTGTACCCATCACGATCGTGGTGCCCAACCGAAATATTGCAACGTTCCTGAAGTTCGAACTCGCTCGCATTAACGGGATCGCAGCGAACCTAGAAACGATCTTCGTGAATCAGTTTTTCGAGAACCTGAGGCCCGAAGGTTCCGAGGTGTTGCGGCGCGAAATCTTGCGCAGCCTGTTGATCGAACGCATCGAAGCAATCTGTGCGGCAGCCCCTATCGCACGACCAGAAGACCAAGAGATTCGTTCATACTTCGACGCAAGTCTCGACGAGGACGATTACGACCGGCGCCTTTTTCAATTGGCCGATCGCCTCGCAAAACTCTTTGAAGAATACGAACTGTCTCGACCGGCCATGATTCGTCACTGGCCCGCAGGAACCATCTTGGATCGCGAGCCCTACTCATCGACCGAGCGTTGGCAGCGATTGCTCTGGTTAGATATTTTTGGTCCCGAAGGTTGGGCGGCAGAACACAACGCAGTATCTGCAAAAAAAACGATGCGGTTTGGCGAGGTCTTGCGTGGCATCGTGGACCGCCGCCCGGTTCTTGAGGGGCCCGTACATATCTTTGGCCTCTCGTACCTTTCGCGGCTTTATTACGACGCGATAGGCACTTTGGGTGACACATCTGAAGTCTTCATTTACGCGTTAAATCCGTGCATGGAGTACTGGGAAGACGTCCCGAATGGATGGGCAGTATCGCAAAAAGCCCGCTTCAAGAAACGACGCGACGAACAGCCAGCGCTCAACCTTTTGACCGTTGATGATGCGTTGTTTGAAGACGAAGAAGACCCGCCCCCACTCAAGCTCTGGGGACGCCCGGGTCGCGATAATATTCGGATGCTCAACCTGCTGACCGACTGTGATTTCGAAACCGACTTTGTCGATCCGCTGCTTGATGCCGACACCCTTCTGCACCGCATTCAGCATGACGTTCTGGTGCGCGCGCCCATGAAAGAGCCCGCGTATACCTACGCTGACGACACGCTGGTTGTGCTGCAATGCCCAACGATTCAACGCGAAGTCGAGATCGTGGCCAGTGAAATCTGGGAGCTGATTCGACGGGCCAAAGAAGCGGGCGAATTGCTTAGGTTCAATGATATTGCGGTGATCGTGAGCCAGTCGGAACGCGAAGCCTACCAATCCCGCATTCGGTCGGTGTTCAAAGACACTTACGATATCCCGCATAATATTGTGGATATTACGGCACGGTCGAACCGTCGTTACCTCGAGGCCGTCGATCTGCTGCTGGGTATTCCTTTTTCGAGATTCACGCGCGCCGAAATGCTGCGCCTCATGACCCATCCCAACGTGCTTGCCGGGCATCCCGACGTCGACCCGGAGACCTGGATTCGCTGGGTCGACCAGCTCAATATTTTCCACGGGGCCGATCACAGCGACCACACGGAGACCTATATTGAAAAAGACCTCTATAATTGGGATCAGGGCCTGAAACGACTGGTGCTCGGCGCGTTCATGAGCACCGGTGATAACCAGACGGTTTCGATTGGAGCAAACCAGTATGTACCGCATGAGCACGGGGCGACCGACGTTGCCGTATCCGCAAGGTTTGTTCGGCTCGCCCGAGACCTGATCGGAACTTCGCGAGAATTTCGCCAGACCAAACGAACGCTCGTCCAGTGGTATGACGCCGTGATCGAGTTGGTCCAAAAACACCTGGTGCCCGCCGACGATGAGGATGAACGAGATCATGTGCGTGTGATGGAACAGCTTCATGACCTGCGTAATCGCGAGGCGAGTTCGAATCTGGTGCGGTTCCGGGTGGCGTACGAGGCGCTGGAAACTGCGATCTCAAGTCTTGAAATCTCACGCGGGCATTATCTGGCTGACGGCGTGGTCGTGTCTTCATTTGTGCCCATGCGACCGATTCCGTTCAAGGTCGTGTTCATCACGGGACTTGGGGAACGTCAATTCCCGCGCTCCGACACTCAATCGCCGCTCGACCTGCGATGGGCCCGACCTGAACGCTGGGATAACTTTTCGGTCCGACGCCAAGACGAATACATGTTCTTGGAGACCCTCCAGTCGACACGTGAACGCCTGTATTTATCCTATGTGGCGCGCGATAGCAGCACCGGTGAAGAGCTCCTCCCCTCGTCATTGGTGCGTGAGCTCGAGTTCATGCTGCGACGCCATTACCTGCCGGTTGAAAACGTCGAGGCCATCAAACGCCGCCACCCGCTGCGGCGCTTTGACCCTCGATATTTCCCCGAAATGTTCGGCGAGGATCCCGCTGCTCAAAGAATCGGGCGAAGCGTGCATCCTGAGGCCCTGCGCGAAGCAGAGGCCCTTTCGCACAAAGAAGAATGGAAGAAACAGAATTTCGCTTCACCTCGTGAAGATGACCTCGACGGTCTGGATCCCAAGACCTTTGAGGCATTCAGAACATTATTGGGGTTGCCGACCCTGCCCGAGCGAAAAGAAGACGACGATGAGCGTGTCGGGGTGTCATTTTATCTGCTCAGGCGCTTCCTCGAAAACCCCTTACAAGGGGCGGCTGAGTTCTACCTGCGGCTGCGACGCGACGACGAGCGGGACGTTTTTGAAATCGAAGACGAGGCGTTCAAAACCCCGTGGAGCCTGCGAAAAAACATGCTTCAGGAAATCTTCCTGTCGACGTGGCAGTCGCGGGATGTGTCCGATAAACGAGCCCTCCGGCTGGAAGCGTACGCCACGCGTGCTGGGCGGGAAGAGCTGCTTGGGCGCTCACCGACCGGCCTGTTTGGAGACGCCGAACGCCGAACCCATCACGCGTTGATGGACAGGTGGCAGCTGGCTCTAGAGAACTCAGCATTCTGGAAATTAAGCGATCTAGAGGTTCATAATTTTGGGCAAGCCGACGCACAACCACTACCCGGCGTCTTGCACCGCCCGCTTCGCCTAGCTATCCCACTTGGAATCGACACCACCCGCGAGGTCGATGTCACGGGGCGCACTCCGGCGGTCCAGCTAAAAGACCGAACCGTGGTCGTGCTGAGCACGACTGCGCCCCGACAACCCGCGGACCGGGACGAAGTCGACTTCTTTGAGGGGTTCATCGCGTGGGTCGTGATGCTGGCCGCGGGCGTCGCCGAGCCGGGGCCGTGGCGAGTTTTGGTGGTGCGAGAGCAAAGTCACGGAAATCAGGTAGACCTGCGAAATTTTTCGCCGATATCACCCGAAGCCGCCCGAGATTGGCTCATTGACCTTCTGGGCGACATGCTCGCCGGCGTTCATGACTACCGGATGCCCGCCGAGGCTGTGTTTTTGAACATCTTCAAGCGGATGCCCTTCGACCGAGCTCTCGAAAAAGTGAGCTATCGGCGTGGAAATCCAGGCCCCGTGCGTGACGAAGACAGATTCGATCCCCCGATACATCTGGAAGACCTGATTGACCGGCGATTTGGCTTGTACTTATCGAGTGTCGTGCGCGATTCGTACTAACGACGACGGCGCCACATCAGGCCGATAATTAAGAGCAGCCCAAAGGCCGGATCGGCCCCAACTGCGCTGCACGCACGCCCCTCGAACACGATCGGATCGGCAGCCGCGTTGGGTGTTGAGGGGCTCAAACCATTTTCCGGATTGGTCGGCGTGCCTGTCGTGGGGTCCGGCGTCCCAGCAAAGGTGGTGCAACCCGACACGTCGAACGTGCACTGAGTTGAACAACCAAGGAATCCGCCTGTGTAACCAAGCGTCTGGCAGGTCGTCGTGCCGAGGTCGCTGCCGTCGCAATTCTCGCCGACATCGCGGGCCAGGTTGCCGCAGAGTGCGCCGGCCTGTTGTGGGCCGGTACATGCCGAAGTGATCAGACGGCAGTCGGCGCCGCACGAGATGGTTCCTCCCTCGAAACCAAGCACCTCGCACGAAGCTCCGGCGCGGTCGCTCCCATCACATTCTTCGTCGTTTTGTTGAACGTTATTTCCGCACCCGCCACACACCGCGACGTTATACACACAGCGGTTAGTGCAGGTCAGGTTCCCGTCTCCCAAGTTCAGTGAGCCACAGGAGGCACCTTGAAGATTGGACCCCTCACACTCTTCATTGGCCTGCATCGTTCCGTCGCCACAGAAGTTGTCGTCTGCGTCGTTCGGGTCAGTATAGTTGCCGCCGGGCGTCGCATTTCCGATTCTCCAGTTCCCGTTTGGATCGCCGAGCTCGACACCATTTGAATAACCATCACCGTCGCTATCTTTGCCCGCCAAATCACTCCAAGTCAGGTTTCCGTTGGTCGTAAAAGTGTAGGAATCAAACCCAAAATCAGTCAGGCCACCGGCGGCGGTATGACACGCATCGCATCCGAACGCCGACCCGTGTGGGAACTGCGACACACGATTGGATCGCGCGTCTGCCAGACTTGGAAGGCAGATGAGGATCGCGGTGATGAAAAGAAATGCATGTTTCATGAATAGATGTAGGTGCAAGTCGCAGGCCAACATACCTAAGAGTACATCCACCAGAGCGACGGTTTATGAAAAACCCGCCTCGCCCTTTAAACGTCTGGGATTCAGTCGGCGAACACAATCCGAAACACGCACGAACCGGCGATTAAGTTGTGACGTGCGCGCCACAGATCGCAGTACAGACGCCGCGTTCACTGGGTCCAATCGACCCCGTTCTTGTGCAAGCTGCGGCTGTGCACTAGAAACTCGGCACGCCCATCACGTGGAAACCTATGACACGCGCCAGCTACATCATCGCCGCGATTTTAATGTTTGCGGCCTTTTTTGGCCTAGGTACGACAGAGCCTGGGCTCGAAATTGCCTTCATCCCTTCGTGGACCAACAGCACAACCGGCGAACTCTATACCTGGTTAGGAATCGTGTTTCTGATTTTGCCGGCCAGCGTCTTCGCGTCTCTTGCCTGGCAACAAGAACTCGTCGCGTTGGCTCTTAAGATTTCGGCTGCAGTGCGCTCGACGCATGACAAAAACCCGAGGGCGCTGCTTTTGGCGTTTTTTCTGGGTGGGCTAGTTTTTGCCATGGCGGGTAACCGCCTCGTTCTTCATGGGTTTCCATTCACGGACGACGAGTGGGCGGCCCGCTACGCGGGACAACTACTGGCGAACGGACAACTAATGGAACCCATCCCATCGTACGTTTCGATTGTCCCAACGCTCTTCTTTTATTTCCACGATGGAATGATGACCGCGTTTGATTGGCTTGGCGCCATCTGGCCATGGACCGTTGCTGAGCTGACCTTCCTCCAGAACGACTTCTTCGCGTTGCTGTCGGCGGCAACACTCGCTGCGTTTGGCGCACTCATAACCCGGCGACTCGGCCCATCATGGGGTTTCGTGGGAGTTGTGTTGCTGATGGTATCTCCAATGGGTGCGTCGCTTTCCATCACGACGCATGCACACTTGGTGTCGCGAGCGTTTCTGTGCTTTTCCATTCTCACCTACTTGGTGGCCCGGGACCGAGATGACCACCTTTTTTATGGGTTGACTGGTTTTCTCGCGGGTGTCGGTTGGATGACTCGCCCTCCCGAGATAACCCTTCTTTGGTTGCCTTTGGCTGCACTGCTAGTTGTCGACGCTGTCCGATCTCCCCAGAAGCGGAAAGGGCTCGCGCTCTTTCTAATGGCGGGAGTAATCCCAGTGGCCATCTTCTGCGCCTATTCGCTGTCGGTCACCGGAAGTATCCTTCCGCCCAGATTGGCCCCTAATGACCTTAGCGGATGGGCTGGTGAGCCACCTTTGGGCTTCTTGAGTTCAATGGATCTTCTGAAGGAACGACTCGGCAGCAATGTCTCGTACAACTTGTTCATGTTGACGATTTGGGCGCTAGGGCCGCTAGCACTGGGGCTGGCATGGATTGGGGCACGCCAGGATCGGTTCACTCTGGCGCTCGCGATCGGGGTGTTGCTCGACCTAGCGCTTGGTCTTCTACACGACAATTTTGGTCTGCATATGGTTGGGCCGATTCACTATTCTGAGACCATTATCCCGATTTTAATCCTGGTGGTCAGCGGTCTTGCACGCATCAAAACACTTGAGGCTCAGACCCTCCAATCAAACCGATGGATTATCGTAATTTTGAGCGCGTTGATCCTTAGCAATGCGTTTTTTACATTGCGACACTTTGGCGCGCTCGAAAAACAGGGGGAGATTCACGAAACGATTTATGGCTATTTCGATGACCCGAAATTCGACAACTCAGTGGTCTTTGGGCCGTCATATCTGACCGTCTGGAAACGATTTCCGGAGTTCAAACGCACCGGTTCGTTTGTCGGAGAATGGCGTCGGGTCGACCCTCGCGGAAACGAGCGCGTGGTATTCTTGTTGATGCCCCCCCATCAAAATCGCGCGCTGGCCTATGAAGCCCTTGCTAAATATCCAGATCGAAACGTCTTTGGAATCAAACTGGAAGAAAATCCTCCGTACCTCAACGCAGTACCGATGGCCGTCCCTTAGTCCTCGCCGATAGCTCGTGCCGGATTACCCACCACTTTCGCCCCAGCCGGCACATCCCGAATCACCACTGCGCCCGCGCCAACGATAGCGTTTTCACCGATTCGAATGCCGGGAATCACCACCGCACTGGCGCCGATCCACGCCCCATCACCGACCTGCACACCACCGCATAAAACCGCGCCCGGGCTGACATGAACGCCGTCTCCGACCAGACAATCGTGTTCAATAATGCAGCGTGTGTTCAGGATCGTGGCCTGGCCCACCCACGCAGCTGGATGAACGACGACCATCGGGCAAACGTGCGTGCCAAAACCAACTTCAGCGGATGGGCTAACCCAAGCGGTAGGATGGACAAGCGCGGGGAGGTTTAGGTGAGGTTTCAACTCATGAAACAGATTTAGTCGTGCCTGGTTATTTCCGATCGCGATCGTCGCGTTTGGGCCAAACACAAACTCGCCTTTCATCACCGCGGCCAAGAAAGCCGATTGCTCAATTTCTATGCGGGTTCCGCCGGGTTCTGCAATTTCGCCAATCCGCGCAACGTCCACAAAGGCTCGTGGCTGATATCCACACGAACGGGCCAAGTCGGCGGCGACTTTGCCATGCCCACCGGCACCAAGAATTACGAGGTCCTGCATCTTCGTCCTCTGCCACGGTATTCGGTCTGATATGCAACATTGTCGCACGACGCTTTCGACTGTGCTACATCCTTGGCGACGTTCCACGGAGGCCTATGTCCCGCGTTGCCATTTATCCCGGAAGCTTCGACCCGTTGACCAACGGCCACATCAGCATCATTGCGCGTGGCCTCAACATGTTCGACAAGGTCATCGTCGCCGTCGCCCATAATGTGCGCAAAAGCTCCACGATGTTTACCGTCGAAGAGCGCGTTGAGTTTCTCAAAAGTGCGTTTCCTAACCCCAACGTCGAAGTCGATACGTTTTCGCAGACGCTGTTGGTTGACTACGCCCGTGGGCGAGGTTGCAACGTTATTCTGCGTGGTTTGCGCGCGGTTAGCGATTTTGAATACGAACTCCAGCTCGCCAACATGAATCGCCGCCTCGCGCCCGATATCGAAACTGTATTCATGATGACGGAAGAAGCTCATTTCTACGTCAGCTCGAGCCTTATTAAAGAAGTCGCACGCTTCGGCGGCGACGTTCGAGGCATGGTTCCAGACCATGTCGTCGACGCCTTGCATCAGAAATACTTAGACACTCAGGATTAAAGCCGTGAAGCTAACCAGCCGCATCTCTCGTGTTCAGCCTTCTCCAACGCTCGCAATCGACACCAAGGCCAAGGCGATGAAAGCCGCTGGCGTGGATGTGATTTCTTTTGGCGCCGGCGAACCAGATTTTAATACGCCCGAGGCGCCGCGCACCGCGGCCAAGGCAGCGCTTGATGCGGGTCATACCAAATACATCGCGTCAGACGGGCTTCCGGCTTTAAAAGCAGCCATCGCCGCCGACTACAAACGTCGCGGTCGTGACGTGAAACCCGAGCAAGTCATCGTGAGCACCGGCGGTAAACACGCGCTTTTCAATGCGACGATGGTGCTTTTCGAAGAAGGCGACAAAGTTGTGATTCCGGCACCCTACTGGGTGAGCTATCCCGCACAGGTGCTGCTCGCTGACGCGGAACCTGTAAGCATTCTTGCAGGCGCAGACACCGGTTTTAAGGTCACTCCGTCGCAGCTGGAGCAAGCCCTCGCCGACCCAGCCGTCCGTGGATTGATTCTGTGTTCGCCGTCCAATCCAACCGGCGCGGTCTATACTGCTGAAGAACTTTACGCCATCGGCCGAGTTGTCGCTGACCGCCCAGACGTCGTCGTGTTTTTTGACGCGATGTACGACCGACTCACGTTCGACGAACCGATCGCTGCCGACTTTGTTGCCGTCAACCCAGACCTCGAAGACCGCACCATCACGTTCAACGGCTTCAGCAAAACGTTCGCGATGACTGGCTGGCGCCTTGGGTTTGCCATCGGCCCCGTGAAAGCCATCAAGGCCATGGGCAAACTGCAGAGCCAATCGACCTCAAACGCGACCTCGTTTGCACAATATGGCGCGCTCGCAGCGCTTGAACTCGACGATTCGGTGATCGAAGAAATGGTCATCGTTTTTAAACGCCGCCGCGAACTGATCGTGAACGCGCTCAACGCCATCAAAGGCATTACCTGCCCCACCCCTGGCGGCGCGTTTTACGTGTTCCCCGACGTGTCTTCGTTCTGTGGAGAAGGCAAACGATTTGCCGACGACATGGCGTTGGCCGACTTCCTGCTCGAAAACGCCAAAGTTGCCGTCGTTCCTGGCTCAGCGTTCGGTGCACCGGGTCATATGCGACTCTCTTACGCCACGAGCGATGAATTGATCCTCGAAGGTGTGAAGCGCATCGCCGAAGGACTCGCCTAGGTCGTAAACCATGAATGGGTTCGACATGAAAAAGCTTCTTTTGGTGATGCTGCTCGGGGGCGGAGTCTTCCCGCTTACACAGTCTGGTTGCCATGCTCAGACCTCATCCAGCTTTGGCGAGCTCTCCGATGCCGGCGCTTTGATCGACGGCGCGACGGCACGTGAACTACGAGACGTTGGCCTCGATTTGGCCGCCGAAAAACAGACGCTTGATCAAAATCAGGTCGACCTTGAAAAAGCTTGGGACGTGATCGAAGAAGGCCCCGGCCGCGACGCACAGCGCTACAACGAACTGCGTAACCGCTGGCGCGACCGGGCCCGCTATCACACAGCTTCCATTCAAACCTGGGCCTACGCCAACGCCATTCAGATCGCCAGAAACTCACCAAACGAAACCAACACCCTCGCAGTCGAGGACGCGCGAAAATCACTGGCGGCGACGTTGGGTGCAATGAACAGTTCTGAGCGTGGCTTTGGATGGGGCGTGATTGCAACTCGTGTTTCTGGCGGCCAATTTTCGATCCAAACGGGAAGCCAAAACGAGCCGAGTGTGAATTTGGCAGAGGCTCCAGTAGTCACCGTGCAACTTAAGGGCGACGAAAAGGTCGTGATTCCAGTTACAATTACTTCAGCGAACCTCGGTGCCCAGATCAAGTTCATCACCAATGAAGCTCGCGAGATGGAGTTCAGCATCAAGGCGCGCGACCCGATGCAACAAGGTTACTCTTTGCGAGCGTGCAATGGGGACGAAAAGAGCGTCAACGATTGTCAGCTGGAGCAGTCGCTCTCGGTCAAAAACGGGTCGCGAGTTCAGGTTGCGGGGCCGGTTGGTGTCGCTCAGGTCGAATTTGGGACCATTCAGACTGGAAAAAACCGCATCATGTTGCAGCTGGTCGATCAACCCGCAGCTGACGCGTTTTTCATGGCCAAAGATTTGAGCCGTTTTGGGCTCACCCCTGCGTGCGACGTCGATAACGGATTTAGCATCGAATCCGCGCGCAACACGTTCACACAGGTCCCTCGAGAGTTTTTTTTCTACGCAGCCAAGGACTTTGATGTCGCCCCCGATCAGCGCGGATCGAAGACTTCGACGATCCGAAAAGATGAGGCGCTGTTGTTGACGGACGGCCAGATTCTGCGAGTCAATGGTGAGTGTTTCCGACCGATCGTGAGTAACGCGGAAATCGAATTTGCAGCCAAAGAGGCTCCCATCCAAGGGATGGACCTGACGCTCTTGGCGGCCAAAGATCGATTCACGAATGAACGCCCTGCGAAGGTCGTATCTCCGGGCATACGACCTATAAAAAATCTCAATGCGGACGAAACCAAACCCGAAAAGCTGCGGGCCTCCGAAGCCTTGTACCAAATCGAAACACGATTCCGGAACCTCCCATGACCTCTCTTGCCCTGCTCACTGACCTGTATCAGCTCACCATGGCTGATGCGTATTTCACCAACGGCATGCATGAACAAGAGGCGTGTTTTCATCTCTATTTTCGCAAGCCGCCTTTTGGCAGCGGATATACGATCGCCGCAGGACTTGGGCCTGTCATCGAATTCCTTGAAGCATTTTCGTTCGATGAGACCGATATCGCCTATCTGCGCACGCTCAAAGGAAGCGACGACAGACTCCTGTTTCATGCGGATTTCCTGAGCTACCTCAATGACCTAGAGTTTTCCTGCGATATTGATGCCGTCGAGGAAGGCACCCCGGTTTTTGCCAACGAACCGCTGCTGCGCGTGAAAGGCCCGATCATGCAGTGCCAACTGCTCGAGACCGCGCTGCTCAATATTCTGAACTTCCAGACCTTGATTGCGACCAAGTCGGCACGGGTCAGTCAGGCGGCAGAAGGCCAGCCCATCCTGGAGTTCGGCTTACGTCGTGCCCAAGGTGTGGATGGCGGCATCTCGGCCAGCCGCGCGGCTTATGTCGGTGGTTGTGCCGCGACTTCGAACGTCATGGCCGGCAAGAAATACGATATCCCAGTGCGCGGAACCCATGCCCATTCTTGGGTCATGGCTTTTGATTCAGAAATCGAGGCGTTCCGCGCTTTCGCCAAGGCAATGCCGGGCAACACGATTTTGCTCGTCGACACCTACGACACGTTTCAGGGCATCAAAAACGCGATCACGGTCGGCCTAGAAATGAAGGCGCGTGGCGAAAAACTGCTCGGCATTCGTCTGGACAGTGGTGACCTTGCGTATCTGTCGATTGAAGCCCGAAAAATGCTCGACGAGGCAGGCCTTTACGACGCTGAAATCGTCGCCAGCAATAATCTTGATGAATACATCATCGGCTCGCTCAAAGATCAGGGCGCCAAGATCTCGATTTGGGGTGTTGGAACCAAGCTGGCCACAGCCTTTGACCAACCTGCGTTGGGCGGCGTCTACAAGCTCGGCGCGATCAACGACGGCGGCCATTGGGACCACCGGCTGAAGCTGTCGGAACAACCGTCCAAGAGCACGACGCCCGGAATTCATCAGGTGCTGCGCTTTTTTGACGGGACGCACTATATCGGCGATTTGCTCTACGACGAGCTTACAGGCGTCTCAAAACCCCACGTCATCGTTGACCCAACCGATATGACCCGTCGTAAACCGATGCCGGCCTCGGCGACCGTCGAGCCGCTGTTGGTGCCTATCTATCGCCAGGGCAAACAGGTCTACACAATCCCGTCGATTCACGACTCGCGCGCTCGCACCCTGAGTGAAATCCAGCGGCTGCATCCCGGCATTCGTCGTTTTGTGAACCCGCACGAATACCCGGTTGGTTTTGACTTGAAACTCTATGAGTTAAAGACGCGTCTTATCCTTGAGGCACGCGGTATTGCCGAATAACGGGCCGGGCCTCAGGAGCGATCATGAAAATGTGGAATGACCATTTTTCGGGACATGCCCATCTTTACGCCAAAGCTCGGCCGACCTACCCCCCCGAGCTATTCGATTGGATCGCTGGCATCGTCCCGCACCACGAACTCGCCGTGGATGTTGGGACCGGAAACGGTCAGGCCGCAATCTTATTGGCCGAACATTTTAAGCATGTGGCGGCATTTGACGCCTCGGAAGCACAGGTAACACAAGCCGCAGCGCACGAACGCGTGACGTACGGGGTCGCGCCAGCAGAAGAGATACCACTCTCTGATAAAAGTGCGGCGGTAATCGTGGCCGCGCAAGCTGCGCATTGGTTCGACTTGCCGCGATTCTTCGAAGAATGCGATCGCGTTTTGGCGCCCAAGGGATTGGTCGTTTTGTTGAGCTACGGAAACCAGCAGGTTTCGGCAGAGATCGACGCGATCATCGATATCCTCTACAGCGATATTTTGGCCTCGGATTGGGCACCGGAACGTGACCTCGTCGAGTCGGGCTACGCAAGCATTCATCTGCCATTCGATGAAATCAAAGACCGTCCAAGATTCGAAATCGCTCTGGATTGGCCAGTAGAACAATTCCTTAATTATCTGCGCTCTTGGTCGGCGACCCAACGACACGCCGCCCGTACCTTGATGGACCCTGTCTGTGTGATTGAGCACGACCTGCGCGACGCCTGGGGACAGGGGACCCAACGGGTGGTCTGGCCTATCAACATGCGAGTTGGCTCGGTGTGATTGGACTCTCACAATCACGTCTGCACAAGAAATCCACATCCAGTTCAACGGCATTCCACATCGGCCTGAGAGTATGACTCATGGAGGTCGACCATGAATCAAATTATCAAAACTATCGTGAATGTTGGGCATCTGGGTGCGCGGGTTGGGACGATCGCTAGCGTCGTTATGACCGCAGCGTCGTTTCTGGACTTCTGGGTTTACGGCGAACAGCTGGCGTCGTTGCGGCCGTTTATCCTGTTGGCAGCCCTTCTAGCGGTGATTTGGTTCAGCGTGTTCCGTCGACCCCGTTGGGGCATATTGAGTGTGTTGTTGGTGGCAGTCGGATTCGTCAGCATGCAGCCACACTCGCAAGGTGACGTACCTAAACGCCCCGACTCGCAGACCCACTCGACACTGCGTGTGCTGACCGCAAACGCCTATATCGGCAGTCCTGATCAAACACAGCTGGCGAGGCTAGCAAGTGATACACGGGCCGACTTGGTGCTCGTCACTGAGCTTGATGAACCCCTCGCAGCACAGTTGCGCTCGAGTTATCCATTCGTCCACACGACCGAACTTAACGGGGTTTTTGGTATGGGAGTTTTTAGCAAATATCCGTTGACAGACGTCAGCATCCAGCTAGAAAAAACCTACGACTCGCCCAGCATTCATGCGGCCTTGCAGACACCCGAGGGTCCAGCAAACCTAATTCTGGTTCATCCGCTGCCACCCGGTTCTCAGAAGGCGCTGAAAGCCCGAAACCAACTGATCGACTACGTCGCCATGCTGACCCGCGATTCGGACCTGCCGATGATTGTGGCCGGTGATTTCAACACGACGACCTGGTCGACGCACCTGAACCCCCTAATGGCAGTTGCAAACCGTGCATCGTCCGGTGGAACTTGGCCTTCCCACTTGCCGTTACGTATCCCGATTGACCATGTGTTTTTCAAAGGTTTCAGCGAACAGGGTGTCTTCGAATTTACCGAAGATTATGGGACTGATCATGTACCGTTTTTGACCGTACTCAGAAGCTCGTCCCCCCATTCTCACTAGTCTCAGACGTCCCTGAGGGATTCGAATCCAGCAATCAGATCAAAGAGTTCCGCGTCGATATTACCCTTGCGCAGCCGATGGTAGTCACGCGTCATGTCCTCGATAAGTCCATCGATATTCTTCTCGGCACGCTGCATCGCGGCCAATCTGCTCGCGTTTTCACTGGCCAAAGATTCGGCGCACGCCCGAAACAACGAAACAAATAGATACTCACGGACCAGGGCTGGCAAGGTGTTTTTGGCGCCATTCATGACTTCTGGCGGCAACTTAGTCGGCCACGGTAGTTCAATCAGATCTCGGCTCCATGTTTGGTCTAGCGGCAATAACCGCTGGCTAACAGGGGTATAGATTGAGCCCGCCATTGGACGATTATGAAACAAGTAAATTTCTGCGATCTCGTGACGCATACGGTGAGCTTCCAACTCCGTCAGGATGTCTCCGATCAGAGGCGAAATAGCCTGGATCGAACCAGGTAGTTGAAAATCCGCACCACGTTCTAATGCGGTATCATCGAGCCTTGCACCCACGCGCTCGCCGACCACCCACACCGTTTTTTCGCCGACAAAGTCGTCCATTGACAGCAAAACAAAGTCGACCATCACGTCGTTGAATTGTCCGACCAGCCCTTGATCGGAACCAAATACGATCGCGATAATCCTGCCCTGCTTTG
This sequence comes from Bradymonadaceae bacterium, assembly GCA_037968515.1. Taxonomy (GTDB): domain Bacteria; phylum Myxococcota_A; class Bradymonadia; order Bradymonadales; family Bradymonadaceae; genus JBFFMO01. The sequence goes on from JBBKVQ010000313.1 coordinate 17,051, forward strand.
CGGGACTCGGCACAGTTCCAGAGTTTTTTATCTCTGGGTCGCGGAAACACGCCGCGAGGCCAAGTTGAACCGTTTGATAGTAGTCATCCAACGAATGAACCGCATTTTCGTACTGTCCAACGCTCGAGGCGGCGACGGCCTTCATCGTTCGGACCACACCATGCAAATCTGTCGCGCTCTCGATTTTATGAAGCAGGCCTGAGGTGGTCTCGCTCATGATCGCTTCTTCGACTTCGAAACTGGCTCTGCTATCGGTTGGAAGCTCTCAAGCGCTTTCGTCGCCATCTCAATCACAATCCGGCGGTCGGCTGCGCTCAACTTTTCGGCGCCTTCAAAACGCGTGCTCACACTGACCGGGATGTCCTTAGCTGCCTGGCGCACAGCGTGCTCTGCGGCGATCATCTGCTCGAGCGGCACCATGTCAAAGAGCCCGTCAGTCAACGCGAGCAAAACAATAATCTGGCCAGCGATCGAGATCGGCGCCAGTTCTGGCTGTTTCAGACAAGCACGGATGCGGCGTCCGTGTTCGATGATTTTCCGCGTACTTTCGTCCAAACGCGCACCAAACCGAGCGAAAGTCTCCAATTCCTCGAATTGAGCGTAGGCGAGTTTTAGATCACCCGTCACGGCACGATAAGTGGCTCTCTGCGCTTTGCCACCGACGCGGGAGACCGACATTCCCACGTCAACGGCGGGCAAAACACCCAGCTCAAATAGCGCGGGCGAAAGGTAGATCTGCCCGTCAGTAATCGAGATCAAATTTGTTGGGATATAATCCGAGATATTCTGGGCCTCGGTCTCGATCACAGGCAGCGCCGTCAACGAACCACCACCGCGCTCTTGGTTGAGGTGTGTGGCGCGTTCTAGCAGTCTCGAATGGATGAAGAAGATGTCTCCAGGGAAGGCCTCGCGCCCTGGCGGACGCCGCAGCAGCAACGAAAGTTCACGGTAGCTTCGAGCATGTTGGGTCAGGTCATCATAGACAATTAGAACGTCTCGCCCCGCCTCCATGAAGTGTTCGGCGATGCTGGTCGCAGCATACGGAGCCACATAGGCTAGGCCGGGTGGATCATTGCCTTCGGTCACGACGACCACCGTGTACGGCATCGCTTCGTTTCCTCTTAGTGTGGCAACGGCCTTAGCTACAGCCGAGGCCCGCTGTCCGATCGTGCAATAGACGCAGACCACATTTTGACCCCGTTGATTGATGATCGTGTCGATCGCAATGGCCGTTTTCCCGGTCTGACGGTCTCCCAGAATCAACTCACGCTGGCCGCGTCCAATCGGAACAAGCGCATCGACCACTTTGAGGCCGGTCTGAAGCGGCACCGTGACGGGAGCGCGATCCATGATGGGGGGAGCTGGTCGTTCAATCGGTAGGCGGTCGCTGGACGCGACAGGGCCCAACCCATCCAGCGGGCGCCCCAATGGATCAATCACCCGGCCCAACAGGCCGATTCCCACAGGAACGTCCATCACGCGGCCAGTGCGCTCGACTTCGTCGCCGGCATGCAAATCGGAGTGAGGCCCAAGCAGCACCACACCGACTTCTTCCTCGTCAACGTTGAACGCGATTCCGTAGACGTCGCCGGCAAACTGCACGAGTTCCTCGAAACCCACGCCCGGCAGGCCCGTGATTCGCGCAATCCCAGTGGAGACGCTCAGAATCTTGCCGACCTCGCGCGGCTTCAGTTGCGGCTCTGTGTCCTGTCGGACCTTTTCCACCGCCTCAAACATGCGATCGAAGGCGTTTCTGACACTATCAGACGAGGTCATGTCGTCTTCCCAGCACGAAAGCCTGGCTTCTGTTCGCCAAGGATTTCAGAAATGTTCTTCTCTAACTCCACCAGGTACTCCGAGACACTCCAAGCGACCTTATGCCCGTCCAGAACGAGCTCAATACCAGCAATAACGTCAGGAGTGGTATCAAACTGCACCTGAACTTCTGTGTCGAAGGTGTCTTTTAGCGCGGTTTCAATCACGGACTTCTGTTCGGAACTCAGGGCAAAAGCGCTCTGAATCTTCATGGGTTGAACGGTCGTCTTTGACGTCGTCCTAAGTCCTTTTTTTGCCGCGGCATCAAGTCCACGAAGACGACCGACAAAAAGTTCCGTCATACGATCTTCAAGAGTGGTTCCAGCCAACTCAGCAAGCACCTTGCGAGTGATGGCAAAAACTTCGTCGCGACCACGCCGCGAAACATCCTGTTGGAGGGACTTAAACTCGCTCTTCATGACTTCCTCTTGTTCGTCGCGGAGCGTATCGGCGGCCTGACGGGCCTCGTCGATCAGTCGCTTACGCTCTTCAGCTGCCTCGGCGGCGACTTGACTCAAAAGAGCGTCGTGTTGGGCGTCAAACTCCTCGTTCTTGCGGCGAAAAGTCTGTTGCTCTTCGTCAGCGGTCGCTTGCTTGGCGGCGGCATCGGCAAGCTCAACGGAGATACGGAGCTCGCGCGCATCAATCGCATCCAAGATTGGCTTGTAAAGGAAGTGTTTAAGCAACCCAACTAGGATCAGGAAATTAAGTGCCTGAGCGATGACGGTGAACCAGTCGATGACCATGGCCTATTGCCCCGCGGCTTGAGCTTGGGCGATGGCAAAAGTCCAGAATGGATTGGCAAAAAGAAGGATCATCGACACCACAAAACAGTAGATGGCCGTCGACTCAATCATCGCCAGACCCACAAAAAGTGTACGAGTGATGGTGGGCGAGGCATCGGGTTGCTGTGCGAGCGCCGCTAACGCCGCAGCCACGGCTTTTCCTTCGCTCATCGCTGGCACCATCGTGCCAATCGCAGTGGTGATTGAGCTCATGATGATCGAGACCACAGCGATCGTTGTCAGTGCTTCCATAACTTTTCCTTAGCAATTTGCGACTTGATGCGCCGGGTTTTTGGTATCGCCACCAGCTCTACTCGGCGGCAGTTTCGACAGGTTCGGGTTTGCGGGTACGAATAGCCGCGGCGATGTAAACGGCCGCCAAAATGAAGAAGATATAGGCCTGGACCATGCCCGTAAGCAGACCCAGAGCAGTCATAAGGATTGGAAATACAAAAGGCGTGAGGGCCAGAAGAATCGCGATGATGAGCCCTCCGCTCATCATGTTCCCAAACAGGCGAACGGCCAATGCCAACGTGCGCGAGATCTCGCCGATAACGTTGAAGGGCAGCATGATGAAAGTCGGCTGCGTGTACGATTTTAAATAGCCCCACAGGCCGCGATCTTCGATGCCAAACAAAGGCACCGCAGCAAAAACACAAAGAGCAAGCGCGGCCGTCGTCGAAAGCGATCCCGTCGGGGGCTCAAAGCCAGGAATCACAGTCAGAAAGCTAGAAGTCGCGATGAACAAAAAGAGCGTCCCGAGGAAACCGATATACTTCTGAGCCGGCCGAATCCCAACGTCATGAATCTGTCCCACGATGGCGGTGACGACGATCTCAAGAGCGTTTTGCCATCGAGACCGATGCATCCCGACCGATAGCCGCCGTGTAATCAACATCGACCCAACAACCAAAAGCAACATCATCGCCCAAGTGAACACGATCGTGGCGTTCAGCCGGAAAAGACCCTGCTCCCAAAAAATCATCTCGTCGGGACTAAGGCGCATTACCTGCCTCCGGGGTCAGCGGGTTTTTGTCCGCGGTTAGGCGCGTCACGACGACTCTTGCCACTAAAAACCCAACCAGGCAGGCGAGCACGCGTTGCCAGTGACCATCCGCCACAAGCAGAAAGCCGCCCAAAGCGACTCCCATTCGAATCACAAAACTACCCACGAACCAGAACGGGCCCTTCGAGGAAGAAGTCACCTTTTGAACCGTCCACCAAAGGCCGCCAAAAAAAACCACCCCAATTACAACACCGGCCAACCCCGCGAGGATCCATGTCAATCCTTCATTCATCGTCGTCCTTGTGCATTTCTTTGTCTTCCCTACTCACCCAATGCCAAGCGTTTACGCACCCAATCACTAGGCCAAGGCTCAGGAGCGCCAGCGTCCAAGAGCGCCCACCGGGATTACGTTCGTCGAGCCAGATGCCAAGGGCAGCCCCAAGCACAGTGGGAACGGTCACCGACCAACCGATCAACCCCATCATACCCAGGCCAAACCAAACACTTGCGGGACCTGCCTTACGGGCTCTGATCTTGCGCGTCGCCTTCTTCCCGATGTGATCCGCAAGTGATGGAGCATCGTCTTCAACCCCGTCTTGCTGTTCGTCACTCATGATGAAAACTCACCATTCGACGTAGAAACCCGTTTTCCAGTTTTGCCATGACCGAGCGCTGCACACGCTCATGTTCAGTGAGGGTAAGAAATTCCGTTTCCACAGCATTTCGCAGTTCCTCGAGATCAACTCCGCCGATCGCGCGCCTGACGGAAACCGTGACACTTGCCCCCGCCTTCACAAGAACACCTTCGTCGATAGCGACAAAAACCTCGCCATCCTGTTCGGTCTCGTAAATCAAAATCCCCGGCTCCAGCGCCGCCACGCAGTCCAAACGCCGAGGCAACAAACCGAACGAACCATTTTGAGTCTCGGCCACAATGCGTAAAACGTTGGATTCGTCCGCAAAGACCGTTGATGGCAACAATATCTTGAGATTCATTGCCCCCATGATCAGGCCGCCTCAGGCGAGGTTGAGGCTTGCTTCGCAACAGCCTCGTCGACCGAGCCGACCATATAGAATGCGCTTTCTGGGTAATCTCGAAACTCGTCGTTCAGGATACGTTCGCAGCCACTAAGAGCGTCTTCGAGGGCGACAAGTTTGCCGCTCATGCCCGTAAACTGTTCGGTGGTGAAAAACGGCTGGGTCAAAAACCGTTCTAATTGGCGGGCACGCGTTACGACATTGCGGTCCTCGGTGGACAACTGCTCCAAACCCAGCATCGCGATGATATCCTTAAGTTCTCCGTATTGCGCCAAAGTGCGTCGGATGTCCTGGGCCAGGCGATAGTGGCGCTCTCCCACGATATTCGGCGCGATCATCTTCGAGTTTGAAAGCAGCGGGTCAATCGCAGGGAAGAGTCCTTCGCTGGCGCGTTTTCGCGACAACACTATCGACGCCGAAAGATGTGAAAACGTGTGTACGGCTGCGGGATCGGTGAAATCATCGGCGGGCACATATACCGCTTGAATCGAGGTGATGGCGCCGTTGTCCGTATTGGCGATTCGCTCTTCCAGAGCCGACAGCTCGGTCCCCATCGTGGGTTGATAACCCAGCCGCGACGGCATCTGACCCATCAGACCCGAAACCTCCGACCCGGCCTGGATAAAACGAAAGATATTGTCGACAAGAAGCAGCACATCGCGGTGTTCGTCGTCCCGAAAATACTCGGCCATCGTCAACGCCGCATGGCCGACACGAAAGCGCGCGCCGGGCGGTTCGTTCATCTGGCCAAAGATCATCACCATATTCGGCAGCACTCCGGCCTCTTTCATTTCGCGATACAGCTCCTCGCCCTCGCGACATCGCTCCCCAATCCCACAAAAAATGCTGACACCTTCGTGGTGCCCGATCATGTTGTGAATCAACTCGGTGAGCAGCACGGTTTTGCCCACTCCGGCCCCGCCAAACAGCCCCGCTTTACCGCCGCGTTCAAGAGGCACAAGGACGTCGATGACCTTGATGCCGGTCTGGAATACTTCGGATTTAGTCGACCGACGCGCCAGCGCAGGGGGCGCATTATGCACAGAACGCCAACTGACATCTTTGGGTTCAGGCAGGCGATCGATCGGGTTGCCGAAGACATCAAACATCCGAGACAAAATGCCGGGGCCCACTGGTGCTTTAAGCGGCCCGCCCGTATCGGTAATTAAGGTGCCGCGACTAAGCCCCTGAGTCGGCGTGAGCGCGATTCCACGCACATGGTGCGCATCACGTTGGGCGAGCACCTCAATAATAATCTTGCCATCGTCGGCGGTCAGGACGGTGTTGATTTGCGGCAGATGATGACCAAACTTCACCTCAACAACGCTGCCCCGGATGGACACAACCGTGCCCTGGTTGGAATTCGTAGGGTTGTGGGGTCCCGAAGTGCTCACCGTCGTCTCTCATCCGTTGGTCGGGCTTAATATACACCTTTCACACGTGATAAGAATTGCCGGCGCGGACGCAAAAAAAGCGCTTAAAAGCGCCTTAAAGCCGTGGTTACGCTAGATTAGCGTCCATGATTACTTATCGAAGGTCTCTTTGGCCTTCGTCTCCATATCCGCTTTGGTCTTCGCGGCGGGTTTGTCATTTAACACCCAGCTGTACTCACTGAACCCGACCTTGGCCTTGCCCGACTCGAGCAGATCTTTGTGCATGGGCAGGTATTTCGCCAGGTACTTCTCTATCGAGCCTTCAGCGCCCTTGAAGTCGTCTGCAAACCACTCAAATAACTTGCTCGTCGTGACTTTCTCGCCGTCGACCTTGGTCGCTGACGGGATGAATGACTTGGTATTCTTTTCGAGCAAGCTCTGAACGTTTTTCTCGGTGAAGGCTTTGTTCTTCAAGGGTGGGCAGCTTTTTGCGCCACAAACCAAGCCGAAATGCACACGCGCATCTTTGAATTCCGGACGAACCACTTTGTTTTCAAGGTGATCCAAGGTCATCTCTTTTCCGCCGATCTTGTGGTTCACTTTATTAAAGAACCCATCGACTTTCATGACGCTTTCTAGTGGCAGGCGCTCAATGACCGCCTTCATGACCGTGGCGTTGTAAGCGTTCAGATAGAACGCCAACTTCGCATCATTTGTGCCGTCGATTTTGGCGGTCGCAACGGCATCCACATAGGCCTCGAACTTCTTGAAGTCCGCCTCATTGGCTTTTAAACCCGCATAATCAATCTTCCCCTTGGACACGTAGGTCTTCAGGATTTCATTGAATGGTTTGTGACTGATCACGTCTTTGGCGAGCGCCCCCGTCGAGATCGAGAGGGCGAGCAGAAGGGACAAAAATGAAAATGCTATACGCATGAGTATTCTCCGTTATGGCTTTCAGACGTGCCGAAACTCGTCCTGATTCAAAATGATTTACGTTGGGTTATCTTCTTTGAGCTGGTCACAGCCGAACGAATCGCCTTCGTCACAACCACGTTTTAGCAGTTCGCGGCCGAATCGCGCTTTCTTAGCATCTTTGAGCCACAGCGAGCCCAAGTAGGAACAGCTAAAGGCGATCCCGCCCTCACATGCTTTCATATACAAATCCGTGGCCCTTTCCATGTCTTTGGGCACGCTTATGCCGTCTTCGTACATGGCCGCGAGGTTATGGCAGCCTTGGAACTCCTCAAGGCCACAGGCAGCGTCGTAGAGTTCTGCCGCCCGATCAAGGTCTTTATCAACACCACGGCCGTCCTCATACATCACCCCAAGGTTGGAACATCCTGGCCCGTATCCAAGCTGGCACGAATCCTTGAAGGCCAAAAATGCTTTAAGCGGGTCTTTCTCGGCACCTGCTTCACCCTTCAGATAGGCGACTCCCAGCCGAGAACACCCTTTTGCATCTTTGGATTTGCAAGCTTGTTCATAAAGCGCCGCCCCACGGCCTTGGCGCTCCGCGGCAATTCCAAGATTTGTGCAGCCCCGGGCAAAACCGAGTTTGCAGGCACGCTGATAAAACTCGGTGGCCTTTTTATCGGATTTCTCGACGCCGGCACCGTGTTCATACAACGAGCCTAGGCTCGAACATCCGCGCCCATAACCGCCTTCACAGGACTTCAAATAGAGTTCAGCGCCGGCGGCTTCATCCAGTGGCATGCCTTTGCCGTAACGATTCATGTATCCAAGATAAAAACACCCTTCCCAGAAGGACAAATCACATGCTCGGCGGTACTGACTGGCGGCGATTTCATTCGCGCCCGCTTGTTCGGCTCTCCAACCCAGATTGAAACACGCGGTACCGTCACCTTGAGTGCAGGCAGCCTCTAGCAGGGCATTGGATTCTTCCAGATTTCCGTCCACGCGTGCGATCAAAAGCGCGAGGTTATTGCACGAGGACGTATGACCTCGGTCGCACATGGCCTGGTACAAGGCACGCGCCTCCTCGACATTTGGCGGGGCGCCGATCCCGCGCTCCCAAAGCACGGCCAGGTGGTAACACCCTTCGATATCGCCAAGCTGACACGCACGATCCAGCAAGTTGAACACTCGGACTGCACTGGCACTGGTCGCCGGCCCCTCCATCAACTCGAGCGCCATATCGCGACAAGCCGTGCCGTCGCCCTCGTCACATAAGGTGTTGCGATCTGCGGGTCGCGTGACCAAGCGCGGGTCTTCTTTGGCCGGTGCAGCGCCACAAGCACCCATGAGTAGCGCAGTGATAAGTATGAGATAAAACATGGGTGCATCATGACAGCGTTGCGAATTAGCTCAACAAAAGAGAATTTGAGGCGCAAAAACTGCGCGGACTGCCCGCACCTGTTGCAATTATTTCGCATCCTCGAAAGGATGTGGTCGGCTGTAACACTGGGGAGGGTCATGCTGCGTAAGCATTTCAGACTTTTTGCCAACTTTGGCACGAACCTTGGAACACCAACCAATTCAGTCAGAAGCTTTTGGGACGAAGATGCTCGTTTTCGACGAAATCAAAGATTATATGGGCTTCTCGCCCGAAGATGCGGAACTTTTGGTCGAAGCGCGTGTGTGCGTGCTCCCAGATATGGATCGCATCGTGGACGCCTTCTACCGGGGCTTAAACGATAACCCACGCACGCAAGCGGTTTTCGAAGGCCCTGATCAAGTCGAACGGTTGCGTGGATCATTATATAATTGGATCGCCCAACTCTTTGACGGTCTCTACGACGAAGCCTACTTTCAAAAGCGCATGCGCATTGGGCGAGTCCACGTCGCCGTTGGTCTGCTGCCTCATTTCATGTTTGGCGCGATGAACATCATCCGGTCCGAGATTGAAGAAATCTTATGGAATTGCGACCACTTAGGTCCACACGGATTTCGACATATGCGGGCTGTTAATCGGCTTCTGGATATCGAGCTGACCATCATGCTCCAGTCGTATTGGGATAATATGATGGAACTAAAATTGAAGGTCCCAGCAGCGTTGGCAAGTGGACTTGCTCACGAGATTCGAAACCCTTTGAACGCCCTAGCGTTGAACGTCACACTCCTTGAAAGGAAGCTCCGAGCCCACGAAGGTGCCGACAACGGCGAGGCACCGATTTTGGACGCAATGCGCTCAGAAATTCGACGCATCACCAACCTGACTACCGAAATCATGGATTTCGCCAAACCCATTGAAGTCTACCCTCGTTGGGTGAGCGCCAAGGGCCTCGCTGATTCGATGAGATTGACGTTGGGCCCCACGATGGACGCTTCGGAGATTCATTTTAAAGCCATCGTTGAAGGACCAGAGCTGATCTGGATTGACGCTGACCGAGTCAAACAAGCGCTCATGAATTTGCTCTCAAACGCGATCGAAGCGTGCAGCTCGGAATCCGAGATCATGCTCTCGATCAAGAGCGGAAAAAAGGGCACGGAAATCGTCGTCAAAGACAACGGTGAGGGCATGCCGCCCGGAATGCAGTATCGAATTTTCGACCTGTTTTTCACCAGCAAAACCACAGGAACCGGACTGGGACTACCGATCGTCAAGAAGATCGTAGAAGCCCACGAAGGTACGATCGACGTTAGTTCAAAGCCTGGGCGCGGAACCGAGTTCACGATCTCGTTCCCACGGCCGCTGCACGAAGATGATTAGGAGAACGAGCCATGGCGATAGACACGACCCCTGAAATCAAGCCAACTCGCCGCGCGGGCATGATCCTCGTCGTTGACGACGAAAACTCTGCGCGGCATGTTTTGTGTCAACTTCTGCGTGATGATGGCCACGAAGTCCAAGACGCCGCCGACGGCTTCAAGGCTCTTGGAATCCTTAAGGAGTGGACACCCGACATCGTCCTGACCGACCTCAAAATGCCATTAATGGACGGCATCACGCTGTTGCGAAAGACAAGAGAGCTCCACCCTGACATCACTTGCATCGTGATGACGGCGTTTGCGAGCGTTGAGACCGCCGTACAATCGATGAAAAACGGTGCCAACGACTACCTGACCAAACCGCTGAACTTCGACGCGGTGGAACTCGTGATCCAGCGTTCGCTCGAACGCATCGAAATGGTGCGCGAATTGCAGGATTTGCGTGAACAATCGCAGAAGAAAAAAGCCTCAAAAATTATCGGTAACGCCGGCCCCGTCCAGCAGTTGCTCGCGCTGATCGACCAAGTCGCTCCCTCCCGTGCAACGATCCTCATCACGGGCGAATCAGGCACAGGCAAAGAAATGGTGGCGAGGCGCGTTCACGATATGTCTCCGCGAGTGAATAAGCCGTTCATGACTATTCACTGCGCCGCGCTGCCAGAAAACCTGCTTGAGTCGGAGCTCTTCGGCCACGAAAAAGGCTCGTTTACTGGCGCAAGCGGAATGCGGCGAGGACGATTTGAAGACGCGGACGGCGGGACCTTGTTCTTGGACGAAATCGGTGAAATCTCGCCGTCTACGCAGGTCAAACTCTTGCGCTTCCTGCAAACCCGCGAATTTGAACGAGTGGGCGGAAACCAGACCCATACTGTCGATGTACGGATTGTTGCAGCCACCAATCGCAATCTGGAAGAAGAAGTACGCAACGGAAACTTCCGTGAAGACCTTTATTATCGGCTCAATGTCATCAACATCGAAACGCCGCCGCTACGTATCCGACGGTCAGATATTCCGGTGTTGATTCGCCATTTTGTTGATCGCTATGCACGCGAAAACGGCAAGACGATTCGCGAAGTGTCGCCCGATGTCGTGCACACACTCGAAGCGTACGATTGGCCCGGCAACGTTCGAGAACTAGAAAATGTGATCGAACGCGCCGTGGTGTTGGCCGAGTCCGATCATATCGGCGCGCACCATTTGCCTGTGGGTTTGAAACTCCGACAAGGCGGTCCACGATCGTTCTCGGAAGATGTTCGGATTCCAGGCTCAACGCTCGAGGATCTCGAGCGGTTGGCGATTCTGGCCACCTACGAATCAACGGGCGGCGACACCAGGGAGACCTCTCGAATCCTTGATATTTCGCAGCGCAAGATTCAATACAAACTTCGCGACTACCGGGACTCGGGACACCTGCACTAGACCTCTTCGCCACCCTCTTTGGCGATCACCCATGTCAGGTTCATCTTCTCGGCCAGCCAAAGCAGGCTAGGCATCAGCAGAAGCGTCGACAGCAGCGTGCAGACAATACCCGTTATAGCCACGTAGCCAATCGATTGAAGACCGCGGTGGCTTGTCACGGCGAGCCCACCAAATCCGATAATCGATGTGATGGAAGTCATCACCACCGCTGAACCAACCTTGCGGAAGACGCTCGCGATTGAGCCTCGGCCTTCGTGCAGATAGTGGTGGTAAAAATGCACGCCGTCATCCACGCCGATTCCCACCACAACCGGAATGATAATCACGTTGAAGAAATCCAGTTTGATACCGAACCACGCCATAAAACCAAACGCCCACATCGTCCCCATCGTCAATGGAATCATTGAAACCATGCTTCTGAAGGGACTTCTGAACCCAACGGTTAGGATCAAAAATACGAAGAAGATCGCGATGAGCATCATCCGCGCGCCGTCGGTTTTGATCTCATCGAGCATCGCCACATAAATATACGACTGGCTGCCGATGCGTACGTCGACACCGGTCTTCTGGCGAACCTCAGCGACCTCTTTAAGGAAGCGACGCGCTTCGCCGCCCTTCATCTGGTCGATCGATTCGTTGATATAGATCAAGTACTCATAGGCATATGGCTCACCGGGCGCTGGCGCTTTGGCCTTGGCTCCAGCTTCTTTAAACAGGTGCTTGGTCCACTCCGGCAGGCCTGCGACCCCAATTGGTTTAACGTTCAAACGTTTGCGAAGCTGATTGACCTTCTCAACCTGCTTATCGCTCAAAAACGCCGTGCCCTCTTCGTCTAGAAGCTTGCGAATTTTGACGATCTCAACCATGCGTTTCGCCTGTTCTTCCGGGGTCCCCGGCAAGAAGGCGTAAACCGAAGCTAGTGAAGCTATCGTGGTGAGTTCCCCCTTATCGAACATGTCCTTCATGACTCCATAAACTCTCTGAGCGCTTTCCGCGTCGTCAAAGAGCATGATGGTCGGTGTCGAGGACTGCTTCCCGCTCACTGCACTCGTGTATTTATCGCCAACATCTTTCTGTTCACGATCTTTCACAAAAGTCTTGGGCTCCATCGCTTCTCGAGCCGATTGAGCGCTCAGCATAACGACTTTGGCAGCCTTTCGTGCCAGCTTGCCAGTCAGTGCCTCCTGCTCGGCAACCTCGACATCGTTGTCGCTTATCCAGAACGGTTGAATCTGTCCGATTTTGCGGAAGTTCTCTTCAAACTGAACGTTGTGGAATTCGAACGACGCCAGACCGGTCAACACAACACCAACGATGATGGCAAATTTGGACCACTTCGCGATGAAGGAATCGGTGATGAGATCGGACAAAAAGTCCTGCTGATCGTCAGATGTTTTGGGTGTGTATGGTTTGAGGTGTTGGAAGGTCAGAACAAGAGCGGGCAACACAAGTAGCATCGCGGAAAGACTGGCGATCACGCCCATCGCCGCCACGGTGCCGAACTGACTCAAACCCCGAAACTGCGCGAAGCTCAGGACCACAAAGGTCACAAACGTCGTCAGCGCGCCAAGCACCGTGGCTTTGCCAGTGCTTGAGTAACATTCCACCAAGGCCTCGACCGGATTTTTGCCTAGCAGTCGCGCATGGTCATAACCGCTGAGCAAATGGATGCTGAAGTCGATGCCGAGTCCCAACAAAATCGCAAAAATAAACACGGTGACTGTGGTCAGCTCTCCGTAAAGGGAAAACGCAAGTGCTAGGGTCCAAACGATGCCCATAATCAGGGGGATCAAGACGATCACGATTGCCCGGAACCGTCGGAAATAGACGCCCAAAACCAGGCAGAGCCCAAAGAGCGTAAACCCTGCTGAGGTGACCACATCGCTCAGAATCGACTTGTATTCAGCCTGACGTTTCACCAATCCCCCGCCAAGCTCAACAACCATATCAGCTTGGTAGGTCTCGGGTTTCAGGTCTTTGGCCAGTTTTCGGACGCTATCGAGCAACGCGTTGGTGGCCACAAGGTCTGTCGAACTTTCCACAAAACGTACGACGATCGTCAGCGAGTAGCCGTCGTCGGCAATCAAGTATTCTTTGTAGTCGTTTTGGGCCTGTTCTTTGTACTTATCTGAAATATCGTCGGTCTTTATCAGCTCATCGGGGTTGGACTTCGTCTTTTTCAACGACACAAAAAGCGGATTGGCTTCCTTCTTGGCCTGTTTGATCTTTTTTGCCAGTCGATCGTGCAGGGTCTTGATATCGTCGGCCTGCATATAAAGCAGTTGGTTCTTCTCGAAAAACGCCTTGTCATTATGAAAGTGAGCAAGCGCGACCGACGGGATCTCGAGTAGCTTTTTGCTCAGCACAGCCGCGAACTTTTTATTGGCTTCGCCATCCGGCGAATCGATGACGACAAACAACGCCGACCCTGAGCCAACGCGGTCGGCGACTTCGGTCATCGCCAAGGCAGCCGCCGAAGTTTCGGGAAGCAACGCTTTGAAGTCGGAATTGATATTCCACTTGGTTGCGATCACCCAGACCGACAGAGCAGTCAAAATCACTGAAGCGAGCATCACCATCAGGTAGTGACGAGCCAGAACCTTATGAAAGATGGTTCCGACGAACTTAAGAAACATTGCGTTCATAGAGCGATCCAACAGGCAAAACGGGAAAGACGACACGAAACTACACCAGTCATCGTGGGAAGCATATAGGTCCTTGGCGGACATGCTCGTTGAATAATCCCCGACAAAGTGGCACCCTGCGCGTCCAAGCCAGACGTAGTCGTCAGGCGCTGACTCCTGCTTGTCGACGGCAATGGAATCCACTTCTAAGACCCCTGCCTGCATAATGATTGATGCGCGGTATGTGGGACCACACACCAGCGGAATTGGGCGTTATACCCAGAATCTCGTAGACCAGTTGCTACGGATTGACACGGATTTGCGCCTGTCGTTGATCTGCGATCCAGCGGCCCCGCAGGCGGGTTTCGAAGAACACCCGGAACGCGAACGGTTGTCATTCCAGACCTATGCGGTCGAGCCGAACTCGCTTCGCACGCGCTTTGTGATGCCTTCCAAAATCAACATGGATGGCGTCGATATCTACCACTCGCCGTTTAATATCCTGCCCGCGAATATCAAGACCCGAACGACGTTCACGTTGCATGACATCATGTGGCTGCTTGATGTGAATTTTTGCACGGATTCGTGGTGGCGAAAAATCATCACAGGCACGTTCTACAAGCAGTTGATTCCGCGGTCGGTCGCCCAAGCGCAGCATTTGATGACCGTTTCGCACGCCTCGCGAGAAGCCATTGAGGAGTACTTTCCAGAAGTTCGTGGCCGGGTCGATGTGACCTATAATGGTGTGGATCCGTTCTTTTCACCGATGGATCGCGACGACGCTTGGCCACTGCTGAGCGAGTGGCTTGAACGCGAAACGCCCTTTGTTTTGGTGGTGGGTCAGGGCTCACCTTACAAGAACCATGCAGGTGCGTTGGCCGGATTTATCGAGGCGTTTGAAGACGTGCCGGAAGTAAAGTTTGTTTTGGTTCGGCGGCTGTCCCGCGGACCCTCGACCGAACTTTTCGAGCTGATGGCGCATCCCAAGATGAAAGACCGTATCGTGCATTTGGATCACGTCACGGGCGACCAACTTCGGGCCCTATACAGCATGGCGTTTTCATTTTTGTTTCCTTCGATTTACGAAGGTTTTGGCTTGCCCGCGCTTGAAGCGATGGCGTGCGGAACGCCGGTGGTCACGTCGGATTTTGGTGCAATGGCCGAGGTCGGCGGTGCCGCCGCGGTTTTGGTCAACCCAACCGACCGAAATTCGATCGCCGATGGACTTCGTAAACTGTGGGACGACCGCGTGTTCTGGGAAGCCCGGCGGACGGCCGGTTTGGCTCGCGCTTCAGAATTCACCTGGCAGCGCTGCGCTTCCCAGGCTCTCACGGTTTATCGACGCATGTTGGAACTTTAATGGCACGCATCGCGCTTGATGCGCGCAATATCACTCAGACTCCGGCAGGTGTTGCGCGATATGCCATGGCGCTGATCCCAGAGCTTGTCGCGCAGGCTCCCGAACACGAATGGGTCGTGATTCGCCATAACTCGAATCAAAAGCCTCTGGGTTTGAAGGTTCGGGAGATCTTTATAGACCGTGAAATCGACGGGGTTCAAAATTACCTTCATGGTCACAAGGATATTGCTCATGTGACGCGTCGGGTCGGCCCACTCGATCTGTATCACGACCTGTTTCACATCATGCCTCGGAAGCTCCCAAGCATGTTGAAAACGGTCGTAACCCTGCACGACTTGGTTTGGATTGATCACGCCGATGCGTCGCAGCCCACTTGGCTGAAAGCGCGCACCATCGAGGCCTTCGCAAAAATCGCGATTCCGGCCACACTTCGGCGCGCCGACCACGTAATCTCGGTATCTGCGCCCACGGCTGATCGTGCCATGGAATGGATCGAACGGGACAAAATCACCGTAGTGATGCACGGCGTGGACCCTGCGTTTTCGCGGCCTGCGCCACCAGCCGACGAAATCGTAAATTTCCTGCAAGCTGATGGACGTCGCTACATCGTCGCCGTTGGAAATTCGAAACCTTACAAGAACCTTGGGCGTCTGATAGCGGCATGGAATCAGGTCCGAAAGGAAATCCCGGGGACCCGCCTTTGTCTGATCGGAAATTGCGCAGCGTTAAGCACTCTGGCGCAATCCCTAAATATCCCGCCCGAGGACCTAGTGATGCCCGGGTTCCTTGACGATACCGACCTGCGGCGTGTGGTGTCCCATGCTTCGCTGTTTGTATTTCCCTCGCTGGTTGAAGGTTTCGGGCTACCCACGCTCGAGGCGATGGCGGCCGGAGTTCCCTGCGTCGTGTCTGACCGCGAGCCCATGGCAACGGTCGCCGGAAATGCCGCGATCACGGTTGATCCGCTCGATGAACACGCGATGGCCGAGGCGATCTCGAAAGTATTAAATGACAAGGCGTTGCATGCGTCCTTGTCGGCGCTTGGCAAAAAACACGCCGGGACCTTCACGTGGAAGAAAGCCGCGAAACAGACTTTGGACGTTTACAATCGATTGCTGTGACGAGTTTGCGTGCAAAAACGTGCGCTAAAATGCTATAAGAGCCGGATTGACCGCGTGTTGTCTGCTCGTTAGACTTGTCGCGCTTTCCAAATCAATAAGAGAGTTCAGTGCAAAAACGTGGCCCTGTCTTACATAAAGGGGTTTC
>JBBKVQ010000314.1:0-6864 GCA_037968515.1 Bradymonadaceae bacterium
TTGCTGAGATTCGCGGATGAATTGGATCTCAGAAAAGAAGCCATCGCGCGCGTGATCGCGCAGGAGGCAGGCAAACCCTACTGGGAAGCCCTGACCGAAGCCGGCGCGCTGGCCGCCAAGATCAAGATCATGACCGGTGAAGCGTCAAAATATACAGCGGATGTGCATCCAGAAGGACTGGCCGGCGGCTCGTATCGCTACCGCCCGTTTGGAGTCGCGGCGGTCCTTGGTCCGTTTAACTTCCCGTTGCACCTGCCAAACGGCCATATCGTTCCTGCACTTTTTCAGGGAAACACGGTCGTTGTGAAGCCATCAGAGCTCACTTCTGGCTGTTTCATCCCGTATTTTGAGGCCGCTGAAGCCGCTGGTTTCCCCGAAGGCGTCTTAAACTTGGTTCACGGCCCGGGCCCAGTTGGTGCGGCTTTGGCGGCACATCCTGGCGTCGATGCCGTGATGTTCACAGGCAGCTACGACACAGGTCTTCGGATCAAACGGGCGACGCTCGAACAGCACTGGAAACTGCTGGCCCTAGAGATGGGCGGAAAAAATACGTCGATCGTTTTGGAGGACGCGGACATCACTCAGGCCGCGCACGATATCGCGTTTGCTTCGTACATGACTGCCGGACAGCGCTGCTCGGCCACCAGCCGAGTCGTGGTTGCCGACAGCGTTTTTGACGATTTTGTGGATGCGTTTCGGGCGGTCTCAAGCCGCGTCACGGTCGGCGACACGCTGGACGAAACCACCTTCATGGGTCCGCTGGTTAACGAAGGTGCCTATCAGCGCTTTCTGACCGCACAAAAACAGACCGAAAATGGACTGCTTGAAAACCTGCTTCCCGGCGGTCGAACTCGCGACGACCTGAAAGGATATTATGTGTCGCCCGCCTTGTGGTGGGCCAAGAAGCTTGACCCCAAAGGGGCCCATCAGGCCGACGAAATCTTCGGGCCAGACGTCGTGTTGTACCGATCGACCTCGGATGAAGAGACCATTCAGATCGCCAACGCCACAGAGTTTGGATTGGCGATGAGCATTTATGGAAGTAATGAGGACCGATTCGAAATGATCGGGTTGGAGCTTGAAACCGGAATTCTGAACTGGAACCGGTCGACGTGTGGTGCTTCTAGCCAGCTGCCGTTTGGCGGCGTGAAACGCTCCGGAAACCACCGGCCCTCGGCCGCCCATGCCGGTTTATACTGTGGCTACCCACAGGCTCAGTTGCGTGTGGAGCCCGGTTTTGATGCAGCAACACTTAGCCAAAAACCATGGAGCCTGCTCAGTTCGGAATCATGAGCATGACCATAACGCCGGTGCAGATGGCAGTGATCATACCGGCCATCATTTTTTGTTGTTTTCGCATGGCTTCGGGGGCGATATTGGCGGTCCACCACGCCCTTGTCACAAAAAGCACCAAGGGAACGATCAACGTGGGGACTGGACCAAACGTTCGAATCCCAATGGATTTCAGGTACAAAACGCCGGCCATCGACAAAATCACGATGATCAGCCCAATACTCGACACTTTGGCGAATGCTCCAGAATCTTCTTTCATCATATTTCCTGCGGCTAGCCTTCACGGCCCGTTCGCGGCATAAGATTCCTGACACGGGACTACGATGCAACTGCAGATCAACGGAACGACTCAAGAGTTCGAACTTCAGGCCCCCACGCTACGTGCGATATTGGAGTCTTTGGAGCTAGGGCCCATTCGTGGAATCGCAGTGGCGGTCAACGATCGCGTGGTTCCAAGAGGCAAGTGGGACGACGTGGTTTTGCAGTCAAACGACCGAATAGAGATCATTCGCGCGACCCAGGGCGGTTAATCATGAAAGAAGATGTCTTCAAAGTCGGGCCCTACGAGTTCAAGAGCCGGCTGCTGCTTGGAACGTCTGGGTTTCCAAGCCTTCAGGTCATGCTCGATTCCCTGCGGGCGGGCGGATCCGAGCTCGTGACCGTCGCCATTCGGCGTTTAGACGTTGCGGCTTCGAAAGAAGCTGGCGTGCTTGATGTTTTGGGTGATGAATTCAAAATCCTGCCCAACACCGCTGGGTGTTACACGGCCAAAGACGCCATTTTAACCGCACACCTGTCCCGCGAGGCGCTTGAGACCGACCTGATTAAACTCGAGGTCATCGGCGATGACCAGATCCTGATGCCCGATGGTGAAGAGCTGCTAAAGGCCGCAAGAGAGCTTGTGCGCGACGGCTTTGTCGTCATGGCGTATTCCAACGATGACCCCATACTCGCCCGCAAACTGCAAGATGCCGGATGTGCTGCGGTGATGCCGCTGGGGTCGCCTATCGGCAGCGGCATGGGCATTCGGAATCCGTATAATTTCCAGATTATTCGCGAGTATTTGGAGGTCCCGATGCTTGTGGACGCCGGCATTGGCACCGCGTCAGAAGCCGCGTTCGCCATGGAGCTTGGCTGTGACGGCGTTTTGTTAAATTCGGCCGTTTCTGGCGCCAAGAACCCCGTGTTGATGGCCGAAGCGTTCAAGAAGGCGGTTGAGGCCGGACGTTCTGCCGCGCTGGCCGGGCGTATTCCGAAACGACATTACGCGCAGGCCTCAAGCCCGATGGAAGGCCGTATCGAGCTCGCAGACTGATGCGTCAACCTCTGCCAAGATTGATGGCGATCGCAGACCCTAGCGCTCAGGACGAAAACTTTCTGGATCATATCGAACTTGCGCTTGGGGCGGGCGTTCGCCTGATTCAGTTTCGCGCCAAACATCTTAGTGCAAATCAGCAATGGAATCTTGGGCGCGAGGTCGCGGCCCTTTGTGCTGCGTTTGGGGCGCTGATCTTCGTCAACGACCGATGTGATGTAGGTATTGCCGTTGACGCCGACGGGGTGCATTTGCCGGCACAAGGCCTACCCGTTTATGTGGCTCGCAGAACGCTTCCAGACTGGTCTGTGGGGGTTTCGTGCCATTCGGTGGCTGATGTGATTCAGGCCGAGGACGATGGCGCCGACTACGTCACTCTGAGTCCAATCTTTGAGTCTTCGTCAAAGCCTGGATACGGCCCCGCGCTTGGGCTTGGCACCTTGAGCGACGCCGCTGCCGCGTCTACTATTCCCATTTTTGCGCTGGGTGGTATGAACCCAACACATGCTCAACAGTCTTTAGATGCGGGTGCCTACGGCATTGCACTAATGAGTGGAGTTTTTAGCGGCGAGATCGACAAGAACGTTCGAAAACTGCTAGAGGTTCTGCACTCATGATTAATATGATTTCTGAATTCAGCTGAAATAGTATGGCCTTGAAAACACACGAATTATTGATCGATGCGGCGTTGACGCTGTTTTCACAAAACGATTACGGAAACGTCACCACGCGCAAGATCGTTGCCGAGGCCGGAGTTGCCTTGCCGACCCTACATCGGCATTTCGAAACCAAAGAAAACCTGTTTCGCGATGTCTTGAAGTCGACCTACGAAAATATGGACGGGCTGCGAGATAAATTGCTGAGCGAGTTATCCGAGGCAGACAACCACAGCCAGATTCTGACTGCCGCGGTCAAAACGTTCGTGGGGTTTGGGACAAAAGACCCACGGCCACTTCGATTGCTGGTTCGTGTCGTGAGCGACCCGACTGCCCCGCGCGACCAATACAACGAATCGCGCAACGACTTCTTGAATTATGTCGTGGAGCTTTTTCCGTCACCGCTTCCGCCTCACGAGCTGCGCACCCGCGTTCAGCTATTCTTGTTCGGTTTTTCTAGACTGGTGACCTTGGAACGCAGCGATATCTGCGAAATCATGGGCGTCAAAACGTGGAAGCTGGCTCGACCACTGCTCGAAGAAACACTGATCACCGCTGCCCATGACTGCATTCAAATCGCTGTCGACCCGGCCTAGGGTAGCGATTGGCCGTAGAAGCCCGGCGCTGGCGAACCAATTTCGGTTCACGATAAGTCACCGAGTCGGAAGTTCATTTGTCGCAGGCCTAAGGCCCCGGCCATAGACCGCTGAAGGTGCCGCCTTCAATATTTGTCATGGGAGACGACGCAGGACCAAAAATGGCGCCCAACACGACGTTCAATTCACAGCCATTGCGGGCCGCCTGAACACTCAAACTGTTCAAATTGATGTTTTGGAAAGTTGCATTTTTTTGGCCAAAACCAACCCCGCCAAGGACCTCAACTGGACCAGTCGACCCCACCATATATGGTTGCATCGTCCAATTCTGAATCCCAACGTTGGCATCATGCAGTGTGAAGACGATGAACCCTCCAGCAAACGGGGCCAACGCGATGTCTCGAACGGCATAGTGATCGATCGTTATCGGAGCGTCATCGAGCAAAGCCACCTGATTCAATTCCGGGCGATATTCAAAGGCGTAAACTTGCGCGTTTTGTTGCAGGGAATTGCCGTCAGCGGTTGCATAGATATACACATCGTTCGCAAGATGAATGATGTCAAAAAGCGTTGGGTCCGTGACTCCCTCAGCGATCAAGATCGGTTTTTTGCCAGTTCCGTTATGAAGAACGTAGACGCTGCCGTCCTTGTCATTAAACGCCACCAAAGACCCAGACGTCGACTTGGAGAAGCTGGCATCACGTATGACTGCTACTCCGGATTGCTCCACAGCTGCGTCCATCGACAAGTTTTTTTCGGGTAATGAAACGAGGGTTTCGTCACCATCGAAGAACTCTCGCCAAAAATACGTCGATGCAGTTGATGCTTCGGTGAATGCATTAAAACCGCCGCTGGTCGCGAGGTCATAAACGACGGGCGACGGGTTGTCAGCGCATCCAAATGCCCCGCCAATCGGTTGAATTACTCCATTAGAAGTCAGATCCAAGAACACAGAGCCAGTCGGGCAGGTATCTCCGAAATAACCCACGACAAAACCATCCGAGCCGCCTACGGTCTGGATCGTAAGGCCAGACACGTGGGTAAGGGTTTCCGGGCGCGGAAACAACAATGACTGCGGCAAAATATCTGACATGCCGAACTCAAACGCCCTTTCGAAAATCGTACCGTCTGTCCTTGGCAACAAGAAGAGCCCATCTTGGCCAAGCCACGCTAGCGCAACCTTGGCCCTGACATCTGGAGTAGAAACCGCGCCACCGCTACTTCGAAACTGCCAGCCTACCGGGTCTTGGCACCCCGAAAACGATTCGGTGGGCCAGGTTATTGAGGATATTTCCACGACATTATTGCTGAAATTATTCGTCGCGTTATTCGTCGCGTTATTCGTCGCGTTGTTCGTCGCGTTGTTCGTCGCGTTGTTCGTAACGTTATTCGTCTCGTTATTCGTCGCGTTATTCGTCGCGTTATTCGAATTCGAAACGGGTTCAGCTAGCTCCGAAAACGAAGAGCATCCGCCCAAAAGGGCGATGGCAAAAATGAAACGGATTTCCATAGCTAGCCTCAAAAACCAAGACTGGTCGTGTACCAATCCCAAAACTGCGGCCACTGGTATGCCGCGTCTGTGTAAGTCAGGATCGCGCCACCCAAAATGGCGATGGCATAGGGTACCTTATTTCGTTCATCCTTTTCGAGGTCCTGCTTCAACATCCCTTGTCGGTAGACGAGGACTCGGAACCACCCGCGAACGTAGCGTCCCATTCGTTTGAGCATTTCGAAAAAATAACCGTTGGCGATGGCCATGGCCAAACCGAGCACGGCTCCGACCCATACAGAGTAGAACGTAATCTCACCCAGTGCTTGGACACCCAACGCCCCGCCAGCCGCCATCAGCAGCTTCACGTCGCCGCCACCGATCCAGCCGAAGGGCAGCATGGCCAAACCAATCACGAAGGCCAAGACAAGGCCCAGCGCGCCGTCACCAAGACCCGGCAGACCGGCCACGATGAGGTGAAGGACCAGTCCAACTGCCATGGCTGGGTAGGTCACTTTGTTGTAAACCTTGCGTACCTTCCAGTCGGTCCAGGCGCTATGAATCAGCACGCCAGCCAACGGTATCAAGATCAGCCACCGCGCCCAGGGCTCAAGGTTCATCAGCTTGTCCATCAGACCTCCCGCAGCAGTAACTCCCCAGACCCGTCGAATCGCTCACGCAATTCTCGTCGGCCGTCGGGCATCATCTCGATCGAAATTTTCCCGTCGCCACTCATGAGCCTTCCAGCTTGGCCTGCTTTTTCTGCGTCGTAGCCGGGCAATACAAACTGGTGCCAGCAAAACGGGATACTACCGCTGGTCACATAGCCCATCAGGTGGCCTCGAGCGACCAAGCCGCCTTTATAAGAAGCTTCAACCACCTGCGAGGTCTGTTTAAAATAGAACACACTACCCAAGGGCAACGTCGCTTGGTTGGTGTCGTTTTGAATCAGCCTAAAGGCCGTATTATCCAGACCGCGCTGCAATAAAGTCGCGTCGTAAATACGGGCCATTCGGGTTCCTCGTGGAAGGTCCACAAAGATTGGGTGGTTTTCCACATAATCGGGCACATCGGCGATATCGGTTGAGTTAAAGCCTAGGCTCCAAAACAAATGCCGAGCGTTGCCTGACGAGGTCGTGAGCCAGAATCCGGTCACGCCGTGTTGTTCGACCAGCATCGCCATGACTGTCGCCAATAGACCGCCGCCTATGCCGCTGCCGCGGGTCGGTGGCGCCACGCCCAACGAGTGCATGATCGCTTGATTATCCGAGTGGATAGTCCAGCCAACGCATGCCGCCACACCGCCGGCTTGGGTGCAGGCCAGCAAATAACGAGTTTGACTCCAACCCTGGGCGTCCTCGGACAAGAATGGATCAAGGCCACACGCCTCTAATAGAGGGCGTACCGTCTTGATGTCGTCGGAGTACTCGAGTCGAAAACCCATCTGGGTGATATGGTCACTGAGCATTAAGGCACCGCAATTTCTTCTTCGTATTTTGGACGGGCATCGGGACT
>JBBKVQ010000315.1:0-16244 GCA_037968515.1 Bradymonadaceae bacterium
ACTTATTGGTGTTTGCCGCGATCGGACCTGTAGAAGCCGCCGCCGACTGCACAGCTGCAGCTGCAATCGCTTCACGTCGAATTCGAGCGTCTTCCTCATCACGGAACTTCGCGGCCGCATCAGCCTGTTCTTTGGCCAAAATCGCCGGATCGATCCACTCGCCGCGAGCCTTCAGATCTTCGATCTTCAGCGCTTCCATGCGGGCGGTTCGTCGTTCTTGGACATGGCCCTGACGTTCGGTCTCGGCAGAGATTCGTGCTTCGGCCTCAAGTCGTTTGCGTGCGTTCTCGGCGTCTCGAAGACGGCGTTCTTCAGCGTCTCGGGCCTGAATCTGCGCCTGAATTCGCTGCTCTTCGGCCTTGGCGTCGTCTTCTGTCTCGTCAAGGATACCCGCTAGCAGGTCATTGGCGTCATCATCACTGGCCCAACGTTGTTGCTTCTTGGTCACAACTACTCCTCGTCTTCATGCTGTCGATTGGCTTTCTCGAGATTGAGTATAGGGGCGAGTCGCCGATTCCTCAACAATCAAGCAACGGAGACACATTTCACCGCCACATTAGGTGTTAACGAACCAGATCGGTTTTGGATCTTGAGTCGTTGCGACTCGGCCCCGCATGGCCTAAATTGCGTCGAATTCACCGTTTCGGAGCCCTTCATGTCAAGAAAACCTCGTATCGCTATTCTCGCCAGCGGCGGCCCTGCCCCGGGTATCAACTCGGTGATCAACGCGGCCACCATCGAAGCCTTAAACGTCGGCTGGGACGTGTACGGCGTGGCGGACGGCTATCGCGGGCTGGTCGAAAACGACATGAAACCCTTGTCGCTTTCGGACGTCGGCTGGATTCATTTCGAAGGCGGCGGCGTGCTGGGCATGTCCCGCACAAACCCGAAAAAACCAGAAAACCTGAGCCGAGTTGTTGCGACGCTCGAGATGAATCAGATCGATATGCTGCTGACGATCGGTGGGGACGACACGGCTTTTGGAGCCGCGACGATCTCGGACGCGATGGGTGGCAAACTGCGGACCGTTCACGTTCCAAAGACGATCGATAACGACCTGCCGCTGCCAGATGGGGTGCCGACGTTTGGTTACACCACTGCAAGGCACGTAGGCGTGGGTCTGGTCAAAAACCTGATGCGTGACGCGCAGACCTGCAACCGCTGGTACATCGTGACCAGCATGGGGCGCCAGGCGGGTCACCTTGCGCTGGGAATCGGCAAAGCAGCAGGCGCAACGTTGACGCTGATTCCTGAAGAGTTTCCGGAAGCGACCACGGTGGACGCACTGGCGCGAATCCTTGAAGGCGCAGTCATCAAAGGGCGTAGCCAAGGTCGGAAATGGGGCGTTGCTGTCGTGGCCGAGGGAATCATTGAAAACCTCGATCACAAAGAGCTTGAGCAGTTTCCTATGATTCGCCGGGATGCCTTTGGGCATTTGATGCTGGCTGATATTCAGCTGGGCCGGATGTTGTGTACGGTCGTCGGCGAGCGCTTGGCAGCCCGAGACCTGCCGACACAATTCAATGAAGTGACGCTCGGCTACGAGCTGAGGTGCGCCGATCCGGTGCCGTTCGATATTGAATACACGCGTGACCTGGGCTTCGCAGCGATTCGATTTCTAATCGAAGGCGGCTCGGCCGGCATGGTTATGGTCGTGAACGGTAAAAGGCAGTCGAAGCCATTTCACGAGATGCGCGATCCGATCACCGGGAAAACCATCGTGCGAAATGTCGATATCACCAGCGAGGGATACCTCGTTGCTCGCAGGTACATGCAGCGCCTGACCGCAAAAGATTTTGACTCAAAAGAAGAAATTCAGGTGCTTGCAGAGGCCGCTGGCTGCACAAACGAAGAGTTTGTGGCGTATTTCGGCAGCCTTGTCGAAAATGAGCCGGAAATGTTCTCGTGGAATGACTCCATTCGCGACGCCCTCAGTCACGGCTAAATCGCTTGCTGAAACGAAAAAACCCCTTCTCGAAATCGAGCAGGGGTTTTTCTATTTATGGGCAAAACCGAACTTCTATTTGAATCAACTGCGTTACACCTACATCCAACCTAGTGAGAAGAGAGCGTGTTCAACGCAGCGCGGTGGCTGGCCAGATCCCTTCCCCACATCCCACCTAATACCTTCAGTTACCTTCCTAATTTCCTTCCCATCCCACCGCGCGTCTCTCTCTCTCTTTCAAGCCTACGCTCAAATCAGCATCAAGATGGGGTTCTCGAGCAGCTTTCGAAGCTCTAGCAGATAGCCGGCTCCGGCAGCGCCATCAACTGCGCGATGATCGCACGAGAGCGTCACACGCATGCGTGTGCCAATACGGAGCTCGCCGTCCACAACGACGGGGATATCTTGCACAGCACCGCAGGCCAGAATCGCGGCCTCGGGCGGGTTGATAATCGCCGAAAACTCGTCAATTCCAAACATGCCAAGATTCGAGATCGAAAACGTTCCACCCGAGTATTCGTGTGGCTTAAGTCGTTTTTCTCGAGCTCGACCAGCGAGTTCACGGACTTCGGTCGCGATCGCCGGAAGGGATTTCAAATCTGCGTTGCGGATCACGGGAGTGATCAGACCGTCGTCCACGGCAACCGCAATCCCAATGTGCACGTCATCGTACTGAAGCAGATGATCGCCCTGAAACGAAACGTTCACCTTCGGATAGGCTTTAAGCGCCAAGGCCGAGGCCTTGATGATCATGTCATTGACCGAGACCTTCACACTCGAACCCGAGCTTGCCAGTCCTTCGTTAATCTCTTTTCGTGTCGCCATGGTTTTGGCCATGTCGAATTCGGCGGTGACATAGAAATGGGGCGTCGTGCTCCAAACCTCCAGCAGTCGACGTGCGATGGTCTTTCGCATCTGCGACAGCGGCACTTTCGTCGGCTCAGAATCGGTCGGAGCCGCCGTTCCGGCGCTCTTCTTCGCGGGAGGATGCGCGATCGCTTCCTCGACATCTCGCATCACGATTCGTCCGCCAGGACCCGATCCAGACAACGACGAGAGATTCAGTCCTGCCTCTGCGGCCATCTTGCGAGCCACTGGCGAAATCTTCGTGCGGCCATCGTCGGCGGACGCAGGTGTCAGGGCCGGCGGCGATGGAGCAACTGCGGGCTCGGCCGGAACGCTTGTCTTTTCTGATGCAGCGGAATCTTTCGATTCTGCGGGTTCGGCCTTGTCTGCCGCGCCCGACTTCAGACTGGCAAGCAGTTCCGAGATGTCTTCGTTCTTTTGGCCAACCACGGCCAAAGGGGCACCCACTGGCAACGCGTCGCCCTTGGCAGCAAGCAGCTTGAGCAAAACGCCGTCGTGAAACGACTCCATTTCCATGGTCGCTTTGTCGGTCTCAATTTCGGCGATCAACTCGCCTTCTTTCACCGAGTCGCCTTCTTTCTTGAGCCACTCAACGAGCGTGCCTTCGTCCATTGTAGGACTCAGGGCGAGCATCGTGATCAATTCAGCCATATATAGATCTCCAGGTTCCTGAAAAAGCAGCTTTTAGTCGACGTAACAAGCGCGTTTGACCGCTTCGATCACGCGCTCTTCGTTCGGCATGTTCAGCGGCTCAAGATTGTAGGCGTAAGGCATAGGAATCTCGCGTTGGTGCAGCCGGCCTACGGGCGCATCAAGGAAGTCGAACAGGTCTCGACTCACAAAATCGGCGACGCTAGCGCCCATCGAGGCCCAACCCCAGGCTTCCTCGATAACCACGGCACGGTTGGTCTTTTTGACCGACGCGCGAATCGCATCTTTATCAAGCGGACGCAGCGAACGCAGGTCGACAACCTCGACGCTGATGCCTTGCTCGGCCAGTGTTTCTGCAGCTGCAAGGGCTACGTGCACCATCCGACTCCAAGTCAGGATCGTACAATCGGTGCCCTCACGCTTCACATCGGCCTTGCCGATTGGGATCAAATATTCCTCTTCAGGAACCTCGCCTTCCCAACCGTACATGAGCTCGGATTCGATAAAGACTACCGGATCGGGGTCACGAATGGCGGACTTCAACAGACCCTTGGCATCGTAAGGAGTGGACGGCATCACGACCTTGAGGCCGGGAATATGCACATACTGCTGTTCAAGCGATTGGGAGTGCTGGGCGCCAAGATGCCCCGCTGCGCCGCCCGGACCGCGAATCACGATCGGGCACGAGAGCTGGCCGCCAGACATGTACCGCATTTTTGCTGCGGTGTTCATGATCTGGTCGAGCGCAAGCACCGCAAAATTGAACGTCATCATCTCGACGACTGGCTTCAGGCCAACCATCGCAGCCCCAATACCAATGCCGGCAAAACCTGCTTCGGTGATGGGCGTGTCGATCACGCGTTTGGGGCCAAATTTGTCCAACAAACCGACGCTTACTTTGTACGCGCCGTTGTATTCCGCGACCTCTTCACCCATCAAAAAAACGTCTTCGTCTCGCGCCAATTCTTCGGCGAGCGCTTCGTTCAGGGCCTGTCGGTAAGCTAATTTTCTCATGGTATGCCTCCTATCGCTTACTCGATGTCCCAGGACCAATCGACGTAAATATGTTGCTCATGTTCAGAGACGTCGGGCTGCGGCGACTCTTCGGCAAATTTAAGTGACGCTTTCACGTCGGCCTTGATTTCGACATCAAACGCCTCGATTTCGTCGAGCGTTCGGATTTTGGATTCCACCAACCAGTTTTGAAGCCGCACGATCGGATCGCCAGCCATTTCAGCCTCGAGCTCATCCTTGGTGCGGTAATTGGCCGGGTCACTCATTGAGTGCCCACGGAAACGATACGTGTCGATGTTCAAAAGCGTAGGCTTGGACTCGCCGCGCGCTCGCTCAACGGCTTCTTTGATCCCGAAATAGGCCTTGAAGATGTCCTTACCGTCGATGGTCGCGCTGGCCATGCCATAGGCGTCAGCTTTGACGGCCAAGTTTTCTACCGACGAAGCACGTTTAAGCTCGGTTCCCATGGCGTATCGGTTGTTCTCGATGATGAAAACGACTGGCAAGCTCCAGAGCTGGGCCATGTTGAAGGTTTCATGCACGACGCCCTGATGAATCGAGCCGTCGCCAAGAAAGCCGACCGTGACAGCGTCTTCGTCGCGGTATTTGGCAGCAAACGCGATGCCGGCTGCGGTTGGGATTTGACCGCCCACGATGCCCCATCCGCCGTAAAACTTCTTCGAGACATCAAAAAGGTGCATCGAGCCGCCTTTTCCGCGGCTGCAGCCATCGACCTTTCCGTAAAGCTCGGCCATGACGGCATTGCCGGTCATTCCTTTAGCCAACGCGTGACCATGGTCGCGGTAAGCGGACACCATGTAGTCGCGCTCTTCTAAGGCTTCGGCGCAAGCAACAGCGACGGGTTCCTGACCAATATAAAGATGGCAAAAGCCTTTGATCTTGCCCATTTGATAGGCTCGGCCGGCTTGTTCCTCAAAACGCCGCATATGCAGCATCGATTGGTACATCTCGACTATTTTATCGTCACCCAGCTCTTTGCGAGCTTTAGCGGCTGATTTTGGGTCAAGCCATTCTTGGGTGCCGTTTGATTTCTTGCGGCTCGCGGGCGCCTTTGTAGCGCTGTCCGTCGCGGTTGTTTTTGCGGGCATGTCTATACCGTCGTTATCGGTTCATTGCGGGATAATTACTTAGTTGGACCCATCAGGGGCGTCAAGAAGAGCCGCTGTCAGGGGAGCCAATCGAATCGCTTCCGAATCGTCTTCATCCTCGGGATCCACTAATCCCATCAGCTGTCTTGAAGCCAGCTTTTTTTCGCGCGCGATCCATCCCAGCACCTTTGTTGCCTCGGCACCGTCGGCTGCTTTGGAGTTCGAACGTGTGAGCTCGGGTCGGTGTTCGGCGTCGAAAATCCAGATGGCGTCGATGCCCCCGGTCTGCAGGGACTCTAGGATGGGGTGCAGGTGGTGATCCGCCGATACAGCCAAATGCAGAACGGTGGTCACACATGCGGTCTTGGTTGCCGTCACACTGTCCAAAATGCCGTCGACAAAACCGGCGAGGGTCACGCCACCGGATTGGACCGCTTCGGAATTGGGCACCGCGTCGTCGCGAAGTGGCAACTTTCCGGCCAATACGACGTCTTGCCCCTGGTCCCGCAAATAGGCTGCCCAAGCCGCAGCAACCCGCCACGCCATGATCTCCAGATAACCGGGAGCGCCGTTGATTCGAAATTTTGCGGCCTGCGTCGAGTTCACCGAGATCGTTGCGCCACCAAGAGCGTCAATAGCCCGGTGCACCGCGGCAGTTCCCTTTCCAACGATCAAGATTGCGCCACCCATAGGAATCGGCGCCACAGCGTCCAGTCCCGGGTGACCGATTTTTCTGGCTTCAAGCGTGCCGCGCAACTCAGCCAGCGGCGGGTGCCGGGGCGAAACAGGAACGCCAGATTCGGCCCAAGCAAGCTTAGCCATATCGGCGACTGCCAGTGGCAACGGAAACATCGCCGCCTTTGCCAGAAGTTGAATGGCGTCACCCACTTTGGCTTGATGATCACCCAAGGATTGTGCGCTCACGCGCCGTTGCCCGTCGTAACCGATGATGCGAAACACGTCGGCACCAATGACCACCAAGTGCCCGATCGTGGGCTTGGCGTCGCCACAATCGACCACGACCTCAAACCCAGACACGTCAACAACTCGTCCGTCAGTCGACTCAAAATCTGCAATTTCGTTCATTAGATTCCCAGGCGAGCGCGAAGCCCGTCGACGACGGTTTGAGTGGTTTGCCAACTGGATGGATCGACTTCTTCGATCGCTAAACCAGACTGGTCCCACCGCGTGTAATTTCGCTCTGGGGCGACCATGGTCACAGCGGCGCTGGTCCGAGGCTCAAGCCGAATCGCCCATCCGAACGTTCCGTCAGGCTTAGATTCCCAGCGATACACATGACCCGACAGTTGTTTGCGAGGGTATCTGACCACGCCAATTCGGACACCTTGGCGGTCCACCGCCACCTCGACCTCTTGTTCGTTTTCATTCCACTGCACGAGCTCTGGGGCGCCGTTCCAACGGATTCTCCAATGCCGGATCACCAGCAAAATGAAGGTGAGCGTGGCCACCCCTAGGAAACCCCACGGAAAGAGCCAGGGCATGCTCGTGTGCACATCAAAACCAGGCTGGGCTCCGGCCAACCTAGGTACGGTCGTCACGCCAGAAACCACGATAAAAGCTAGAAGTGGCAACGCGACAAGTCCGCGCTCGACGTAAGCAACTGAGCGCCATTCCTCGACCACACGCATCGCGTGGCCATGAGTTTCTTCAAGCAGAAACTCGCCTGCGGCAAGGGCCAACTCGTTGGACTCCGAAGCCGGTGCGGACGCCAAAATTGGTGCTCGTTCAGACTCGACCGTGTCCAGAATCTCGTCGGCTTCGTCGGATTGCTCGGCTTCGTCGGGCTCCGAGACGTCTTCGGGTTCCTCGGCTGCTTCGGGCTCCGAGACATCCTCAGGTTCTGAGACATCCTCAGGTTCTTGAATCTCGCCCGATTCAACGACTTCGTCGGGCCTGACGTCTTCACTGCCGGCCGGCAAATCCATGGCGGCGAGTGCCCTCAAATCAACTTTATCGGTCGGCCCCACGTCACCGTGGTCCGTCGAGCCCCAAATCGGCAACTCTACCTGAGCAGGCGAGTCGACGTCGGGGGTTTCCTCTCGGTCCCACTCGTCGGTTTTGACTTCGGGTTGAAGCTGCTCCGTCACACGCGAAACATCGTCGGCTAAAGCAATCAAGGCCCGATCCGTGGTCGTTCCACCAAGACCCTCGACCGTTCGATGCAACAACGATCGAAGTTCCTGAATGCCGCCGATCGTCAGATCCACGCCCTCGAACACCAGGGCCTCGATTGGCTCCCATGCGCCCTTGAGTTCACTGGCTCGGACACGCTGTTCTTCCCACAACTCGGCAATCTCTCTTCGTGCTTGCCGCCCTTTTTCAAGATCTCCGGAGGTTACAAGATCACGCAGAGTCGATTCGTCGGCTTCACGCTGGTCTTCGAGTTCGATCAGAATCGAGTCAAGCAACTCGCCAAGTTGGCCGTCCGCATCAAGCGCGCATTCCCGCGCAGCCGACTCAAGTTCGGCAAGCATGGCGAGCACGCTGCTGCGCTTGAGGTCCAAAACGTCTTTTTCTTCGACCTCCCGAAGTTCAAGAATCGACTTTTCGACTTGTGCAGCAGACATCGCAACTGCGCGCGGACCCAAGCGGGTGGCCTTATCGGCGAACTCAAACGAAAAAAGTGTTCTCAGGCTAGCCGGGTGCATTTCCAGCCAACTAGGCAACGCACCTGTGACCGATTCAAGGCGATTTTCGTAGTCCTCGAATTGACGGCCTAATTCGTCCCGCAAGTCATCGAGGTCTTCCTCGAGCCCCAGAAATGTTCGCCGAACTATCTCTTTTCGGCGTGATTCGTCGTCACTCATTCCATCCTAGAGTTGATTCAACCGCAGCGGGCCTTACTGTGTGTCAGAAGCTTTTGAGCGTCAACGCCGTGAGGCGTTGCTGCCCTACCCGTTATGATTCAGGGATCTTGATGAAACAAAGCACAATATGGTTGGCGGTTTTCGTGGCGTTTTTAGGACTCGCGGTGGCTGTCGGCTGCTGCTCCTCACTGTTGAACAGCTCCGAGGCCCAAGCAAAAGAGGTTAAACTTCAGCCCCTTACAGACGCCTATGCCAAATATGTGGCGACAGGCTCGGATGACTTGAAGGTCTTCGAAACCCGAGTCAACAAGCCCGACATTTACACGGGAAAAGAACCAGTCAAGGTCATGCTGGACGAAAAAGGAACAGTCGTGGGCTATAAAGACATCGACCCCAAGCCCGGCATTCAACCTAAAGATAGTGTGGTGTTCAAACTTGACGCCGAAAACGAAACCCAAGACGTGATCGCAAGTGATCGGTCCAGTCGAACCTACCGCAGGCATTCTCCTGGTCTTTTCACCAGTGTGATGATGATGCATATGCTCACATCACAGCGACGACATTATGGCGGACGCTATTATCGCTCGCCTAGGCCTGTGGCTACGCCGGCATCGTCCTATAAGAGTAATCGCAGCGTACGATCAGGCAGTTCGGGAACGCGTCGGTCAGTGGGGGGCGGATTCGGTTCCGGGAAGTAATTCAACATGTCTGAATCCCCTTCGGGCTCAACTGGAGCCAATCGTCGCTCTGTCCAAGTCCTGCTCGGCTCTATTCTAGTCGTGGCGCTTTGCAGCATCACCTACGAACTCATCGTGGGCACGCTTTCAAGCTACCTGCTTGGCAACAGTGTTTTCCAATTCAGCGTCATCATCGGGCTCTACATGAGTGCGATGGGGGTGGGCTCGTATTTCTCGAAATTCATCGAGAACGATCTGCTCGACCGATTCATGTGGGTCGAGATCGGCGTCGCTGTGCTCGGTGGAGTATCTGCCAGCGTGCTCTTCGGTGTTTTTGTTTTCTTCCCTTGGATCCAATACGCGATCTGGGCATGGACCTTCGCGATCGGCGTGTTGGTGGGCCTCGAAATCCCATTGCTCACACGCCATCTGCGTCAGTACGAAGAACTGCGAGTGGCGCTGGCCAACGTATTGAGCTGGGACTATATCGGCGCGCTGGGCGGCTCACTTATCTTCCCGCTCGTTTTGCTGCCTCAGTTGGGGTTGCTCAACTCAAGCGCGCTGATCGGGCTCATGAACGTTGGAGTAGCCGTTGTTGGCGTGGTGTTCCTGCGCAAAGAATTGAAACACCCGAAACGTCTTTTGGCCGCTGCCTCAGTGGTGGGTGTGGGGCTGGTCAGCCTTTTGGCAACTTCGAATCTGTATGAAGACTATCTGGATAAACGGCTGTTTGTGGATCCGGTTGTTTTCAAAGAACACACACCCTATCAAAACCTCGTGATGACTTCGTGGAACGATGACCTGCGCCTGTTCATCAACGGTAATATCCAGTTCTCAAGCACCGACGAACATCGCTACCACGAGGCCTTGGTCCACCCTGCGCTGTATGCCAGCCAAAATCCCCATCGCATTGCGATCTTAGGCGGTGGGGACGGCCTGGCGCTGCGTGAAGTTCTAAAATTTCAGCACATCAAAGAGGTCGTCCTAGTCGATCTTGACCCTCGGATGACCGAGCTCGGGCGTACTCACCCAACGCTTCGGAAATTGAACGACGGCGCGCTCGATGATGTCCGGGTCAAGATCGTGAACGAAGACGCGATGAATTACCTGAGCCAGAACCGCGAACCCTTTGATGTGATTCTCGTCGACCTGCCTGACCCCAATAATGAAGGGTTGGCCAAATTATACTCGGTGGAGTTCTATCGACTGGTGCGTCAGCGACTTACGCTTGGCGGCGTTCTGGTAGCCCAGAGCACGTCGCCGTATTTCTCTCCCCACGCGTTTTGGAGCATCAATAAGAGCATGCAAGAGGGCTTCTGCGAGGCCGGCTGTGCGGAGGGCGCGGTGGTTCCCTATCATCTTTGGGTTCCTTCATTTGGCGATTGGGGCTTTAATCTGGCCATGACCGTGCCCACCAAATCAACAACATGGGCCTTTGATCAGCCGGCGCGGTTCCTGACTCGTGCAGCATTTGAAGGGGCGCTTAATTTCCCGCCAGACGTCCAAGTGAACGATGTTGAGTCCAGCCGCTTGATGGCACCGACCATTCTGAGCTACTACCTGCGCGACTGGAAGCGGTTTAATCCCTGAAGAGGTAGTCTTGGCTGAATCAAAGGTACGTGACCTGTTACGACAGGCGATGGAAACACAGCTCCCCATGGGATCACCCGTGGAGCAAGTTCGCTCGATTCTGGAACGCCCGGACGCCCAGGGATTTGTACAATCGCTGAACCCACAGGTGATGTATCAGCTGATACAAAGCGCCGGATGGGAAGAAGCCGCCGCGATGATTCCGCTTGCGAGCCCGTGGCAGATTCAGGTCTGTCTGGATTTCGACACCTGGCATCGCGACGAGTTTCAGGTTTCACGGCTGATTCCTTGGCTGAACACCCTGTTAGCCGAATCGACTGATGAGCACTTTCGACGAGTCTGCCGCGAGACCGACGCGGAAGTTCTTGCGATGTTGTTCAAGGACTCGCTGGTTGTGGGGCTTTTTGATGAAGACGGCGAGCCGCCGATCGAGTTCGAAGGCCTCGATTGGACGACCAGTCCGGATGGCGTTTATGCCGTCGCATACCCAGAAGACGACATGGGCGCGCTGATGCGCAATATGGTCAATCGCCTCTTTGAGGTCGACCGTGTGCTCGGCTGGACCCTGCTTGAAGCCGCCCGCTGGGAACTGTTTTCGAATATGGAAGAGGAAGAGCTTCACTGGAGAAATTCACGACTCGAAGAGTTTGGATTTGTGGGCCGCGACGAGGCCATGGCGATTTACAGCGCGTTGGATCCGGTCGCTTTCCGCGAGAACCTGGAAAAGGCACCGCTGGAACCCAAGGCCCTTGATCGTCTTGGCCGAAGTGACCTTCCGGTGCTCGTGTCTCGGACTCAGGACTCGTATTATGTTCTGCACATCTTCGAGGAGTTGGAGCCCGAGGTCCTTGAGGCTTTGATGACCGAATTGGTCGCGGTGCAAAACCGAGTGCTTATTGCCGACGGCATTGAGCCAGGCCAACCTGAAGAAACTCGCGGCGTCTTTGAACGCGCGATGGGAACACTCAGCTTGGGCTTGGAATTTGTCGCCCGCATGGACGATGAACGTGCCGTCGAAATCGTGAAGTCTGTGCCGCTGCGACAACTGTTTCGGGTTGGCTATTCACTTCAATGGAAATTGCGTTCGACCATCCAACAGCTGGCTAAACGGCCGACGCTTACCATCATCGAAAGCGAACGTTTTTCGCTGTTGGCCGAAAGCGACGAGCGAGCTTTCAAGTCGATGATCAAGTTCCGCCCCGCTTACGTGTCGAGCACAGGCGAAAACGCGGGTATCCCGCAGATCTTCGCGACCCAGGCTCAGATCGACGACATGGCGTCACGCATCGCGTTTGTTGCCTTCAAACAACTTTGGACGTTTGGCGTGTCGGGCATCGACGCCGGAAGCCTCGCCCAGACCGCCTACAGCGGCACGCTGGTGAACGAGCCCACGACCATTACCTTCGACTCGATCTTTGCGACTTGGATTGCTCACGTTGCGCTAGGGAAGCCCCCCTCAAAGGAGGGGCTGACTGTAGTTGAGTTGGCAGGACTGCCACCTGTTCTGCGCAAAAAGCCGTGGGGCGACGACCCGCTGGGGTGGTTCGAACCTGCAGTCGCCGGCGCGATCGAGGCGTTTGGTGCGGGCGCAGCCAGGCTCGTCTCACGCTGGTTGCGTGAGACGTTGGCTGAGCTGCACGAGCAAATGGCCCGGGTCGAAGACCCGGACCCGCTGTTGCTGCAGGCTGTGGTTTTGATTCAGAAGTAGCAAGGCCGGCAGGATGCCTGGCGAATCAGAGGCGTGAGCCCACTTTGGATAGAATCAATTCTATGGTCTCGTCGACGCCGTAGAGCTGGATGAACGTTCCAAGCCGTGGCCCACGCTCTTGTCCAAGCAACATTCGGTACATCGCCGCAAACCATGCTCCAAGTTTTAGGCCGTTCTCTTTGCCTGCAGCGTAGGTCGCGTTCTGCAGGTCTTCGGCCGAGTTGCCCTCATAGCTCTTCAAGAAAGCCAGCAGCTGCGCAAGTGCCGGAAGCATCTCGTCTTCGGGCTCGGCGTAAATCTTCGTTGGTGCCACAAAATCCGTATAGAACGTGATGGCCCGTTCGATCATCGAATTGATCGTTTCGTCCTTCTCGGCATCAGGCGCGTACCTTCGCACGTAGTTCCAAATGATCTCGTGGTCGTCGGTATTGAGCACGTTCACAAGGTTCAACAACATCGAATATGAGATGCCGCTTGTGTAATCCACGGTTTTTCCAGCTCGGATATCCGGCTGAGCCAGAAAGAAAACTGGGCTATTGACCCGGTCGGCTTCTTCCTCGGTCCCAAATTTTTCTCGATCCCCCAAGTAATCGTCGACACTCTTCGGAATGACTTCGAAAAAGAGCTTTCGAGCTTTGACTGGGTTTTGAAAAATGAACCATGAAAGGCTATCGAGCGGGCCATACTTCAGCCACTCGTCGACCTCGAGACCGTTGCCTCGGCTTTTTGAGATCTTCTCGCCGTTTTCGTCCAAGAACATCTCATAGAACATGCCAGCTGGTGGCTCCCCACCCAAAATCCGTACGATCTTGCTAGAGAGCGCCGCGGACTCGATGAGGTCCTTGCCGTACATCTCGTAGTCCACGCCAAACATGTACCAACGAAGCGCCCAGTCGACCTTCCAGCCCACTTTGACGCGACCGTCGGTCACGAGCATACGCTCTGTGTTCCCACACGCAGGAACAGCGTTCCCTTTGTAGTCAAAACCCTGATCGCAGGCGTAGGTCAGCTCGTTTGTCTCAGGGTGCACGTCCAAAACGCGGGTCGTGTAGACTTTCCCGCACTCGGAACATACCGGCATGAACGGCGACCAGGACGAACGGTCTGCCTCGGATCCACGCTTCTGCCCAAGAGTCGGCAACACGACGTTGCGAACATCCTCATACTTTTGAAGGATTCGAATCAACCCGTCGTTGAAATGCCCGCCACGATACTGATCCTTCGAGGATTTGAACTCGTAATCGAAGCCAAACTGGTCCAAGAACCCACGAAGCCTGGCGTTCATATGCGCAGAAAAACTCTCTTCTTCTCCGAACGGGTCAGGGATCTCGCACAGTGGCTTGCCCAGATGAGGAATCAAAAGTTCACCGTTGGGGATATTATCCGGAACTGCACGCAGGCCATCCATATCGTCGGAAAACGTGAAAATCCGGGTCTGTTGCCCAGTCATATTTTCGTAGGCGTTTCGGACCCAGGTGGTGCGCGCAACTTCGGCAAAAGTACCGATATGAGGCAGTCCGCTTGGACCAAAACCGGTTTCGAAAAGGACATAATCGTGAGCGCGCGGCGCCTTCGCATTTGCCATCTTTTCGATGATCTTCTCAGCTTCTTTGTACGGCCACGCCTTGAGATCAAGCTCAGTCATTTCTCTCTCCATAAAACAGAACGACTCGGTCACACAGTGCCGAGTCGCCGATAATAAGAACAAGTTCACGCTAAGTCGACAGCCCGTGGCTAGTCGAAGAGCGGGATGATATTCGGATTGGGTTTCGGCTTGGGTTTCGGCTTGGGTTTTGGTTTCGGCTTGGGAGCCGGATCCTTGACCTCGACCTTGACGGGTTTGACTTCGATTTTCATGAGCTCTTTGAGCTTCAATTCCACCGTCGTTTGTCCAGACTCGAGTTTGAAATCCTGAGTCTCGAAGCCCTCAAGTCGAACTTCGCCGCTCTTGGGGAGCACATCCGCGCCCAGCGAAAATCTTGCTGGGGTCTTGGCCTTTTCAACGCCATCAACAAAAACCGCGGCGCCTTCAGGGATTGAATAGATCCTGAACTCAATCTCCGCGGGTTTCTCGACCACCGGCTGAACCGCTTCAACCGGAGTGGGCAATGTCACCGGAGGCGCGATGACGCTGTCTTCCGGTCCTTGCGACCTCGCTAAAAGCACAAGAACCACGCCAACAGCACCCAAGATAAGCACGAAAAGGAACAACAGTATTACGATGGCGCCGCCCAGTTTCTTCTCTTCTTTCTGCTGCGCCTGTGTGGGCTCTGGAACCACAAACTCGATGAATTCTGTTCGCGACTCCTCGACAGGTGCACCCGGAAGAGGCGGCGCTGCGGGCAAGGGAAGGTGCCCCATGCCCATGCCCATGGGGACAGTCGAATCAGACATCGATGGCCCTGAGCCAAGCGTGTTCTGAAACGGAGTCGATGGCGTGAAAGGCATCGAGGGGCCCGAAGCCTGGCCCGGCGCCGAGGCTGCAGCAGCCACTGGAGCCGAACTGACAACATCGGCTGCGGGAGCTGCCGGAGACCCAAACGCACCCGGATGGGCAAATTTGAAATCAGCTGGCAATTCCACCATCTGAGTCGCGCCCTCGTCATCGTCTCCCTCGGAGTCATCCGAGCCGCCGATGCTCAAGGCAGGGCTCGAGGGCCGCGCTGCGACGGGGGCTAAGGGCAGTGTCGCTCCGCCGGGAGCACGAAAATCTATCGACAAGGCGTCAATGACGTTTGTGGCCTCGGGATCGTAGGCATCGGATTCTTCGGTCAGGGTTTGTTCTGGAAAAATAGGGGCGCCAGCCTCAAGGGCAGCGATGGCAACGCTCGCGTCCAATCTCATGGTTGCAGCGTAGTTTTCCTCTTCTTCTTCAGCGTCTTCGGCCTCACTCACCTCAACCGACGGAGAAGGCGAGAAACTCGCTTCCGTAATCGGAGGCTGGCGAGGAATGGTGGAATCCGATGTTTGATCTACGTCCTCGACGAAAAGCTCGTCGCCTCCGCGAGCAATAATCTCGTGCAGCGGAGCGTTGAGAAACCTCAACATTTCATCGGCGCTTTGGTAACGCTGATCAATTTCTTTGCAAAAACCGATGGAAAGCCAAGGCCAAAGCGACGACCTCCGGAGTTCTTCGGGAATCGGGATTCGCTTTGGCGACAGCTGTGCTTGAGCGGCCTCGACCGAATTTTCGGTCTTCAAGATCGCGGCGCCAATGATCGCCTCACCCAATGTGATTGAGATCGAGTAAACATCGGAGCCAGCAACAGGACTATCTCCACGAAGCAGCTCGGGCGGCATGTAGCGAGGGCTTCCCAAAGCCACGCCCGCTGCGGTCAAATCGGTATCCCCCATCATGGTTTTGGCGATTCCAAAATCCAAAACTTTGACATAGTCGCGCTCGCCATAAACATCGCAGAGCATGATGTTTCCGGGCTTGAGATCGCGATGAACGATCCCCTGCGCGTGTGCTTCCGCCAAAGATTTTAGGATACCTGGAGCCATCGCCCGAACGCGGTCATCGCCGAGCTTGCCATCCTCGCGGATGACTTCAACCAAGTTTCGGCCTTCCAGATACTCGAGGACCAAGAACATGGTTCCGTCGCCAATTTCCCCAAAATCATATTGTCGAATGGTGTGCGGGTGATTCAGGTTGCGAGCCATCATGGCTTCGCGCTTGAACCGTTCACGCATCTGAACCTGCAGCTCTTCGTTCCCGGCTGGGTGAAGAACTTTTACAGCAACGGGCCTATCCATTCCAAGCTGTACAGCCCGAAAAACGACTCCAAAACCACCGCGACCGATTTCCTCAATGAGTTTATATCGGTCGACGATGATATCGCCCACATTCACAAC
>JBBKVQ010000316.1:0-7657 GCA_037968515.1 Bradymonadaceae bacterium
TGATGCCCTTCTTGGGATTGACGGGCCATACCCAACCGGTGCCCGATGACGCGCAATAGTCGTCCTGACCGGCGGGAGCGACCGTGCATCCGCTGGCGCACCTCTGCTTGACGGTCGCCGGCCCAGGCCCGTTACAAGTGTAAAGCGTGTTGGCCCGCCCGTTGGAGACCTTGTCGCCGCCGCAATAGTCGCCGGTCGAGGCATTCGCGTCGCATGTGGCAGGTGCTGGCTCACAGAAGTCTTCTTGGCCGGATGGGGCGACGGTGCATCCGTTGGCGCAGTTTTCCTTGATGGTCGCCGGGCCGGGGCCGCTGCAGCTGTAGAGGGTGTCGGTCTCGCCGCCCGAGACCTTGTCGCCGCCACAGTAGTCGCCGGTCGAGGCATTTGCGTCGCACGTGGCTGACGATTCGGCGCAGTAGTCATCTAAGCCCGCGGGAGCCACCACGCATCCTCCGGAACACGCCTGCGCCACAGTTGCTGGACCAGGTCCAGTGCACAAATAGAGGACGCCGTCTTCGCCACCAGACACCTTGTCGTTGTTGCAGTAGTAGCCCTGAGCAGCGTTGGAATCACATGTCGCCGCGCTGGGCATGGCCACCTTGCAGTAGTCATCGAACCCAACGTCTGCCACGACGCACCCGTCCGCGCAGTTTTCCACCAGGGTCGCAGGCCCCGCGCCGTCGCAGGTGTACAGTGAGCCCGGCACACCGCCGGTAACCTGGTTTTCGCTGCAGTGGTATCCGGTGCTGGCGCCCGAATCGCACGTCGCCCCGATACTCATGTCCGCGAAGGCGTTGTTCGCGTCAGGTGCGACATCGGCCCCGACGTCCGACGACTCAACGCTCGCGTCCTGCTCTAGGGCGATATAGACCTCCGATCCGGAAGAGCAGCCAACCAAGACCGCAAAACCAAGGGGCAAGCACGCGACAACCGCCGCATTAAAAGTGAACCTTCGCTCGCGTCTCTTCATAATGTTTACCCATCTAAGACCCGCTATTTAGCGGAAAAAAACAAAAAGGCCGTTAAGCCCGATATGTTCGCAAAAAAATCAAATACACTCGGCCAGCGGCACCGCAGAACTGACATCTAAATAATCACGGAGCGCAGTAGTCAGCGCTCGTCATCTCGATATCCGCGCCGTAGTAGTATTCAAGCATTTGCGTTGCTTCCCAACCAAAGTTCGCCAGGCATGATTGGCCGTTCTGTGAAGCCGCACCGCGGTTGGCAGCGTTGCGAGTGCAATCCGAAGTGACCCAACCGAGGTTCGACATCTTGATATCGCAATCAAATTTACCGTAGTTGTAAGTGACGTTGCCTTCTGTCCCCAGGCCATTGCTGCCGCCCGTTCCTTTGCACGAACCAATAGGGTCTGCCGCATCGGGGCGAGGCGGAACATTTCCCGCTACGTAGAACGGCGCGATGATATTTCCGCGCCAGGTTGGATGAACACCGGTCGTTGCCGCAGCGGCAGCAAAGTGCTCCGGGCCCGCGCCGTTGGGACGGTACGAACAGCGATAAACTTGGTCAGCCTCGCTATTCCTAAGCACTGTGGCCCCTTCGACCTTCGTTTTATAGTACGCAAATCCACGCGCCATGATTGCCGCAGCCTTCAAAGCTTCTGGAGGCGCGTCACCGTTTTCGCAGGCAACAACGTTGGGGATATAATCGTTTTCAAGGTCGACCATGCCGTAACCTTCGACGTTGACCATGCACGGGGCATCCATCATCTCGACTTCGAACTCCACATCCTGCGATGTTGCGCCCGCCTGACCGGCAACGTTGACCGTAAAAGTCTGGATTTCACCGCGAATGCTCACTTCGATATTCGCCGTGCCACTGGTCAAACCGTCATAATTCACGACCGAGATACGGTAGGTGCCGCCCGGAGCCCAAGCCTGATAGCGAGCCTCCTCGACCCGTTCCGTGCCTGGTTCACAGCGGCTGGCGATGCACGAATCTTTTGAGAATCGCGCGCCGGCCTCGGTTTCACGGTTGCGATAATAGACCTCTTCACCGTTTGGCTGAACGAGGTGTAAATCCAAATCGGTGTCATCATTCCATGTCATCGTCACGGTCAACGCGGCGTCCTGCGCGGTCTGCGTTCCCTGAGTCCCCCGTGTTGCCGTTGACTGCTCACCTGCTGGGGCGCCATTGGGATTAAGCGCTGCACCCGTATTGCCCGCTGCCTCAAACGCACCAGCACTAAGCATCGCCGGGTCATCACCACATGCAACAGTGGCGGTAAGCGAAACAACGAAGATGATTTTGGTGAGGATAGCTGTAGGTCGCATGCGGTCTCCTGTGCAGTCATCTTTGGTTACTGCACGGGGTATGCCAAAAGCCTACACCAACGCACATCGAC
Organism: Bradymonadaceae bacterium; assembly: GCA_037968515.1. GTDB lineage: Bacteria > Myxococcota_A > Bradymonadia > Bradymonadales > Bradymonadaceae > JBFFMO01. The sequence continues at coordinate 2,363 of JBBKVQ010000316.1, forward strand.
GTAACCCGCTGAATTTAAGAAGATCCACGGCCAATGCCAGATCGGGGACAAGTGTTCGCAAGGGGTCATCAGCCCGAGGTCAATTGACTCCACCGAGCTTCGCGAAAAACCTCGGTCTTGGACTTCGAGCTGATTCGCTTGCTCTGGCCGCAAGGGGATTGGGAATTGCGGCAGACTAGTTTGCCCGATTTAGTGGCCGACTACTTCGCAACAGTATCGCTGAATCCGTAGACCTTTTCGACTGAGCGTCTGGTAACGTCCCAACCCATGCCGTTGCTCTCGACGGTCATATACCAACCGTCACGGCGACATTCGTAGCCGATGACCTTTGCATCACTAATCACAATGTTGGGTTGGGGGCCGCAGTGAAATGGCCGAGTCCAGTAATACCAACCGGCCAACGACGTAAGCGTGATCGCGGAAACCACGAAAAGGATCAAGACATGGGGCTTTGCGAGCTTCTCTCTCATCCACGCAAAGTAGCAGGGCCGTCATCAATTGCCCATCTCGTGATGGCATCGACTTGTGTATTTTGGCCAAAAGCCGTCACCAAGTAGGCGCCCGAACTGACATCACGGACCCGTTATTGACGTCAACTGCTCAGGGCACCAAGATCCTGACATGACGAACCCACTTCACATCATCAGCCCAACAAGCATCGCCGCACCGACCTCAAGGTTATGGGTGGTGTTTAGGGACCTCACACCATCGACTTCGGAACTACCGGCAAGTCGCACAGGTGGTTGCCATCTTGTGTCGGAGTGGCCTGCGGACGTCGATATCGATGTTCGCAAAGCCCTAAATAACCTCCATAAAAGCTCGCCGATTCGGTTTTCGTACCTGCAGCCAGCCAAGCCCGAAGACAAACGTCGGATGCCGCCTGGCGCAAGGACCACCGAGGTATTGGCGTCCCTAACGACGCCAGACCCAGACGCCCCATATTCAGCAGTATTGACCGACCTCGGCGTCGAGCTTGGCCAATTTTGCCCGCCTGATTTTGTGACACCAGGATGGCGAATACTAGACGTTTGGCCCGATTCCGCCTTGATGATCGAGCGGTTGGTAGACCAACGCTGCGGGCGCGAGAAAGCCTTTGCAGAGGTCTTAAACCGCTGCTTGGCTGACGGAAACCCAGGGCCGGGTTTGACGATGCGACCCCACTTTGGGTTCACAGGCACACACGCCTCCATGGCACTGCTTGAAATCGCCGTATTGGGCTGGGAACACCCAGACTCCCCGGCCGCAATTCAGGCCGCGATGACGCACCTGACGGGCTCCGGGCTGGGGAAAATTGCACATCGCCTGGCGGCGGCCGGCAATTTCCGAGCGGCTTGGGCGGCTTTTGACCACGTGCCGAGCGACACCTGGGATTCAAGCGCCCATGCAAACGCACTGTGGGCGATTCAGGCCGATAATTCCGGGCTTGGTTTGCAACCCGAGCGCGCCCGAAAATATCTGGAAAAAGCGCTCCCCTATGGCACCCGAAACCCGGCGGTCTTTTTCAATGCCGCGTGCGTATTCGTCGAGCTCGGCGACATACCCGCCTGCCTTGTTTCGATCCAAAATGCCGTTCGATTCAGCAGCCATCAACTCGACGATGCGATCCGTGCCGAGGCCCTGTTCGCCAACCTCGTAGGCACACCAGCATTCGAGGCAGCGTTCGATGTCGAGTCGGTTTCAGTGGAACGCAAACGAGCCGCTCAAGACACCCAACAAGCCGCAATTTTCGCCAAAGCTGGAACCGAACTGCTAACTAGTCAGGCTGGCAAAAACCTGGTGGCTTTCGCCAAAGACATATCAGGGGGTGATTTGGAACTGGTCAAAAAGGTCGAAGCAGCGTTGGCGAAACCTCCATTTACGGCCGAGACTATCGGATTCTATCCAGACAGACGGAACACACCGTTCGAGAACTGCTATCGATTCATGGTGTCTGAACTGTCGAAAGCCGGCCTTTTAATGGCAGCCGAAGACAAATACAGCGACGGCGTCTTCAAACAATTTACGATGTATATTGAGCTGCCAAATGACGTCAAAAAACTGCGCCGACGTCATTACGACCACGCTGAATTTCTACCGGCGATGGCCGAGATCGAGGCTCGTTTCGAGGCCAAAGGCCTGCGCCTGACAACCCTTTGGACCGCCGGCGGTGACCATCTCTATTTTGCTGCCTTGACGCCGGAAGTCGCCAAGAGATGGCTCAATCGGTCGGTCGGAACGACCCACGACGGCCAACAACTTGGCCTTCGCTCACCGTGTTGGGGCGCTCTCTATGAACACCTCTCTTACGCGCTCGGCTGGGCCGAGAAGATATTCTGCCTCTAGGCGAGTTCAAGACCAACGCTGCTTCCATCCTGAGATCTCTTGACGATCGAAAAAGCCCTTTATGATTACACAAAATGGTCGGCCAGCATGTGTCATCATCTCACCAGCCGAATTTGACCGATTACGGGAGAGGCAAGCTTTTTTGGAGGCTGTCGCAGATGGCCTAAGCGACATTAAAGCTGGCCGAGTACTCGACCACGACACCTTCGCGAAGCTCCTTGAAAACGAATTCGGAGTGGAGAAGGAATGAAACTCACGTGGTCTGAGCGCGCACAGGCGGACGTCCTCGAGATCGCTCGATACATAAGGACTGATAACCGAACGGCAGCGGCTGCTTGGGTCAAGAAAATTACTGACCGAGCTCAGCTCGCATGTGAATTTCCCCAAGCTGGCCGCGTTGTCCCTGAGTACTGCAAAGAAGACCTTCGCGAGGGGTAAACTCTAAAACGCCCCACTTGATCTCAAAAATGCGCAAGCGTCGCGCACCACTGTCAGCGGAAATGCGTCATCGGCATCACGCGGCTGGCGTCATTGCTTCGCCGCACTTTTGCGCCTCGGCCGCCATCATGTTCATCCCCAGCAGGCCCGCGCATGTACAGCGTCCACCATCACCCACGTTGTTGGGCCACGTACTGGCCCCAAAAGCCTTCATATTTGGTCACTACGACATCACCGTAAATCTTCGTCTGACAGGCAAGTCGAAGACCCGCTTCATTGTCGTGCGGTGGGAAGTCGAGCCGCCATTTCTCTCGGCCTGTCTTGTCGATGCCAAATTCAGTCAAAGCCTACATTTTTGAGGTAGTCGAACCACCACTTTTTGGCGCGATTCGAGATATTCTTCGAGACGTCTTTGACGTCAAGATCGCTCGCGACGAGTCGGTCGGACTCTTCTTTAATCACGTCATCAAAAACCCACTTTATGAAAGCGCCGGTGGACTTTTGATCGATGGGAACGCCCGCCGTTTGCAACTCCGCGATGCCTTGCAGCAGCCTCTGCTCGGTCACGGTCGAGTCGATGAACTCTCGAACTGAACTCACGACCTCAGGAACGATCTCGACCAATCGTGCCGTCTTGGTGATCTTGTGCTTATCACCCTTGACCTTGAACCAGAACTTCGAGCCCTCGTACTGTGGATCCATCGACGTCCAAACAACGCCCTCACCCACTCCCGAAACGCCGAAATGACGCCCGACTGGACATTCAGCCTCAACGGCCTCCGTAATCGACTCCAACGCCTCCTGAGCCTTTTCAGGCACGTTAAAGTCAATGGTCACCTCGAATGTGCCAAAGCGCATGATGTTGAAGATCCGTGACATGGGATTTTCCAGCGTCGCAAAGTCAGCAATGTGGAGCCAGTCGTCATCTGCGCGAATCGCAAAGATGACGAACATCTTGTCTAGCTGATTGACCGCCGTCCCTTTTTGAATCCCTTTCCCGCACCATTCGCCACGCAGTTCCACCGGCCGGTCGAATTGTTCGATCAATTGACGGAACTCAGACGTATTTTCGGCTACAAACCTCGCGAAACCCGCGTTGTCGTTACTGACCGATATTTCTTCCTGTCGCGAAAACGCGACGACCTTTCCGTCACGCATCGCCACACCGGCATTCGTGCCGTGGATTTTTACGGTACCGCGCAGTTTTAGAGTCGGTAGCTCAATATTCTCGTCGTAAATCGGTGCGCCCGCCTCGTCGTTTCCCGACGTACTGCGCACGATACCGAACGGTCGCGACCATGTTTCGAAATTGTTCGATGCTTGGAAAGCTCATAAATACCTCAATGCTTCACACTTACATGCAGTTAACCAACCACACGTTCGCCGTTTTTCGGTGGGCGCGTGCAACGACCTTTGCGCAATCAGATATTCCTGTTTGGGCTTACAGATCGTTATGGTCGATTCGGAGGAATGTCGAACTGACGCAGCTTAATCGTTGCCGGAGTCGCAAATAATATGATGCGCTTGCGTCCCGCAGACACAGAGACCTTTCAAAACACTGATCGGCATCAGGATTTGGCGTCGCCGTGATGCAAGGCGAAACAAACGTTACGATAAGCTCAAAAGCTGGGCCAAATTCGGACTCCAATTCGAAAAAGAACGATCTGATCTGTCGCCAATATCAGGCCGACAGACGTCACCTAGCCACTTCTATTCAGTTTCGACGACTGCGGATTGCGAGCATGGCAAGCAACGTGAACTGCGGAAAAAACGCCTGTGGCTGAGCTTGAATTTTCAGCGTTGGCGCATTTCGTGCCAAACAAAGCACTATATTGAACGCAACCAATGAAGGAGGGGCATTTGCATTACCAGTTCACCCATCACCTTTTGCGCCAGACCGTCTTCAACACCGACCCATCCGAACTGCGCTCGTTGATCCAAAATCGGCAATTCGGCGACTTCTGTTTTGATCTCGTCATGGAGTGTTTTGGGACCGCCACGGACCCAACCGCAAATATCGACGCGATCGTCTTTGAGGCGGAAATGGGGATTTTTGAAGTCTTGAACGAGGACGTCCAGATGGTTCTGATTTCAATGCCCACGCCTCAATCCATCACCCAAGCTCACTACGTGCTCATCGCGCTCGCCGAAAAACCGCGCTTCTTTACGCTCGAAGCGACCACGGACTCACTTGACCGCCTCGACTCGAGCTTCGGATTCTTGTGCGAATGGACCGTCAACGGCACACACCAAAACTACGGCAACTGCTCACTTCACCCCGCAAAGTTCATTCGTGGTGTGATGCATAAAGTCCGAAACCTTCAGCGACGTCTTGCATAACTTCCGACCTGCTGCCCGCGACCTGACAGTTCGCTGGCCGAACAGACCAATCGCAAATCGCAGGCGCGGCTGGAGGAGCTGTCGCATAAGGATCGATGACGAGGTTGTTTTTGCGATTGGTCCGCGAGCCTTATGGCTCGCATGTGTCTGAATAATCGCAGGAATCGCATGCAGGCCATAGGGCCTGCGCACCAA
>JBBKVQ010000317.1:0-2711 GCA_037968515.1 Bradymonadaceae bacterium
CGCGTGCTCTTCATCAGCGCACCCGCGTTTTCGTTGATGCTGGTCGTCGACGGGGCCTTCCGAGCCCGCGGAAACACACGGATCCCTCTGGGGCTCGAGGTCATGAGTCTCGTCCTGAATACGTTTTTGAATTGGGTTCTGGTGTTGGGAAACCTCGGATTTGCCTCCAGAGGAATCGAAGGAGCCGCTATCGCAACTGCGCTTAGCCGCGCTTTACCCGGCCTCATAGGGCTGTTCCTGATGTTACGGGGAGCACTACTCTTCGACCCGCGTGGGCCTGTGCCCCTTTGGATACCCAAGTTTGAACTGATCCGCCGGATGGCTCGAATTGGCCTATTTGAGAGCCTGTCTACGGCGCTCTATGGCTTGGTTTATTTGGTGATGAATCGAATGGCCGGAGAAATCGGTCCTGAGGCCCAAGGCGGCTTGGGCGCAGGGCTACGAGGCATCGAGTGGCTCGGATTTGCGTTTGGTGACGGGTTTATGGTCGCAACGGTCACCATCGTTGGACAAAATATTGGCGCCGGGCAAAAGGAGCGCGCGTGGCGCGGGGCGTGGATGACGGCCTTGACGTCCGCGTTTCTGTGTCAGTTGGTAGGCTTTGCCTTCGTGCTGTTCCCCGAGGTGTTGAGCGCCTTGGTCACCGACGATCCTCTTACTCATCAATTTGCATCCGATTATGTCTGGATCATCGGATGGTTTATGTGGGCGGTCGGCTTCGAGATGTCGTTCTATGGGGCATTCATCGGCTGCGGCCGCACCGAAATCACGCTTTTTGTCAGTGGATTCCTCAATATTATGCGGGTTCCTATCGTTGCAGGGCTGCTCTTTGGGTGGGACCAGCTGCTGCCGGCAACCTTGTGGGCGGTCGCGGGAGTAGGATCGGCACCGGTGTTGACCGGCGAGTTTGTGGTGATTGCCTGGACGATCGGTGGAACGGCGGTTTTGAAAGCCCTTTTCTATCTGACCTGGATGGCCCGCCGACGGTCTCTTTAAGAATCGCTTGAATATCTTGGGTTTGGCTGTCGTCTCAATTACCAGAACCAAGGAGACGCCATGCGTTGTTTGAACGACCACCAAATTCCAAATCAAGCCACTTTTTGCCCACACTGTGGGGCCGGCGTGGCGGACAAACCGTTCAACGATATGTTGCTCCACGATCTGGACGAACGGTCCGACCTGGATCTGGAGACCTATGAGATGCCTCGCAGGAAGACTGGTCTCTGGTTAGGAGTTCTGGCGGCGCTGGTCGTGGTTGCAGGCGGAATCACCTACGGCCTGAGCGAATCAGCCCCTGCGCCCGTCGCTGAAGCTCCTGCCGAGGCCGTTGCAGTCGCAGCACCTGCAGCTGTGAGTCCCCCGACCGCAGCGCCCATCTTCAAGGTTGACGCGCTCCGAGTAGCTCTGTCGCCGGCGTACTCCACGATTTCTTACGATGGACGACCCCTCGTGGACGTTCGGACGGCAGTTGGGAGCCGTTATTCGAGCATTGATGAGCGCACCAACGCAATCGCGGTAAGAATTCGTCATGCTTGGGAATCCAGTGTTTCCGAAAACGCCAAGCCCCGTTTTGCGGCGGTAGCGCGCGGAAATATTCACGAGGTCGTGTGGACGCGTGCTGGTGAAACCGAGTTTCGTGTGATGGACGTTACGGACCGTGATGTCCGTATGTGGGAAAAATCCAACGGCAAGACCACGCGAGCGATTCTAGCCAACCTGATCGCTGATCGCCTGGGAGCCCTCGCGGAAACCCCTCCAAATTCCTGAATAAAATCAGCCCACTGGAATCTTCCTCGCTAAACCACTTGGTTCAAATCCAACTGTGAGTATACTCTGAAGGTCCTCTAAGAAGTGTAGTTCTATGAAGTACCTGATTTTGCCGTTATTGCTATTGAGCGCCTGCCACTCTGAACCTGTGAGTGTTGTTAAGACGGTTACGCCGCCAGTCGCAGCCAAAGAAACGTGTGGTGATTGCTCAAAATGCGGCACATGCGGCGCGGCAAAAGATCCAGGTTATTTCTACTCACCTTTTGTGGTGAGCCTGGCCGGCACTCACCACTTTAAGCAGGTTTCGTTCAAGGATGTCGGGCTTAAGCGCCTCGAACCCCTACCAAACGACCCGCTGCTCGAAGTCATCGCCGAATCGCTCGCAGCTCATTTGTCCGAATCACAGCTGAATGTTCAGGCCCAAGTAAGCTACGACGCGACGATTCTGGACCCGTTGAACCACGTCGCTTGCGGCGGTGATCATCTGTACGTGGATGTTTGGCGCGCCGGGGAAGATCGCCTTGGCTACTCGCTTTGGAGCGGATGCGGAGACAACGATAACTTCGCTTGGAAAGAAGTCCCCGCCCAGTTCGAGCCTAACGACCTCGCTTCTTTAGTGGATCCGCTCACCGCGTCGATCACCGAAAGCCTGGCCAAAGCTACCCAGAAATCTTGCTTCCAGAAGTCCTGCTAAGAACTTTCTCGGACGCGTACTCGTGTTAGTTTTGTACATCCTGGATGGAGGTACACATGAGGCGCACGAAGCTCCTTTTGCTGATCGCTTTTATTTGTGCGTCAGCATGCTCAAGCAGCCCAAAGCGCGGCGACGAAGTCATCGGTTCGACCGCTATTAAAGCGGATTCGCAGGAAGCCCAACGTCGCTACGAAGCGGCGATTGCCCTGCTTGAAGCCGCCCAATGGGCGAGCGCCGAAGAAGAGTTCCG
>JBBKVQ010000318.1:0-7677 GCA_037968515.1 Bradymonadaceae bacterium
CTTTGGCAGCCACCGCTCGACTCCTCAGCCGGACAAGTCAAGTCGACCGTTATCGTTTCCGTAGTGAATACGATATCTGTTCCGGGCAATCTAGCCTCCATCGAGACAGTATGCGGTCCAGGAAGCAATTTGTATTTCTCCTCGATGTAGGTCCCGTCACAGACTGCGACCAAACGGTCCTGGCCGCGTCCAACCCAAGACGCGCCTGGTGCGACAGGCGTGCAAAGATCTGTTTGTGGCTCCCAAACCTTGCCGTCCACGACAGTCTTGTAGTTCAAGATCGCACTTGCGCCAGGAGTACTCATCCAAACGTCGACTGCCACTCCCTCGAATGCGGAGAAACACCCACCGCCGTACTCAAGCAATGTTAAAGGCCCGCGGCGGGCGGCAGAAGAGAAGAGTTCAGGGACGACCGATGTGTCTAAAGGCGGCCCGACCTGAACTTCCACTTCACGAATTCGGTCGGTGGCGGATGAGGCCAAGGAGCCCTCGCCATGGACTCGGTAGACATTGCCTTGAGCCCAATTCAACGGCCTGACGATGTATTGGCTGTTGCCGAGGTCATCGACCGAGAAATCGACGCGCGTTCGTACGTCACCCTCGATGTGCTCAACCCAAAGATCGTCCGCGGGATTTTCGCTGGCAAAACTCGCCAGCCACGCGACACCAGCCGCATTCTCCGGAATCAAACCATCGGAACTAATTTGAAAATCATTCAGCGCAGGTGAGTCACAGGAGCACGCAAAAGCTGAGGCTGGCGCCAGCCCGGCGGCCACCAAAAAAGTACCCATAATTATTTTCGAGAAGTCCATTTCATCCCCAAGTCATCTTCAAAATTTTGTGCCTCGCATCGCACCTTAGAGATAGGGAAAATCCAAATCAAGCGCAGCGGAAACTTCAGTGTTGGCTAGGCTTTATGGCCGATCGGTGAGGTGTTTTGCGATCCATGTCGGCCGGGCAACTTCGGCGAATGCTTGCACCGAGTGGTCAGCCGCCGCCAAGTCCGGTGGCGCATTTGACCCTACTGAAACCTAATGGAAGTTCGGATAGGACGTGAGTCTCATCGCCACGTACCACAAAACATAAGCTGTTTTTTTCGTTCGAAATGGCCATACCAGCCACGGTGCCGAATTCATTCGAAAGTAATTCCGCATTTAGAATGGGCTTTCCAATCCAAGATTTATAGAGAGCGGCTTCCGAAACATTGACACGTGACCATTTCCCACACTCCTCTATAAATTCTTTAGTATCTTGGGTCAGCTCACCAGCAAATGGATCAACCCATGGATGATTGGACAATCTTAATCGTTCGCCGTCGGACTCAGTGTCCAATGTCCAAGCTTGATCTTCGAATACCAATTCAAAAGGTCCCTCATCGTCATCGAGCTCACCTTTGAATTCATAGATGATTCTTGAAATTTGCTGGATCGGGTTATCTCTTATCGAATCAATGAAGTATCGAAATTGAGCTTTTAAACCACTCATTGTTTATGCCTCCCGCGAGAATAGTAACAAAGTCGCAATTTGCTTTGAATAATACAACGTCTTCACCCTGAAGGACGAAGAGGTGATCTATCGCTCCTCCGCCGTCAGGATTCCAAGGGCCCTGTCTTACATCATATCTGGTCATTATATCTTCGACGCGGTTTCTAATCCATTGACGACCCACTGCGCTTTTCGGGTCGAATCCGAAATCGTGTGCGTGTCTACCACCTTTCTTTCCGAACTGTTTCGAATCAATTCTCAGTTTGGGCACCATCCGTTTAGCGATATCTGCTTTTACTGCGGCGCTTGATAATTTGTTAGCGGTGTTGACCTTTTTCAGAGCAATCGTTGTTCTCAACGCATCATCTGCCAACGCACCTCCCAAGGGTGCTCCGATCTCGAAGGGAGTAAGGGTGGCACCCACCCAGCCCATTTTTCGCAATTTTCGTGTGGCCTGAGCATTCTGGCCTTACAATCGCTATGTATGAAGACTGACCCTCCGAAATTTCGCTGTCCCTTTACTCTCGACTGGGTTCGCAACTCCACGGACGTCGAGATCCAACAGCTTATGCTGCTTGAGGTACCGCGGCAGGAACACTCGCCGGTAGTCTTGGATATCGGAAGTGATCGTGTCGCATTTCAGGCGGTCCTGCTGGACGACCCAGAAAGTCCGAAAAACTGTCTTTGAGTTAGGCAACGCAAGCGTCCGCATACGTTATTGATCGCCATATTGCCTTCTCGCCGATTTCAAAACTATAATTCAAATGCTTTAGTTATTTCTGAGCTCGATGCCATACCGAGGTCGCTTATGGGCAACCCAGTTCGTGATACCAGTAAGTTTTTGAGCTATATCTTGCGCCATGAGCCCGAATCTATTGGGCTTGCGCTTGATAGCGAGGGCTGGGCGGAAATCTCAGTTTTGATAGAAGCCGCCAAGACTGCCGGAAAATCCTTCGACCGAAAGTTGCTCCAGCAAGTGGTCGACACCAACGACAAAAAGCGGTTCGCAATTTCAGGGGATGGCCTTCGCATTCGGGCGGTTCAAGGCCATTCCTCCGTGAGCGTGGCTATTGATTACGCCGAGTTGATCCCTCCGCAGATTCTGTATCATGGCACCGCGACTCGGTTTATGGACTCGATTAATCGCGAGGGTCTGCGCCCGGGACAAAGGCATCACGTGCACCTGTCGGCCGATGAAAAAACGGCGAACGCGGTCGGTGCGCGTCACGGCAAAGTGGTGATTTTGCGGATCGAAGCCATGCTAATGTACGAGGCCGGCTACAAATTCTTTCAGGCCGATAACGGCGTCTGGCTTACAGCAGAAGTGCCCGTCGAGTTCTTCTAAATTTTCGCAGTTACACGCTTGGAAAAGGCGGCGCCTACACGGCTTCCAATTCTTTGATCAAGTCAGGATGAGCGTCCAAGAGTGCCACAAGGTCAACCGCATCGGTCAAAAATAGAAAATTCCATGCACCTTCGCTGGAATCGGTGTCCCAGACCGTTAAAATACCCAAATCGTTTCGATCATGTTCGATCGAATAAATCGCGATAAGCATGTCGATGTTGTCGTGAAGTAATTCTGAATCTGGTCCCACACAGCAAAACTGGACGCATCCCTGATCTAACAAAAAGCTAACCAGCTGTTCCGCCTGCTCCTGCTCCACGGTGTTAAACGCGGGCAATAATATAGCAAAAGGCTCGTCAAACACCCTCTTGCGCAGCTCCTGAGCGGAGCAAACCAAAACCGTGCGACCATCCCATATATCTAATCCCTTGGTCGTCATAATGTCTTTGCTCCGGTTCAAAGGAGATATTAGTCGTTGGAATTTTCTCCAATAGGAGGGCATTAGATTTTCCTAAATATCGGTAAAAATTGGCTCGGAGGGCACAGCGATCTGGTTTTTAAACAACTCGATGCAAGATTCGTCCAAGTCTTTGAACCAAGCCCCCACCAATTGTTCGTCATGGACCAAGAAATCCACCGGCCCGGCTCGGTAGGCGGTGCAGTTATCGAGTGGTCCCCACGATAGCAAGATGTCTCGTTCATGGGTCGAGACGCCGAATGGAACTCCGATACCCAAGACCTTGTAATCATCGATATCGCTTTTTAACACTGGGATTTTGTTGACGGTCATGGATACTTGCGGAGTCACCCAGGGTTTGAACTCGCTGAAATGCACTAACACGAGGCCACTCACATAATGGCCGTATTGCGCGACTACGACCTCCAAGAGCGAATGTTCTCGGTCTCCCAGAATTAGATAATAATTACCTGATTCTGAACTAAGCCGGCATTTAGCCACGTAATCGATATCGAGGATGAATTCGTCGTCTGGAATTGATTTTTGGCCAACAACGGTAAGCAATTCAGTATTTGAGTCCATAGTTTATCCATCTCAGCGGATCAACAACGTCGGTTGTATCGAGAAGAACAGCACGTGCTGCTTGTCCAAACTACACGGCAGCGGGGCAACAGTCACCCGCTGTGAGCTGTCCCATGCTTGACTCCTAACTCTAGGCGAGGTCTTCTGAACACTTCAAAGATGAATGAAAAAGGGGCGTATGAGTACCGTGTTAGCGTTCCTTGCTGGATCAGAAATTATTGGTGTCGAAACTGGCGTTCTCTGCGCGCACGGACCTACGGGGCCATTGATTCATCGCATCAACTTCGAAACGGAAGGTAGATATGATTATAGGAAATTCGGCCGTTTTTGCGGTTGAGTGGGAGTACGTCGACCGAATCGATGATTGGCTTTATGGAAATTTCGGACTTTGGGCTCGTGGCGTATTTATCGGAAACGACGAGGACGCGCATGGCGGAGTCGTCCTAAAGGGATGTTTCAACTGGTCACGCGATATTGATTATAGGGGACGTTTTGAACCGGAACTCGATAAGATGACTGCGGCAGAGGTTTATGAATGTCTAACCTATGGTGTGATGGACAGCGCGGGCGGAAACTACGGCGACGAGAGATTCCCCAATACCTATGGTCGTTTTTATATTTCGCATATTGGGATGTCTTCTTTTGACCAAACCATATTATTATTGATGAGAACTTTCGATGGAAGCGATCGTTTGGTCTGGCAAAGTCGGGACGAGGAAGTTCGCGAGTGTCGCCTACCTCCAGGAACCGTCAAGGAAACCCTTCGTTTGGCACTCATCACATGGGATGAATTCCTGATTGACTTGGGCAAATCGTAAGGGGTTCAGAAATTTGCTAAATTCTTTTTAATACGGCAAGTGGCTCCTGTGGAGTCTTGCGTTGATGGTTCCAGTCAGTGTTGCGCTCATGGAACCGACCACTAAAGTGGTTCGTTGGTCTGCAGCCGCTTTCGTCCTAATCGCATATTTTCTGGGAAGAACCTTGCAGCGACGTTGGCTAGCAACCGTGGTGGCCATAGCCATCTTTTCTGGGATCGGATTTATTATCGAGCCAAGCATAATTAGTTCTCAGGGTTGGCGGTTTACCGTGGCATCCGTGAGAGTCATCTTTGGTATCGTGCTGCTGGATATTTTCTTCTGGGCGATCTCAAAAACGCCTCTCCCAGAACCCGACGACTAGAGTGATTTTTCATAAACCAAATCTGAAGAAGTACAACGGTTCGACGCCTAGTTGCCGAATAACGCCAATGATCAGTGCGTACAGGCGTTGTGGTTCAACGCCTCCAAAAGCAACGCTGGAGTCAGCTCAGGCAGCTCGCCGTTTTCACCCATATGCTCCGCCGCATGTGCATCGATAATCATGTTGTTTTGCGGTGGCAGGGTCTGAGCCAAGTCTTTGAGTGGTGGGTTATTATACCCGCCACCGTCCGCGTCCAGATAGACGGGGTTGCTGTACGCAAAGGGTGTCTGGTCGGGGGCAAGCGGCGACATCGACGATGATCCTCTCACCACAAATACAACCCATGCGTCGACGTCAGTGGTGATGGGGATTTCGATTTCTTTCACATAATGACGATGAATCGCGGTACCGACTTCTGCTTCGACCAAATCTGTTTCTGATAGCGAAATTGGAATCGAAATAGTTGGGGTCCAGGCGGCCTCGATGACCTCGGCTGGGCGAGTCAGGATTTCGTCGGTGAGGTTCATGTACATATCGATGGTGTTGACCGGCATCCACTCAGGAACGTCGATCTTCACAGTCGCGGTGACCGCACTGCCATTGGTCGCCACGACATCACCAAGGCCGCCGGTGGCTCCAGCGGCGTTCTTCATTTCGACCCGGAAAAACGGACCACGAGAGCCAATCACGCGGCCTTCATTGACCGCGGTGGTGAAGATCTCGGAATCAAAGGTTGCGGGCGAATCCGAGGTGCTGGGCACAAAAACGTAAGTGCGGGGTGAACCGCCCAGATCGTTGTATAATTTATGCGTGTCGGTGACCGCAGTGGCCGTGGGAGTGAAACCTCTACCAACCATCTGCAACCACCAGCGGCCCACCGAATAAAAACGGCCCAGACCAGATCCGGTCATGACTTCCAAGGCCGTAAACTCATCGCTCCAAATGCCGGTGTCGCCTGTGATAGGGTCGGGTTCGCGTTCGTCCATGCGCAACCCGGCGCGGTCCTTAAATGAAAGTCCGCGCAAAACATCAGCTTTAATATTATTGATTAATCCCATTCCAGATGGGTGGTTTAACTGAATAACCTGCGTTCCAGGTTGGTCGGATGCCCATTTAAAAACATCGACGGGTTCCATGTCATTCAACGGCCCGCGGCTCCAATCCAGGTTTCCGCCTCGCCGTTGGGTCGTGTCGCGCTGCAATGGGAACGCATTAAAATGGCCGGTATTTCCCGTCGTGATTTCGGCGCCAATCAGGCTGGCGATATAGGTGTTTGCACCAATAGATTCGATGGTTGGCGCGTAATCAGCGATGATGTCGTGGTCGGTGCTCACGATCACGTCGACGCCTTCGCCCAAGAAGTTCAAAACACGCGTTTCTTGAGGAACCGGGCTGTCCGGCGAGGGCAGGGCGTGCACGTGGAAATCTCCGGAGAGGGCTCCGTCGGTGTTCACCACGTGCGCGATTTCAGCGTCCAGCGTGACCACATCGTCATCTGCGACGCTAAGCGCATATCCGTTGGACGGCATCGCATCGTAAGGCCAGGTCGACCATTCGAATCCGCGAGTCACGTAGACTTTATAATCGCCGGCCGGAAGCTCAAGTTCGACCAGTCCGTCCACGCCGGCCCAGGTCACCGATTGCCAACCACTTGGCAATTTATTGGTGCTGATGTCGGTCTCTAAATTAGTTGGCGCATTATTGCAGGGGCCGTCGCAAATCAAGGTCACGCGTCCGGGGACTGCCGTTCCAGATGGGTCTTTAATATTTACTTTCAGCGTTGCGACTTGGCTCAACTGCATCGGGTCGACAACCGAAACTCCGCCAACCGTCACAAAATCATCCGCACCCACGTCGGCAACTTGATTGCCACGCCTCGCCAGAAGCTCATAGGAGCCCACCGGGACGGTCATGCGGTAGTTTCCCTGGGCGTCGGTGATGGTTTGGCTCATCGTGCGCCGTATGCCGTTGGCACCTACCAAAACGGCCGATACGCGAACGTTTGTAGCTCCTTCGAAACCATCGACCACTTGGCCTTCCAAAGCGCCGGTTTCGATGCCCATAAGCGGATAGGCTTCGTCCAACATCGTGGCCACTGCGCCGTCGCCGCCAAATTGGCGATGTCCGGCCACACCGGTTTGGCCCGGAGCGATATGCAAGACGCCTGACGCTGTGGGGAAGTTTCGATTGGTCAGGGTTCCAACAATCGAGCCGATGCCCGAAGCCACAGCAGCTACACCAGAAATCGTCAACGACGAGCCGCCTAAAGGAATCACGCTGGCCGGAATTTCCGGGTTTATATCTGGCATGAATAGGTAGCTTTCTTTGTCTCCGCGGAAAGCTACAAAGGGCACCGGGTCTTCAGCAAAACCCCCAGATCCCGCTCCAAATCCAGAGGAAGCCGACATCGGATTGAAGTAGCCACCGTCGCCGCCCGACATCACAAGGTGGGCAATCAACGCATCCACCTGTTCTTCGGAGTCGTTTCGCAACACGGTCAAAACGCGAAGCCCCAATTCGCCGGGATGCAGGATATAAAACACTGTAACGGTGACCGGTAGCAGGTCGTCGGGATTTACGGGCAGGCGAGCGGAAAGGCCGGGGATGAACTCATCGACGGTGCCTTTGA
>JBBKVQ010000319.1:0-10096 GCA_037968515.1 Bradymonadaceae bacterium
AGAATCAAAGCCACTGTTGGCTGCTGAGGCACTCGTGCCTGTAGCCACGCCATGGCTTCATGTGCGTTTTCGTAGAGTCCCAACACGACCTCCGTCATAGATTGGGCCGAATCACACACCGCAAACGCGATCCGGTCAAGCCTCACCGACTATTCGCAAGCCCCGAAGGCGCGGCATGTCTTTAAAATAGGATTGAACTGGGCACCGAGTGCGGCACGTCCCTGCCGACGCCAGGCTTCGACGGCACGTGTGCGTTTGGCTTCCGGAACGGAAGTCCAAGCTTCAAATGAAGACTTGGGCGCAAGCTTAACCACATCGAGCAAAGGCCGAAGAGAGGTGGTTTGTTCGGCACTGACGCCAAGGTCAGTCAGCCACTTATCATCATGAAGTTTATCGGCATTCTTGAGCATCAAGCCCGCAGTTTCGGCCGAATCGCCTGGTTTTCCGGTCGCCGTACCCACGGCATCGGCGAGCGCAGCCATCGAGGTTGCACGAATCGACGAATCCACGGATGTGGACCATCCGCCTTGGGCTTCAACCTGTTTTGGAAAACTTTTGAGGAGTTCTTTGACCTGAGTCTGAGCGTCCGCGTCGGACATCAGCTCAAGGATGCCGGCAGGGTCACTGAAATCGAGATCCATGAGTTTTGCGGCCTTATCGTTGGCCGGCTGGTCATAATACCAATCGTTGAGCGCCAAAAAACGGTCCAAATCGGCCTCTTCCAAGGGCCGCGCTACCGCCTTTTTGACCTGCGTGGAGGCCACCTCTGGAATCTGAAACTCACGCTTGAGCCGCTTGAGGTCTTCACCATCAAGAGTCTTTTGAGCGATGGATTTGAGCTCCTTGCTGGCTTCGTACACGCCCCAGCCAAGCAGCGCAGTGCCAACAAGGCCGATGAGTACCAGCAGACAACCGCATCCAAGAAGGCCTTTTAGGAGCCCGCCCTTTTCCTTAGCCATTAGACCAAGATTCCGGCAATCGTGGCCGTCATGAAGGCCGCGAGGGTTCCGCCGAGCATTGCTTTGAAGGCGATTTTAGCGAGGTCTCCCTTGCGTTCAGGGGCGATACCGCCGATCCCACCGAGCTGAATGCCGATGGAGCCGAAGTTCGCAAACCCGCATAGAGCGTAGGTCGCAATGATCACCGAACGGTCTTGCAAGATAATTTTGGGGTCGATCAACATGTTGCTCAACTCGCCGTAAGCCACAAGTTCGTTGACGGCCATCTTGATGCCCAAAAGCTGTCCGATATGGAGGCAATCGACGGCTGGCACGCCCATGACCCAAGCAAAGGGCCAAAAGAAGTAGCCAAGGATCTCTTGAATCGTAATTGGGTCAGCAGTCCAAACCTGCGGAAGCGCGATAAGGGCGTCCATAAGGGCAATCAGAGCGATGAACGCGAGCAACATGGCACCGACGTTGAGCGCTAGTTTAAGGCCCTCGGCTGCGCCGCGACTCGCTGCGTCCAGAACATTCACGTCTTCGCGGACAAAGTCCATCTTCGCGCCGCCGGCAGTGACCGGGGTGTGCGTTTCGGGGACCATAATCTTGCCGATCACAAGCGCAGCAGGCGCCGACATGATGCTCGCCGCGATTAGGTGGCCCGCGATATCAGGGAAGGTGTCCTTTAGCATGCCGACATAAATCGCCATCACGCCGCCGGCGACCGTGGCAAAACCACCGGTCATCACGGTCATGAGCTCGCTCACCGTCATGTCATTCACATACGGTTTCACAACCAGTGGCGCCTCGGTCTGCCCGACAAAGATGTTGGCAGCCGCCGAAAGGCTCTCAGCGCCGGAGGTCCCCATCGTCTTTTGCATCACAAACGCAAACACCGCCACGATGCGATGCATCAGACCAACATGGTAAAGAATGGTCATCAACGACGAGAAGAAAATGATCGTCGGCAGCACTGAAAACGCGAAGTTTATCAGTCCGATCTCACGTTTTCCTGTCACGAAGGAATTGAACAGAAAATCACTGCCAACATTGGTGAACCCAAGCAATTGGTCGACACCCTTGGTGGCGTAAGCAAACGCCGTATCCCCACCTGGAACATAAAAAATGAAAACGGCAAAAACCACCTGAAGTCCAACGCCCCAGCCAACCAGCTTCCAGTTCACGCGGCCGCGGTTATTCGACATCAACAACGCGAGGCCGAGGAACACAAAGATCCCGAGAAACGAGATGCCCTTGTCCAACACCGATGACGGAGTCCCCTGCCCGACCTTGTGTTTGGCCTGAGCCAGCGGATCGACGACCTGGGCCGCGGTGTTCGTCGCGGGTTGACCGTCTGCGGGTGCAACCTGTTCAGCGGTCTGCGAATCCTGAGCAACGGCCGGCTGCGGCGGTCCAATGAGGTATCCCGTGAAGATCACAGCGACGCTAAATAATGCAAGGAGCCACGCGGCCCATTGGGCGCCACGACGCTGAGAAAACGGAACACGGCTCATGGTGAGTCCTTTCGCGAGCTTCGGTTTACCGAAGCAGTGGGTCTAAAGTCCAACCTTTTAGTCCCGGCTACTCAGAGGTGCAAGGATCAAGCTAGTATTGGATTTAGCGACCCGCATCCGCTCCATTTCTTCGAGGACTTTTCCATGATCGTAGATCTCCATGTTGACTTCATCATTCAGCAACGCCTTTTTGGTTACGACGCGCTCAAGAAGCACGGCGCGGGAATCAAAGGGCAGCCGCTGGTCTGGCATGCCGACGTGCCACGCATGCTTGAAGCCAACTACTCGGGTGCATGCCTTGGCATCCACTACTACCCGTGGGAATCCGAAAAAGGATTTATCGAGATGCAGCGGCAAATCGACTATTTGGACGAAGTCATCGCCGACCACCCCGAGGTTCTTCGAGTCCGAGAACCCGCGGATTGGCTGACTGCCCGTGATCAAAAAAAGCTCGCGCTGGCGCCCGGCGTCGAGGGCGCACACATGCTGAATGGTCGGCTTGAGCGCGTCGAGACCCTCAAAGATCGAGGCGTGAGTTATATGACGATCACGCATTTTTCGAAAAACTTGGCGGCGACCCCGTGCATGGGCAAAGGTGCCAACGAAACCGAAGGGTTGACCGGATTTGGCAAGGAATTAGTCGCCGCATTGCAGGACGCAAATATTCTGGTCGACGTGGCGCATGTGAACACTCCTGGAACCCTTGATATCTGTGAGGTGACTCGGAAACCGCTGTTTTGCACCCATACCGGGGTCAAAGGGGTGTTTCCCCATGTGCGCAACATTACAGACGAAGAAATCGACGGTATTGCTGAATCCGACGGAGTGATCGGCATCATGTTCGCGCCGAAATTTCTGACTGGAAAAGTCCGAGTGGACCATTCCTGTGTGCTCGACCACATCGATTATGTGGTCAATCGGGTCGGCATCCGCCACGTGGGTATCGGATCTGATTTTGACGGCTGGGTGCCGATCCCAAACGATATGCGAGACTGCCGAGACATCAGTCTGATCACCCAAGGGCTGGCCGATCGCGGTTATTCAGAGGCCGACTCGGAGCGAATTCTTGGGCTGAACGCCCTTGAGATGCTTGCGGGACAACGCGGCACGACGTAACGAAATATATGCGTGCCGATAAAACGCGCGCAATATTTACGAATTCACATCGTCCACCAAAGACCGACGAGCACAGCCGCATGAGCGGTGATAAACGCCACAACTGAAAGAGAATCTGCTGCGATCGACTTGCCTATTTCGGATTTCATGACATCTCCATACGACTTGATGCGCGGTGTACGCACGTAGGCCTCGCAAGACTCAGGCCAACGCGTGGGAATTTTCTAGACGACCCTGACGCTTTGTTGAAATTCCTAAAATGGCAAAACCCGAATGACCCTGACCCAAATTAAAGAAGAGCCCTCAACACCCGAGGAGCCAGCTGAGCGGCAACCGGAAGTTTTGATCGAGGCGACGCCCACACGTTGGGACAAGATAAGGCAACATCCGGTCGCACTTTGGTTGACGCATTGGGTCCCAATGGGCGGGTTTGTTGGTGGTTTTATTTTCGACGAATTGACGATTGGGCGACAGGTCCAGTTCATCGACTTCATCCTGCTGTCTGCCTACGCCTTTCTGGCGACGGTCATCATGATCGTCACCAGCCGACGCTGGTTTGAGCGAGGGCGAAATGTCATGACCTTCGCGTGCCAGTTTGCTTTGGGAGCGTTGTTCAGCGCGCTCGTGGTTCTGTACTTCAAATCCGCCGGAGGAATACTACCCACCTTATTCGTTTTGGGCCTCTTTGCCGCCATGGTGGCCAACGAGTTTCTGCACAAACGCGAGAACCTCAAAACAGTGGTCTGGGCAATCTACGCGATCAGCATCGTGATGTGGCTTAATTTCCTGCTTCCGCACGTGCTGAAGTCTGTAAAACCAGCATGGTTTTATGTGAGCTCAGGGGTCGGATTACTCTTGGTTGTGGTCGCCCATAGCTTAGCCGGGCAATCCCGAAAATCGCTGGCGGCTCCAGTAGCTGGCGTCGGACTGTTGGTGGGAATGTATACGGTTGGCTTGGTCCCACCGGTGCCCCTGGTGTTGGAGTCAGGCCTCGTGTGCACCGACTTCGTCAAAACCGGCAAGGAATATCAGTGCCAGGCGGACCACCAGGGAAAAGTAGCTGAATTTTTTGGCAGAACGCCAACGGTGACCCGCGCCGATAAAGAAGCGGTCTACGTGCTTTCGTCCGTGTCGGCTCCGGGCGAGGCGGAGGTTCAATTAGAACATCGATGGTTTCAGGAAGTGGACGGCTCTTGGGTGGCCCGGGACGTGATGAACTTTACCATGGTCGGCGGCCGCAAAGATGGGTGGCGGTTCTGGTCACGAAAACGAAACGCCACTGTGGGCCGCTGGCGAGTGGAAACTGCGCTGAAAGGCGGCGGTGTCGTGGCGCGGCAGGACATCGAGGTCGTTGAAGGCACAGCCACAAAGGTCACGCGCAACCTTTAAACCGCAATATCTTCTGCTCAAGCCTCCGACCGGTCGCCCCGGCCGTCCAAATTCCGGGCAGTTGGCGAGGTTTCCACTTCGCTAGAGTCCGGCGCGGTACCGAGCAGCATATCGCCCTCAAGGCGTGTGACTCCGTACCAATAGTTCTCGTTCTTGAAATGGTGCCAGCGGTGGTGTTGCCACAGCTTGCGGTACCATTTTGACCGAGGTTTCCAGCCCGTGTGAACCAGATAATGGATCCACTCGTAAACCAGTCCAAACGTTGCAAAGACGGCCACTCCAGTAAGACCAACCGATAGCGGAAGAACCAACGACCATGCGACGATAAACAGTGGCAACCCCAGAAACACAATCTGCAACAGAGTCCGAATCGGCACAAAAGTATCGCTTAAAACCCAAGGGGCCGTGTGGTGGACACGGTGTTTATGGGCAACGTGCAAATCGATCGTATGTCCAAAAACGGTCCGCGGACGAAAATGCAAGATGAACACGTGGATCAGCCACTCCTGAAAAGGCCAAAACGCGATGAGGCCAAGACCTATCGCCAAATCCCACCAACTGACCGAACCCAATGCTATGCGAGCGACCCAAGCGAGGACCATCGTAGCTAGAATCAGCCTTGGGCTTTGAAACTCGAAGAACAAACGAACCGCGTCGCTTAGCGAGTCGATCTTGACCGGTTTAGCCTGCACTTGCGGGGTTGGAATCGCGTTAGTTGCCATGGGTTCCTCCGTTGTCTTGATTATCGCGCATCCGCAGTGCCACAGCCCTGACGCGGGCTTCACCACGCGCCAGCAAGTCTCGAGCTTCGATCTCGGCTTCTTCGCCTCGCCCCGCTTCGATCGCGTTGGCAATCCTTTCGTGAGCATCGATATCACGCAGTTCGTCGTTCATAATCTGAGACATCACGGCGCCAAAACGTTCGTGAACATCCCGAATCGAGTTAAATGCCAGCTGATATGCGATGTTTTCGGACCCCAAGACCACGGCCTGCCAGAAGGCCATATCAAGCCGTTGCAGGGCCTCGACGTCTCTTTTTAGCGAGCGCATTTGCGCGATGATTTGACGTAATCCCACGGCGACCGAAGGGTCGCTCGTGGCGCAACGGCGAGCGATATCCGAACCCAGTGCGGTCCGGAGTTCCATCATGCTTCGAGCGACTTCGAAGTCTACCTCGCCGTTGGAGCGCATCAGAAGTTCGGCCAACAGGTCGGTACCGGCGGTTTCCCGAAAATCCAGAACTCGGGTCGCGCCACCGTGTTGAATCGAAATCAAGCGGGCCTGGTCGAGCCGTTTGAGCGCCTCGCGCACGGCTCCACGATTCACATCCAGCATCTCGCAAAGCACCCTTTCGCTTGGGAGTGCTGACCCTGGCTCCATTTCGCCGCTGACAATTTGGTCGCGAAGTTGCTCGAAGACCGCGTCCGATAAGGATTTTCTTTCGACTGGCTTAAACATGAAAATGTCCTCCTACCGCTGCATCCTAACGAGCACACATCAGGTGGTCAACTGGTCATACCAGATGATGTGTCGATTTTTACCGTTCTTGGCGGTCGCTGTGATGACACCTGCGGTAAAATTCCCGGAAATCTGCACAAAACTTTCGGTTGCTAATTGGCGCTCTTTGGCTCAATTTGTGGCATCTAGCCGCTTTAGCGGTATTCCGAAGATGTGGAGGAGCCCATGGCTTTCATAATCACCCAACCTTGTATCGGCACTTGTGACACCTCATGTGTCGAAGTGTGTCCTGTGGACTGCATTGTTGGTCCGATCGAAGTTGATGAAATCAAAGAAATTCAAGCTGCTGGCGAAACCGCCAAGCTCGAAAAAATCCAGCTTTTCATCGATCCCGATATTTGTATCGACTGTGGCGCATGTGAGCCTGAGTGTCCCGTGGAGGCCATCTTCGAAGAAGACGACGTCCCCGAGAAGTGGCAGGACTACATCAAGCTTAATAGCGATTTCTTCTGAGGTTTCCCCATGGCTCGAATCGACATCCGCGATCATGTAAAATTTGACCGAACGACTGTCTACGAGACATTTCGGGCCAAACTCGCCGAACTTCAGCCCTACTTGCCCACGATCTAAGAGATCGATGTGGAGAGCTACGACCGGCTTGATGACACCACAGTAAAGATCGTCAATATCTGGCATGCGTCAGATGGAGAAATCCCAACTTTGGCATCAAAGTTCATCAAACCCGAGATGCTTCAATGGACCGACCGCGCGACTTGGTTTGACGACCAGCACGTGTGTAACTGGGATATGGAAGTTGGCTTTTTGAAGGAAGCAATTTCTTGCTCGGGCACGACGCGCTACATCGCGAAAGGCAACGGAACCGAAGTCCACATCGAAGGCAACCTGAAGGTTGATGCTTCGAAGATCCCTGGTGTGCCTCGTTTGGTCGCCAGCAAGGTTGGGGACGTCGTAGAGGCGTTTGTAATCAAGATGATTACCCCGAACATGAAAGAAGTGAACCGAGGCTGTGAGCGCTACCTAGAGAAGCTGGGCTAAGCCTTCAACCTCACGCAAGTCATCCAAGCCATCCATATCGTGGGTGGCTTTTTTTTTAGATCTCCAACGCCTTCTTCAATTCGGCGTCAAGCAGCGGCCCGCTTACCCAGTGCTTCATGACTTCATCCTGAATACGTTGTGAAATCGGCGCCACCTCTTGCTCGGCCGCTTCTAAGCGGTCGTCGTTTGCGCCGGGACTTTTCAAAACATTGCGGACAGAATTTAACGTCGCTGAAAAGACCTCACGACCCACGCCAAAAGCGCTCTGCATCACAGCCCGTGTTGCGCTTGGATCAACCGCCTCACGCGCCTTGATGATTGCGGTGCGTAGGCGTTTCATTGTGGCCAGGTCGCCGCGGCTCAAAAGCTCCGAAGGAATATATCCCTGCTCCAATGCGCGTGCGAGCAACCAGCCATCGTTAAACACGACGGCGGCGACATCCGCACAGCTTTTGACCGCCAGAACGTAAACGACCTTCCTGATCAGCTTCTTGATGGGCCAAAAGAGCAGCTTCGCAAATATCCCGCCGAACAGGTTCGAGGGGGATTCCGTCAGGGCCTTAGCACCAGCATCCGAGAGATGAATATCGTGTTGGTTGAAAAGCACCCAACATAGCCGGCGATGAATGCGCACGATGATAAAATCGTCCACAAACGGGATGGGAATCAGCGGACAAAGGCCTGCAAGTGCGCTGTATCCAGCCACAGCCGCCAACGCGTCCTTAGAGATAGCCGCGCTCATCTTGTGCTCGTTCATAAAATCTCATCATCACATGTTTTTCCGGTTCCAAGTTAGAGCGTTCTTGCGGTCTGGTCGCGCTTAAACTTCCAGCGGTTCTGAACCCGACCAAACCGACGACAGATGGGGGCGTAGTCGAATTGGTTCAGGTTTTCAGCCGGCTGGCGCCTGACGGGACCGATCACACCTAAATTGGATCGTCTTTGATCGGGCCGGTTTCGATTTCGAAATCTGAGCCGAAGAACGACGTTATTTTGGCTGCCGACGTGAGCAACTCGACCTCAACATCTCCTTTGGCAGAAAGGCGCAGCTTTATGGGAGGTTTGCCCCCAGGATCGACGCTCAATCGGGTGTCGATGGTGCCCTCGTCCAAACTGAGCAGCGCCGATATCTTGACCATAGGCGTCTGCTCCATGGCAATACGACCCTTCAGCTTTGAAAAGCCGAGCGTGTCCCCTAGGAATTTGGGTTCCTCCAACTTGCCGCTGACGTCCACGAGCTCGGTCGTGACAAATTCCCCGCCCTTAGGCCGAGTCACGAAAACGGTGCCATCCACACCCACGACGGTGTAGCTTTCATCGGGTGCTGAGTGCAAAACCACACGCATATTGCGGGCGTTCATATGCCGAAGTTCAAGCCCGACGCTCTCCGACGCCATCGACTCTTGGGCAGTCCAAGATGGCTTTTTGTGAGCGGCCCCGAAAGTGTTTTCGATCGTGAGTTTCTTATCCTCGCCCATCTCTATCGTGACGGTTCCATTGCTCGCTGTTGCCTCACGGATAGCGATGGTTCCGCCAAGAATCGACGCGAGATCCAGCGTCACGTCGGCGTCGCCAACATGGATGGTTTCTTTGCCGTTAGGTGCCAGAAAACGCACTTCGGTCGCCTTGACGCGCACCCCAGTGAGGCCCTGAAAAAAATCCACTTGATCAAGGGAGCCAATCTTCAACGACCCAGGCATCCCGCTTGAAGCGTATGCTTGGATCTCGTTGGACGCGTAGCTTCGGCCGGCTTCGGTGCGAACCCAAAAACCGCCGATCACTGGCCCCAAAACGGCTAGTACCAAAAGCAGGCCCAATCCGCGTAATCCCCACGATTTTGCGCTGGTGTGAAGTCTCATTTGATTCTCGAGTTTGATGGACAAGACACCCAGAGCTTCATCAAGTCAGATTCCGTGTAAACGTTTTGCGCCAACGGACATAGAGACTGTCTTCATCGGGCGGAATGCTCGACCGGCGACTAGGAGCAACAATCCGGTCAAACACGCGACGCTTGGCGTAAAAAACGTGTAACATCATTGAGTTATAAAAACACGTTTCTATTGCGGTCGGGAAAACCATGGTGCTTATGTTTCTATCACGACCAAGCAGGCCGATTGCCACCTATTGACCCAAACACAGCAGAGGTTCTTATGGCCACGATCGCCGAAATCGAAGCAAATGCCCTTGCCTTAAGTGTCGACGAACGTATTCGTTTAACTTTGGCGCTATGGCGCAGTATTGAGGATGTTGGACCGGGAACGTCCGAAGATTGGGACGCTTTGGTCGCAATACTGGCCGCGGCTCACCTTGAGGATGAACCGTCGACCGAGGAAGCGGAACTCGCCCTGGCCACACGTTAGGAGGCCAGTCACTCTGGCGATTATCGCCGGCGGCGCATCAGGATTGCGAAGCCAAGGAGTGCTGGAATCGCGAATAGTGGCGTGGGGCGGTCTTGCCCATCAACCGAGACGCAACCGCATCCTCCATCGTCGATAGGTTTCTTCTTGGGACCATCGGTCCCCATGTCGGCAGCCGCCATATCCGGCGTTCCCACGTCGTCCCCAGTAGTGCCCATGTCCTCGACAGGGGTGGGGTCAACGATGACGGGACAATCTTCGTCGG
>JBBKVQ010000320.1:0-3796 GCA_037968515.1 Bradymonadaceae bacterium
CATGCCGCGATCCTCAGTTTGAATATGGAAGGTTTTCCCGCGATACGTGACGCTATTATTGAATCCGATCTGCATGCGCGGCAGAACTCCATCTCGAAATTAATCAATGGCTATGAAGGCTTCCAGAGCGAAATTAGCACATCAGATCTGCCGACGAAAGGCCATCCCCAACGGATTCGACGTTTCTACAGGTTCGTGTAGACTTGCCGCCGAAGAGGATACGACTTGCGCCATTTAATTTTCATCCTATTTTTTGCCTCGGTTTTGGGGCCTCAGAGCAACGCGACCGCTCAAAATACTTTTGATCGGGCCTGGACGGCTGCGGACCTCGACGAAGGTGCGTGCCTTCAGTTTGTCGACCGCAATGCCGTCGAAGCCCGCACTGCACGGTGGCTTGCGGTGATCGAAGCGACCTGGGAAGCCGAACCTGAATTCGTCTCCAATTGGATGGTGGGCATCACCCCTCCCCCGCCGCAGGTGCTCGCTGAGACCGAACGCCAAAAAGACTGCATGCTGCGGTCGCTCGTGTTCGACTCCGAAAAAACCAGCGTCGTGCTCGACTGGGGTGACCAGCGCAACAGCCTCTCAGCGATGCCGGCAATCAGCGACAGATTTGACCGTGACCAGCGATTTCAGAGCAATTTGCTCCAGTGGTGGACTCGCTCATCATGGCGCGGTTCCAAGGAACAAAGCTGGATTTGGCATCGTAAGTTCACGTTCAACTGCAATTCGTTCAATCGGGTGTCCGACCACGCCGCTGGGCGTTGTCGCATCGAGGGAGGTCGCACGTGGAATCCCGGTTTACCTGGCCATATTTCGTGCTGGCGAAACACTCTGAGCGACGACGAACGGCAGCAGGAAATCCTGGTAGCGTCTGCGGCCCCCGGTATTTCACGGCATCATTGGGGCTCCGATTATGACCTGTTTTCGTTGAACCCACGAAACTTCCTAGAAGGACAGGCATTCAACGATGAGTGGACCTGGATGCGAACCAACGCCATCCAACACGGTTTTTTCCAACCTTACCAACCCCACGAAAAGCAAAACGCCTACATGGAAGAGCGCTGGCATTGGTCCTACGCGCCCGTGGGTCAAGCCCTGACTCGATTTGCGTCACGTCATCAAGACGAACTTGGCGTCGCTTTGACAGCACAATGGGATGACTTTGAATCTCGGTGGGGGTCCAAACGTCTATCGGAACGTCACTTCTTCAGCCATGTGCGCGAGCACTGGCGAGATTATATGTTCACTATCGAGACGAATAACCCATGAGAATTTTTTGGATCTTACTCCTCTTTTTTGCCGTTGGTTGCGCACCGGATGCGAAAGTCATCGACAGCCCAATCGTCGAGCAACTAAATCTCGGTCAACGTCAGGGCACCGGACATTTTGACCACAGCGCGTGGAATCAGTTCCTTAAAGGTGCCGCCAAACCCGAGACAGGGCGAGTCGACTATTCTTGGGTGAAAGCCAACCAAGCTGCGCTCGATGCATACTTGAAGACGCTCGCCGAGGCCGACCTGTCTACCCTTGGCCGAAACGAGCAGTTCGCGCTGTTGCTGAACGCTTACAACGCCTTCACGGTGAAGCTGATTTCTGAAAACTACCCAGCAGTGAAATCCATCCGGGACCTCTCCGAGCCGTGGAAAACCCCGCGATATGTGGTCGCTGGCGTCAGCCTGAGTTTGGATGATATCGAACACGGCTTGCTGCGACCGCTTTTCAAGGACCCACGAATTCATTTTGGCGTGAACTGCGCATCCGTTGGATGTCCGCCCCTTGCAGACGAAGCCTTCGAGGGCAAAACCGTCGAATCACAGCTTAACGACGTCGTCACAACCGCCCTGACCAACCCGCGTTATGCTGGGGTCAAAGACGGCAAACTGCAGCTGACGGCAATTCTTGACTGGTATGGGGCGGATTTCACCGACGAAACCTTCATCGGGCATGCGAAAACCCTGCCCGTCTGGGTGGCTCGCTACTCAACTGGCGAGGTGAGGGAGCTCGTCAAAAAGAGCGGCGGTTCGCCGGATGTTGAGTTCATGGACTACGACTGGTCGCTTAACGACTCGTCGCGCTGAGGCGGTGACGCTCGGCGAGCTCGACGTAGTGTTTGGCTGAGAGCAGAAATCCTTCGACTTCTTCGTCAGTGACCTGGCGCACGATTCGACCAGGGGCACCCAAAACGACGCTACGCGGCGGAATCTTTTTGCCGGGTGAAATCAATGCCCCGGCACCAATCAACGAAAATTCGCCGATATGGGCTCCGTCCAAAATAATGGCTCCCATACCGATCAAACAGCCGCGCTCGACCGTGCAACCATGAAGGATGGCGCGGTGGCCCACGGTCACATCGTCGCCGATATACGTGCCAAACTCATGGGAGGTAATGTGGATGACTGACAGGTCTTGGATATTGGTGCGGGCGCCAACGCGAATCTGATGGACGTCACCCCGAAGCACGGAGCCGTACCAAATATTGGCACCCTCACCGAGCTCAACGTCGCCCATGACCTGCGCACCGGGGGCAACCCATGCTCTTTCCCCGATTAAGGGTGATTTACCCTCAAAATCGAAGACCGACTCAGTCATCAGAATCGTCTGATTCAAAAAGCTTGCCGTATTTATCGAGCTTATCGAGCACGTCTCCCGACTCGCCGTCGGCATCACCGTTGGCATCGCCAGCTGAGTCGTCGTCTTCCTCGGCCTCTGAAACTTCTGAGTCCTCGGCGTCGCTTTCGGAGTCTTCAGAAAGTGACGAACTGCCCTCGCCTAGGCTGTATGACGAGCCCATATCATCGTCTTCCATTTCGCCAATAGCGACTTTCAGACCGGTTTCACCATGGGTCATCGGGTCGCGAAGGAACAGAAATCCTCCGCGCTTGTCGAGGATCTTCATCACTTCTTTTGAGCTGTAGAGTTCAGCTAGAATCTCGTCGATTCCGTCGTAGCGGTCGTCCTTATCGTCCATGCACATGCGGTCGAAAATATCGTCAAGCTTACGCGGGATATCTGGATAGAAGCTGGAAGGCATGGGTGAACGACGACCGGGTACCTTACCGGTCAGCATCTCGTAGAACATGATGCCCAAAGAATAGACATCGCTTTTGATGCTTGAGGCGTTCGGGTCACGGAATTGCTCAGGGCTCATGTACGCCACTGTTCCCACGCCCACATACACCTGGTTGGCACGCGCACTGTCGAGTTCGACGACCTGCGAGATGCCAAAATCGGTCATCAGGGCATTGCCCGACGCGTCTAGAACGACGTTTTCTGGCTTGATGCCACCGTGGGTCACGCCAGCATCATGAGCCGCGGACAGCGCATGTAGGATCTGCAGGAAGTACTTGAGCGCAACCTGCAACGGCGGCCGCCCAGTCGAGTCGATCAGACGACGCAGATTGCCGTTGGGGGCGTATTGCAGCACCACAAACGGAAAACGAGCGTCGGTATCGATATCAATCGTCTGAATGATGTTCGGATGAATCAAACCCGATTGCGTCTGCACAATCTTGGTGAATTTCGCCACGATATCGGCGCGCTGAACGCCTGCAAAAACGTCAAAAATCTCTTTGACTTCTTTGATGGCGACAGTTCGGTTGAGCTTGACCTGTCGGCCTAGATACACCGTGCCCATGCCGCCGCTTCCGATTTCTTCATCGCGTTCATACAATTCGATACCTGCTGTCGAGGCGGTTGGACGAGGGGCAGCGGGGTTCGCGCCGGTAGATAATCGTCGATCACGAAACGAGTCTTGATTCATCGTATTTTGGGGCGTTGAGAGGTCAATATTTTG
>JBBKVQ010000321.1:0-8932 GCA_037968515.1 Bradymonadaceae bacterium
GATCCAAAACCACCACCAAATCCACCAGCGGTATCAGTTTCCGCGGCTTCGGGCGCTTCAGGTTCGACGACGGGTTTTTCACCAAAATCCCCGCCAAAACCCGCGGCTGAATCGGTCGCCGCCTCGGGCTTCGCGGCAAAATCGCCGCCAAAACCCTCAGCTGTGTCTGTTTCGACCTCGGGGGCCGCCTCAAACTCTCCGCCAAATCCACCGCCAAAACCTGCGGCGGAATCGTCGGCCGAGGGTGCTACGTCGCCTGTCTCGGCTGCGGCAGACACAGGCGTGTCTTGGGGTGACGGATCTGACTCACCACTGGATACCGAAGTTTCCTGAATGGTCATTTTGGCCTGAAACGGCACCAGAACATTGCGATAGATGACGTTGTAAACGGCCAGCAGCAACATAAGGCTGACCAGAAACACGAGAAGCCAGCCCTCGAAGCGGACTAGCTTTTCTTCGACACGTCGAAGTATGTCGAGCATTTGAACCGTGGGGATTAGAAGGTCAGATGATCATTTTTTCTTACGATAGTCTGCGAGATGCCCAAGCATTTCGTCGACTAGCTTTACGGGAAACAGCTTACCTGCGAGCAATTCGCGGGTCTTCTTGGCCATCGCGAGCCAGTCGTTCATGTCCGTCGCTGGGACATTCTTGATTCCACCGGCTGCGATGGTCTTGATGGCTGCCTGATTATCTTTGCGAATCGCGGTGAGGAGTTCTTTACCGTTTTTCTCGGAAATTTCCATGATGGCTTTTCGGTGCGCTTCTGGGAGTGCTTCCCAGCTCTTCTTCGAGATCACCAGGCCACCGATGATCATCGCCAATTTCAGGTCAGTTACGTACTTCGCTTTGGTGTGCCACTGAAGCGCCACGGCGCCGTAGGGCGAGTTACCAAATGCGTCGATGACGCCCGTCTGAAGGCTTGGAAGGACGTCTGGCACACCCAGAAGCGTACCGTTAACACCCGAGACTTCCATAACTGCTTTGCTGATGGGGTCGAGGTCCCAAACCCACATTTTCGACTTTTTAAAGTCTTCAGGTTTTGCGATCGGCGTGTTGCTGAAAACGTAGTTGAACCCAACGTCGCCCCAATGAAGCAGGACAAATCCTTTGTCATCGAGCAGTTTCGTGAAGGTCGGTGACATGGCGTCGCGCACGTAGTCGAGCTCTTCGTAATTACGGAACGTCAGCGGCAGCTGTAGAACCAACATCTCGGGATTTACATCGCCAAGGCCTACGCTCGTGAGCGCCCCGCCATCAAGCTGACCGGTCCGCATTTTGCGCACCATGGCCGATTCGTCGCCCATCACGCCACCGGCGTAAATTTTGAGGACCACTTCGCCGTTAGTCGCCTTGTTGATTTCGCGGTTCGTCTTTTCGAAAGACTTGACCCAGGTCGACCCAGAGGGGGCCAGTGATCCAATCTTCAGAACGTATTTCGGCTTCTCAGCGAAGGCCGGTGATGCCATCAAGGCCATACCGATGATTGCCAAAAGCGTGTTCAAAAAATGTCGTCGTCGCATAGTTTCCTCCAGTGGACGCCTACTCAAAGATGAGTTCGTCTGCATGTTCAAGCCAGAATCGTGCGCGGGCTGCCGCGATCTCATTGTTCAGGCGTCGATCGGGTTCGGTTTCCATGTTCGACGTCGCGACCTGATGAAGCATCGTTGCAAACAGCACTTTATCCTGAACTTGTGGGGCGTAAAAACGCGCATACAAGAACGGGATCATCAGATTTCGAGTACCGAACATTTCCATCGCGCGATCGAAATGCTTCTTAGCCTCTTCAGGTTTACCGCCGTACATTTCTGGACGGCTCGCATAGAAGACACCAAAGAACAGATGAATTCCACCGTCGAAGTAGTTTTCATCGAGTTGTAAGACCCGTTTCATCATGACCTCAACCGTTCCAAGCCCGGCCACGAGGTCGGGATTATCTTGGGAAAGGTTAATGGCCGAAGCCCATCCAAATCCTGCCCAGAACAAACCTGGGACGTCTTCTTTCTCGAGTTTCTTCAATTCGATCTTCAGTTTCTCGATATCATTGTCTTGGGCGGCCTTCTTCAAAGCAGGTTTATCGAGCAATCGAAATCCGTACTCGCGGCTGCGCAGGTAGTGAAGAACAGCACGACGATTCAGGCTGTTGATGGTCGATTCTTCAGCATACTCAATCTTGGCGCGTTCGAGGTCGCCTTCTAAGAAGCCAAACGAATAAGAGAAGTAACCACGGGCCAAGAGTTCGAGGAGTTTTCGATTATCTGGCGAAGATACTAGGAAGGTTTCGAGGGTTTTGAGACTTGCAGGCAAAGCTTCGCGCGCGAATTGCGGGTCTGACTCACGGTCGAGCGCAACGGACCCAGAATGCAAGATATCGGCTGTTTGATCGACGGTGAGTCTCTGCAGGTCGCAGCCCGCTGAGAACAAAGCGAATATCAGCAAAAACCACGTCCATCGAGGCATGCTCGTCTCCAAATCACAATAATCAGTCATAGTGGCGCGGATTATTGCCGCGATCGGCGTCACACGCAACCAACCTTGTCGCAATCAACCTCGTCTGATAGTCACATTTGCCTGATTATAGTGTCGTCTAGGTCCCTTTCCCAACCGGAGAATCTCATGGCCGAAGTACATGTCGTGTCTCATCCCCTTGTGCAGCACAAGCTGACTTTGATGCGCGACAAAGAGCGCAGCACCGCTGGCTTTCGGCGACTGCTTGAAGAGATCGCACTGCTCCTCGCTTATGAGGTAACTCGCGACATGCCGTTGACGATGGAATCGATCGAAACACCGCTCGCCCGAATGGATGCGCCGGTGCTCGATGGCAAGAAGGTCGTGCTCGTGAGCATCTTGCGAGCTGGGAATGGACTTTTGGAAGGAATCCTTCAATTGATTCCGTCGGCTCGCGTAGGACACGTCGGCCTCTACCGTGATCCGGCGACGCTCCAACCTGTCGAATACTATTTTAAAATGCCAGAGCACATGGCCGACCGTCACGTGATCATCGTCGATCCCATGCTGGCGACAGGTCATTCAGCCGCCGCGGCGATCACTCGCGTGAAAGAGACCAAGCCGCGATCGATCAAGTTTCTGTGTCTGCTGGCGGCCCCTGAAGGCATCAAATCGCTGCGTGACGCGCACCCCGATGTTCCAATCTATACGGCGGCGATCGACGAGTGCCTAAATGATCATGGGTACATCGTCCCGGGTCTGGGGGACGCGGGTGACCGCATGTACGGGACTAAATAGTTAGGATTGAACCAAAGCTAGGAAATGTCCGATCGACAAACACGTAAGCGTGTCCGACTCGCCAGACTCACCGGACTCGCCGACCACCATGCGTAACGCCCCGCTGGCTTCGAGGAACTCGGGAACCAGGACATCCGCAAAGCTGTGGAGGACCTCGCCGGTACTCATGTCGTGCAACATCAGCCGGTCCGACGCGCAAAGGATGCTGTCGCGAACGGTTAAGATGGGCAGGTTTCGTATCAGAATCGCGTGGTCGGAGATGGGGCGGTATCTCCACCGCTCATCGCCCGAGTTAAGCTCGACGCAGGTCATCTCGGCGCGATCTGTCCTGACCACAGCGTGAGCACGTTCTTCGATCTCGATGATAAGTGGAGTGGTCGGACGGTCGAGCCCAGCGCTCGATAACTCCACACGCCATAATAAATCGCAGGTCTCAAGTCCGACGCAAATCAGGCTTACATGACCGGCTTCTTCGATCACCACAACCAATCGCCCCGCGTGAAATACCGGCGGAGTGACTGGCATTCCCGGGAGGGCAAAATGCCAGGCAGCGCGCCCCGTAAATGGGTGAACCGCATGAAGGGTGAACGCTTGGGTAACCTGGTCGTGCGACACGGCGTAAAAACGCCCCTCATGTGAAAACGGGCCGGAGTGGCCACTCGCACCCAGGCGAATGCTCCATAATGTTGCGCCGGTGAGCGGGTCGAAAGCCCCTAAAACCCCTGGGCTCGACAGAGTTGAGACCAGCGGTCCGGCAAAAACAGCGCCGACGAGCGTGCCGTGGCCCGACGTGGTCACCCATGACGCTTGGCCAGCGTGATCCAGACCCATCGCATCGCCGCGATAGTCGACGATCACGACAAGTTGGTCATCGATATAGTGGGCTGCGTTGACAAGGATCGGACTTCCTCCATCGACACACCCGGTCAGGTTCCCGGAAGCGACATCGACGAGAGCGCGTTGCCCTCGTTCGTTTGCGATCGCCAAGTACGGCCCGGCGATGGCGTAAGTCGCGAGTTTGGTGCCCGCCAGATTATCAATGGTCCAAACGGCCTCGCCGGTCTGGTCATCGATGGCGTACAAGCCGTCAACCGTAGGGACAATAAGGCGGTCGTCGGTCTGAGAAATTGCCGAAAAATGGATCCCTGAACCCAACCATGCCCAGCTTTGAGATGGGTAAACGGCGCGAACGTCACGAAGCGGCCACTGAAACGTCGGAGCCTCCTCGACCGGCACCTCGGGACGCACGTCAGCATGAGACGTAAGGAACGCCTCTGGGCGCTCAAAATATTGATTTTCTCGTCGCGAATCCGACAGCCAGACTTGCAGTTCCCGAGTTTCGGCCGCGATGTCGGAGAACCGCACATTCTTGTTTATCTCGGGATTCTGGCGTTGGAGATCGTCCAACACCAACCGCGCGAGCGATAGAACAAGGTCGACCAGCGATTGAACATGCACCTGAAAACTTAGGGGCAATTCATTGCCGAGTTCGACCTGCGCTAGGCCGTCATCGGCGTCGATGTCAAAAAGTAAGCCGGGCAGTCTTCCATGACAGGAAAACGAGGTGCGGCCGGCCTCGGCGTGATTCAGGACCTCACGAACTCGGCGCAGCAGGGTCACGATTGTCAGTACCGGAAACCGACCACCGACTGCGGCACTTTGCCCCTTTGACTCGACCAAAATCTGTCCAGGTAGCAACAGAGAATGCCAGTCGAAGGTAGGATCCCCGCGAAAGTTCTGAAATCCCGAAGTTAGGACAAATTCGAAGTGAAGTGCGAGGTCAGTCGCTTCGTCTTGAAGTGACGAGACGCCGGCCAACTCGACGGGTGCTAGGGCATTTTGACGCCCAAAAACGACGTTTCGACGGCGAGCCAGAGAAGCCAATGAGGCTCCAAACGTGCGAATGAAGGGATCGGACTCGTAGTTGTCATCAAGCCCTAACAGGTCTGTGAGGAGTCTTTCGCCGGCTTTAGAGACCGCGTGGACAAAATCTGCGACAGCAACGGCGACATCGAATGCAAGGACATCGTGCTCACGATCGACAGACATCAGCGTGAGTTGAAGTTGCGAACCGTCGGCGACGAGGGTCAATTCATATGGCGAGGAAGGAAACTCGACAATTTCCTTTGCGGAATCACCGTTTGCCAGGAGTTCAAGGGCCGTGACCAGTTCAGCGAGCAGGGTAAAAATATGCTCATCTTGGACGTCAGCGGTCCAGTTTTCCCCAAAAATCACGAGGTCGAATACGTCGCGGTATTCGGAGACACGTGGCGTCGCTTCAGACGGACGTCGAGAACGCAGGCTTCCGAGGTGGAGGACGTCGTCCTTCCAGCGCTCACCCAATACGATCTCGACCGCGGCCACTAGCGCCCCTTCCGCACCGCGTCGCGGCCCGCAGAGGTCAGTTCACGCCACAAAACCCGGTCGAAAGTCAGAAGTTCGGAAAAGTTGTCCTGATCTTTGCGATTGATGTAAATCCTCGAAATATTGTTAATATCCAAGACCTTTCTCAATCCCTCGGCGATCCCGTCCTCGCCATTAATCAAGAACACCTTGTTGTAAACTTCGTCGCACATGACCAGGTGGAGATGCCGCGGCTCGGAGCTTTGGTGCTCCTTCAATTGTTCGGGCGTGATCACAGGCAGATCTTCGGTGGGACGTTCGGGCTGCATGGCATCGACATCCGATCGCGCTTCGAGGGATTCCCGAAAACGGTCCATCAGGACTTCGCGGACAGCGCGATAAGCTTCCTCGATGTACTCGGGCTCCCCTTTGAGTTCGAGATCTAGGGCGTGTGCCTTGATCTTCAGCATGTTTTTCTCAGTCACAACCGACCTCCATTGACCTCAAGTATGGGCCAACGAATACCTACGCGCAACGTGTGAGGCGCATGCCGTCGACGCAAGAACCGAAAAAACTTCGCAACAAAACTGAGTTGTGACCGATACCACACCAAGACAGGAGGATTTTATGACCAAGATAGATGGGACGAGGAACAACCCTTACCAAGATGCCGCCAAGCCGAAAGAGGGTGGCTTTGGCAAGACGATGGCTAAAATAGCCGATGGGGCCTTAGCGGGGGTGTCCAGCGCGAGTTCCATCGTGCCCGGCGGCGGGATAGTCGGCGCTGCGGCCGATGGGCTTCGAGCGTTGATCGGTGAAGGCGGCGCCGATGGTCAACAAGACCAAATGGACAAAATGTGGGCGATGCAGAAGGAGTCCCAGGCGTTCAACCTGCAATATCTGGAACTGCAAACAACGATTCAGGACGACAACCGGCGTTTTTCGACCTTGTCGAACTTGATGAAAGCCCGCCACGACACGGCGAAAGCCGCCATTAACAACATGCATGTGTGACGAATATGGACGCCAATCAAGAACTACAGCGCGCTTACCTATTGCTTGACCACGGTGAATGGGACCGGGCGATGGCCGCCTGTGAGCGCGCCGGTGTGCTGGCGCCAGACCACTGGTTACCGGAGACGTTGAAGGGGTCGATTCTATCGGCAAGAGGACAACTGCAGCTTGCGACGCGTGTGTTGAAGCGCGCTGCAGACCGCCACCCCACCCGTGCGTACCCTCGGCTGCAGTTGGCCGAATCGCTTCTGCTATCAGGGTCAATCGCTCAGGGGCGACGGCAGCTCTCAAAGGCTCGGGAAGCAGACGATATCGGCGAATATAAAGAGCTTCTAAACTTGTTGAGTGATGTGTTTGTTGACGAAGGCAGCTCCTAGCTGCCATCCTATTCCCAGAACACCTCGGAAAAAATATAATGAGAGTTGACGGTCAATCAGGGGACCTCTTCGCGCAGATGCATGAACTTTTGGCAGAGTATTCAACTGCGCCAGAAGACGTAGTCATGCCCGCGGAAGTGAGCGAAACAACGACGCCTGAGGCGTCGACGATTGTGCGCCATGTTGTCGCTGCGATCCAAAGCGGCTTGGACCATGTGACCGATCTTCGTGCCGCGATCGCAGAAACCATCATCGGGTCACGCATGTTTGAAATGGGTGGATCTGGAGATTCTGCAACCGCCGAGTTGACACGCACCCTCCTCCAAAACGATCCTGTGTTTTCGAGACTTGTCGATCAGACGATTTTGGCGACGGCTCGTGAACTGCTGGGAAATCAATGCACGAAGACGTAACCCTGCCCATGACCGATTGCCTGGTCTGTGCTGACAAAACTCTAACATTTGCTCAAATGGACCACGACACTGTGGTGCATCGATGCGTTCATTGCGATACCCTCGCGTTGACCATCGAGTGGCGAGAGCCCTTTGACGTGGTGGAATCTGGATATCGGATTGATGGAGTGGTTGACCCCAATGCCAAACGCGGTTGCCGCGGAGGGACTTGCGGCATTCGTCAGCCCGAAGTCTGAATCACAGACCGCTTGCTTGTGGCATTTTGTCTACGTTTCCGGTAGTTCTGGAATGCGAAACCATTGGCTTTAAGGCCGTAGCGCGCTCACGCGGTACACAAGAGGAACGAATGTATTTCGAAGTTTTTATTCCTGCTGCCGACTCGAAAGGCTACGACGTCAACATGACCGTCGAGGCCGACAACTGGATGATGGCGCTGAAGTCAGGCCTCGCACGCACGGGCGAGAGTGATGAACTCATTCGAAACGTGATGTGCGATATCAAAGACGACAACACCATTCACGTGACAGACGCGACTTCGCGCCGCGTTTTTGTGTTGCGTGAGATGCCCGACCCGACAGTTGACGACGCGGATGGCGACAAGGCCACGATTCGAATCGACGTCGCCGACTTGCCGTTCAAGCCGGATCCAACTCCGGTAGTCGCCGCGGCCCCGGTTGCTCCAGCGCCCGAGCCAAAACCAGCAGCCACTCCGGCACCAAAGCCTGTTCCTGCACCAGCAGTGCAAGTTGCCGCTCCCGCTGTCGTCGAGCCCACTGTCAACGCAGCAAGTCCAAGCATCCAAGTTGACCCTACATTGGTTGACGAATCGAGGCATGAATCTTGGTCGTCTGCCGACGGCCGCATGCGCATTGGTTCATCGACCTTTGAATCGCTGCGTCGCGACGATCCTCAGGCGAAGGTGGTCGAAGAACGGCGCGTTCCATCCGGCCAACGTCCGGCGTTGGTCGTCGGTCGCGGAAACGAGACTGTCTCGCAGAATATCATGGAGGAAGTGTTCCTCGAGATTAACCAGATCCACGAAGGCGATATGTCGATGGAGCAGGTCGTCAATTTTGTGATGGACCTGTCGCTCGAGAAAGTGGGCGCTGAAGCGGGCAGCGTGATGTTTGCTGACGTCAACGGTCGCGAACTTTACTTCGCCACCGCTCGCGGTCCCAAAGCACACGAAGTCATGAATTTCCGCGTCCCGATGGGCAAAGGAATCGCCGGATTTTGTGCAAGAGAAGGCGTGAGCCTAGCGATCAGCGATGCCGAGCGAGATCCTCGATTCTATCGAGAGATCTCCGAAGCGCTTGGGTATCCGACCAAGAGCATGTGCTGCGCACCGATCCAATTCGACGGTCGCGTTTTTGGCGCAATCGAGTTGCTCAATAAAACGAACAACCACTTCGTAGGTGCCGAGGTCAACGTTTTGACCTATATCGGACGACAACTCGGCAAATACGTCTATGACTTGATCATGGCGCGCGAGAAGCTTGAGTAAACAGCCGTTCGGACGTCAATGAGTTCACCAAACAC
>JBBKVQ010000322.1:0-30907 GCA_037968515.1 Bradymonadaceae bacterium
TGGCTCGCATGCGATGGGTCCGAGAGCCTTATGGCTCGCATGTGTCTGAATAATCGCAGGAATCGCATGCAGGCCATAGGGCCTGCGCACCAAGCGCAGTCGCGGCTGGAGCCACGCGAACCAATCGCAGGCGCGGCTGGAGCCACGCGGCCCAAGCGCAGGCGCGGCTGGAGGAGGCTGTCACATAGGGATCGACGAC
Organism: Bradymonadaceae bacterium; assembly: GCA_037968515.1. GTDB lineage: Bacteria > Myxococcota_A > Bradymonadia > Bradymonadales > Bradymonadaceae > JBFFMO01. Next base: position 200 of record JBBKVQ010000322.1, read on the forward strand.
GAGGTTGTTTGTGCGATTGGTCCGCGAGCCTTATGGCTCGCATGCGATGGGTCCGAGAGCCTTATGGCTCGCATGTGTCTGAATAATCGCAGGAATCGCATGCAGGCCATAGGGCCTGCGCACCAAGCGCATAATCACAGAAATTGTAGATAGGCCAAAAACAGTTCCCAACGTCACAGCCACAAAGCAAAAAACCGCCGACGATGAATCGCCGGCGGTCTCAAGGTCCCAGATGGGACAAATACAGTTGAAGCTAAATTACTTCGTTGGAGCTGGAGTCGGCGGCACCACTACTGGAGCAGGTGCTGGAATCGTAGGGTTGTTGCCGACTGGAGGCATGTTGAACATTGGTGGAGCGGCTGACTTGAAGTTCGGGTTGTCCTTGATTGCAGTAGCAGTCAGGTTTTCGATCTTCGATTTGTCGCGCAGTTCCTTGACCAAAGTCTCCATTCCATCACGCAATTCTTTGCGCTCAAGATTACGGACGATTTCGACCTTCACTTCTTCGAAAGGAGTGGTTTGCTCAGGGCGACGATCGGTGACTTTAATAATGTGGTAACCGAATTCAGTTTTGATCGGTCCGATGATGTCGCCAGTTTTGGCCTTGAACGCCGCGTCGGAAAACGCTGGAACCATTCGCTTGCGCGAGAAGAATCCGAGGTCTCCACCCTTCGACTGAGTTGGACCTTCCGAAAACTCACCGGCGAGCGCAGCAAAATCAGCGCCCTTGGCCTTGGCTTTCTTCAGGACTTCCTTTGCCTTAGCTTCCTTTGCCTTCACGTCTGCTTCTGGAGTGTCTTTTTCGACCTTCAGGAGGATGTGGCTGGCTTGAACTTCTTCTTCGCGCTTAAAGCGTTCGATGTTTTCGTCGTAGAACGCTTTGGCTTTTTCGTCGGTGACTTCAACGCCGTACTTCTTCTTGAGGTACTTCTTAAGTTTCACCGCACGACCGAGGTCGTCACGAAGTTCTTTTTCACTCACGCCGGCTTTGTCGAAGAATTCTTTGGCGCCTTCTGGTCCACCAACCGTCTCGTAAAACTGGTTAAGCTCGTCTTCGATCTCAGCTGCTTCAGCTGTGATGTTCTCGGTCGAAAGCGCCTTTTCAACGAGGTGCTGGTCGATCAAACGATCAATCGTTGTCGTTTTGAACTTCTCGAGAGCCTGTGGGGGCAGTTGTGGCGCGATTCGAACCAAACGCTCCACTTCTTTATTGAAGTCGGCAGCTGGAATGTCGATTCCGTCAACACGTGCGACAGCACCAGTTGCGGTCATCGGCAGGTCAGTGGCCGCCGTGTCAGGGGCATCTGCATTATTCGTCTGCGTCGCAGTCGCGTTGGCGGTCTGCGTCGTTTCAGTCTTTGGTGCGGTATTGTCGCATCCGGCGACAGCAAGCATCAGACCGGCTGCGATTAGGATGGATTGGGTGCGCATAGGAGCTCCTTATACGTGGCCCAGCATCAGCGTTGGGCATTCTTAAATAGGCACGCACACGTACTCCCACTGGGGCACGTGCGTCAAGCATGCGGATAATGTTGAGCAGATTCAGGCTAGGATTTGACCGTATGCGCGCGAAAAGCCCGCAACCATGTCAAACAGCAGATTCAAGACAGGGACATTGGCCACAGGCCTAAGGAACCACGCCGGATTGCGCAGGAGGCCAGAACCCAGACGCTCAAGCCCAAAACCGTGGGCGACGAGAATCCACAGCAGACTGAAACCAAAGAGGAGTCGGAAAAAACTCACGTTCCAGCTGGGGCTCTTTGTCGTCAGGGGTACAACGCTTGCGATCACGATTGGAAGCAAGCCAACCACCCACCTTAAAATCACAGGCAGACCTTCCATTTGCGCCGTCAGAAGAATGAACGCGACTGGATAAAGGACCACCATCGCCCCCGCCTCGGCCCATTCAAAAATGTTCTGAGGTGCGCGAAATTCCGAGCGAGATTCACGGATACTGCGCAGCTTCTGTGGAGCTTGGTAGCGCTGCCCAGGCGCAAATTTGTCGTATCGGTCGTAATCTAGTTCAAGCATCGGTTCGGACGTCGGTGCGGGGCGGAAATTGGGCGCTGGGCGAGGACCATCAGGGTCCATCGATATGCTCCGATCTCCAACGGGTGCTGTCTTCGCGACGTCGATGGCCAAATGGCGCGACTCCAATGTATCGAGGTCACGCAGCAGGTCTGATGCGCGTTGGTAGCGCTTGGCCACCTTCTTTTCGATGAGCTTGAACAGGACCGGCCGCACGTGCTCGGGCACCATGTGAATCTCATCAAGTTGCAAGGGCTCGGGGGAAACATGAGCAATAATCGCCGACTCGATCGTATCGGCCTTCACCGCGCGCTCGCCGGTGAACATCTCGTAGAACAAAAGCCCCAGCGCGTAGAGGTCACTCCATGCGCCCACGTCTTTTCCGCGAGCTTGCTCCGGCGCGATGTAGCGCGGCGTCCCCACCGCCATGCCTTCGCGGGTCAATTGCGCTACCGATTCCCCAGGACCAGCACTTAGTTTTGCCATCCCAAAGTCGAGAACTTTAGCGAGATACCCTCCTTGAGGAAGGCGAGAAACCATCACATTTTGCGGCTTGAGGTCACGATGCACCACGCCTTTGTTATGCGCTTCGTCTAATGCCGCCGCAATCTGTCCACAAATCGACAAAGCCTCGGGCTCAGAAAGCCTTTGGGAGGTCACCAAATCATAAAGTGTAATGCCGTCGATATACTCGATGACCATGTAGATGATGCCGGATGACATCGTTCCAAAATCATAGATGGTGATGATATTTGGATGCCGTAGCCGGGAAATGACTTGCATTTCCCGCTCAAAACGGCCGATCGCCGTTTTATTTACGCCCTGATTTGCTGGGGGCAGCGCCTTGATTGCCACACGCTCCATCGAATCGACGTCGATGGCTGAAAAAATCGCACCGTAGGCTCCAGCACCCACAAATCGTTCAACTTTGTACCGACCGCCGATGATATCACCGGGGTGGATCTGTTGACGCACAATGTCGCTGGGACTGGCCATGGCGATTCGTCTTAAACGGCTTAGTTCAGGGCAAAACCCACGCTACCACGGGACCAAACTCGACGTGAGCAAGAAAAGGTCTGTCAAAATCCCGGACCAAAAACCAAACGCGGGCAACCCGAAGCCCGACGGCCAATCGGCATGGTCGATCAACGAAGCCGATGCGTGTTCAGGAAACACAACCGCCGCCGAAAGAATCAACCCGACCCCCACGTAAAGCATGCACTGAGCGCTTGGCACGACCCATCGCTCGATCACCGATCCGTGGACGTTTCTCACATCCGAAAAGAACGCCCATACCAGCGCCAAGCCGGCTGGAACGAGCCCAACCACGCCGCGGACCGATGTTCCGTTTGCTGGAACAAATGTCCCCGCGAGGTGCCACGTCACCACAAATGAGACCAGCCCGATGCAAGCCCAAACCAGGTGCATCGGCTGAAAGGTGTAGGCGGGACGTGAGGTTGTGCGGGCTTGTTCAACCCTGCGACGTTCATTGTCCCCACGGCGGACCTTCGCCACATCGAGTTGAAGGTCGGATTCCGGCCGAAATTTGCGAGGCTCACGACTCGGTACGACGACGTCGGGCGCCACAAGCCGTTTTGGCGGCTGAAGCAGCGGAATTTCTTCATCTTCTTCGTGATGCGAATACCCCGTTCCCAGGAATACATCGGGAATCGCCAACTCATCGGTAGGTGCAATCAGCTTGGCGAACTCGCCGGTGGCGTCGGCCGAGGCCTCTGCGGGCAAAGCACGCGCGAACTCACGCACTGTTTGAAACCGGTCAGCCGGGTGGCGTGCAGTCGCTTTCAGGATCACCGCGCGCCACTCCGGAGGGAGGCGTTCGAGGTATTTAAAGGGGATCGGCCTATCATCGATATGGATCTGGGCCACGCCCGCCACGTTCAACGAATCGTCGATGGGCGGCGTGCCGCTGAGCATTTCGTAGATCAACAGGCCAAGACTGTAGATATCGCTCGCCGGAGAGACCCGCTGCCCAAGCACTTGCTCTGGGGACATATAGATCGGAGTACCAATAAACTGAGTGGATCGACGCACACCCGCTTGGGTTGCGCGTTTTTCATCGTCGTCACCGATCAGTTTCGCGACACCGAAGTCCAGGACCTTGACGACATCCGACTCACCGTGCCGGTCCAAAATCATGATATTTGATGGTTTAAGGTCTCGATGAACCACGCCGATGGCGTGTGCTTCGTCTAGGCTCTTGAGAACCTGCCGCACGATTTTCGAAACTCGTGGGATGCTCAGACGTTTTCCGTCCAGCAGTGCGTCAATTGGACGTCCATCGACGTGCTCAAGCACCATGTACAGGATGCCCTCGGGCATGCGTCCAAAGTCGTAGATCGTCACAGTATTCGGGTGACTCAACCTGCTTACGATCTTCACCTCAGAAAGAAATCGCTGGGCGACCTCAGGGTGTGCGCCGACGACCTCAGGCTTGAGCAGCTTCAGAGCGACATCACGTCCCATCGACAAGTGATGAGCACGAACCACAATCGCAAAGTTTCCTGTCCCCAGAATGTCCATGACACGGTACTTCCCCATCAACACAGTTCCGGGTGTTAGTGAGGGCAGAGTCCGCGTGCTTTTTTCGGTAGTCATGGGTCTTTTTTGCTGGGGAGCATCTTAAATGAGCGTACACCCGGCGCCGCTGGGCATCAAGATTCGCGCGTGAGTTGCATCACGTCGACTAACCCGTGGCATGCGGACACCGTGGCAACGCCGAGTCGAGTGCCGGAAGGCCAATTCCGAAGCCGATCAACGGCCGAATAGATCGAAGAAAACGCTATCGTTCCGACGCCATACGCGTAGTGCTTGCACACAAACACTTCGAGCGCATCCATGCCGTGGGAATCGACGAGCTCCCCCACGGTGTCGGACATTTCCCAATCCCGCAAATCTTGAGTCAAAGGACACATACGCGGTTCGATGCAATTGGTGGGGCACATGCCGGGGGCATGGCTGAGCACCAGAGTGCCGCGGTCCAAAACGTTTGCATAGGGCAAGGCCGGAACGGGGCCCTCGTACATGATATCGGTCACAGCCGCGCCTGCGGCCTCGAGAGCACCGCCAAGCCAATGTTTCAAGATATGAGGTGCGATCGGCGCAGGAACAAGTTGGGCGCCTTCCAATTCGGGCCTGATAGGACCAAGCCGCTCGCCCCAATCCTCCCATTGGGCAACCTCGACTACGACTCCATCAATATCGCTGCGGGCCACTCGGCAATTTGGATCGCGATCCAGTACGATCACTTTTTCCCACTCCAGCTTGCCGCGCTGCCGCGCCTCGACGAGTTGTTTGACAAAATAGGTGCCGTAGCAGCCGCCCCCAATAATCACAAAATCAGCATTCATGCGGTAAGATGTAAAAGGGCCTCTTGGCCAGTCCAACCCTTGCCGTCGGGTGCATATAGATGGCGAAGTTTAGACCCGTCGGTGTGCAAGCGTTCCACAAGAACCACATTGGCGTGGGCGCGAGCCTGAAGGTCCGATGCGATTCGCGGAAGCGCCTCGTCAAGTGCTGCCTCATCAGATTCCAGCGTCAGGATGATCCGAGTGCGATTTGGGGAGTGAAACTCCTCGAGACTTAAGATCTCGAAGGCAACGCCCTGCAGCAACTGGCCAAGCTCGACCTCAGTCCCGACAGTAAACGAGTATCCTGGAACCGGACCTTTGCGCGTGCGGCCATGAGGGCGATTACGGCGATTCAGAAAGACCGCCACTCCCCCGCCGATGCCAAGCATGATTACAAAATAAAGCATTCCCATACGCACACCGTATCGGTTTCCTGCCCGTCCAAGAACAAAAAAAGGCTCCGATTTCTCGGAGCCTTTTAATTTTTGGAGCACTAGGCTTAGAAGCCCATGCCGCCCATGCCTTCCATGCCGTGACCATGACCAGCGTGGTCATCGCCACCACCGTTCTTGCTTGGCTTCTCGGCAACCATGGCTTCGGTGGTCAACATGAGACCAGCGATGCTTGCTGCGTTTTGAAGTGCAGTACGAGTGACCTTGGCTGGGTCGATAACACCGGCTTCCACGAGGTCTTCGTAGACGTCAGTGCGTGCGTTGTACCCAAATGCGCCCTTACCTTCCATGACCTTCTGGATGACAATCGAGCCATCAACACCGCAGTTAGCGGCGATCTGACGGATTGGTTCCTGAATGGCCTTGCGGATGATCTCGACACCAGCGCGCTCTTCGTCGCCTTCTGGCTTGAGAGTATCAAGCACGAGACCGCAACGAAGGAGTGCAACGCCGCCGCCAGGAACGATTCCTTCCTCGACAGCTGCGCGTGTGGCGTTGAGTGCGTCTTCGACGCGAGCCTTCTTTTCCTTCATTTCGATTTCGGTAGCAGCGCCGACCTTGATCACGGCAACGCCGCCGACCAATTTCGCGAGACGCTCTTGGAGCTTCTCGATGTCGTAGTCGCTGGTAGCCTGATCAATCTGTGCTTTGATCTGGTGAACGCGAGCGTGGATGGTTTCTTTCGAACCTGATCCGCCGACGATCGTGGTCTTCTCTTTGGTGATCTTGATGCTTTCTGCTTCACCAAGGTCTTCAAGAGTAGCTGTTTCAAGCTTCTGACCGCGCTCTTCGCTGATGACGTTTCCGCCCGTGAGGTCAGCGATGTCCTGAAGCATGGCTTTACGGCGATCGCCGAAACCAGGTGCTTTGACAGCGCAAACGTCGAGGACGCCGCGGATGCGGTTCACAACGAGAGTTGCCAGTGCTTCGCCTTCCACGTCTTCTGCAATGATGAGCAGAGGACGCTTGTCGCCGCTAAGAAGCTGATTGAGCAAAGGAAGGAGGTCCTTCATGTTGCTGATCTTCTTGTCGTAAAGAAGGATGCGAGGAGACTTCATTTCAGTCTCCATGCGCTCAGGATTGGTCACGAAGTATGGCGAGAGGTAGCCACGATCGAATTCCATACCTTCGACAAATTCAAGGTCGTCGGTGAGGCCCTTGGCTTCTTCAACCGTAATGACGCCTTCTTTGCCAACCTTTTCCATCGCGTCAGCGATGAGGTTACCAATTTCGCTATCGTTGTTCGCCGAGATCGTACCGACCTGAGCGATTTTCGATTTTTCGTTGGTTTTGACGGCAAGCTTCGAAAGCTCAAGGACGATGGCTGCAACAGCCTTGTCGATTCCGCGCTTGATGCCCATTGGGTTGTGACCCGCAGCGACAAGCTTCGAACCTTCACGGTAGATGGCCTGAGCCAAAACGGTGGCAGTCGTGGTTCCGTCACCAGCGGTTTCGCCGGTCTTCGAAGCCACTTCCTTGACGAGCTGTGCGCCCATGTTCTCGAAGACGTCTTCGAGATCGATTTCCTTAGCAACCGTCACACCGTCTTTGGTGATCATTGGCGCGCCGAACTTGCGTTCGATGACGACGTTGCGTCCCTTCGGTCCAAGTGTCACGCGGACAGCTTGAGCGAGAGTGTTGACGCCGGTGAGGATGCGAGCGCGTGCACGCGAATCAAAAATGATTTCTTTTGCCATGTTGGTTTCTCCTAAGTCTTAAAATTGCTGATTTGGTAGTGGTTCAGGCAGTGATCAGGGCGAGAATTTCTTCTTCGCGCAGGATCAAGTGGTCTTCGCCATTGATGTTTACTTCGGTGCCCGAGTACTTGCCGAAAAGGATTTTGTCCCCTTCCTTGACCTGCATTTCGATGCGCTCACCCTTGTCATTGAACTTGCCAAGACCAGCTGCGCGAACGATCCCTTCGAGTGGTTTTTCTTTAGCCGACTCTGGGATGTAGAGACCTGATGCGGTCTTTGTCTCGCTTTCAAGACGTTGGACTAGAACTCGGTCGAAAAGTGGCTTGATGGCCATGAGATGCCTCCTTGAAGATCTGCGATTGGAAAATCGTTCATTGTTTGCGATAGCGTGTAGGTCATATCGGAATGACTAGCACTCTCATCGTATGACTGCTAACGGCCCGAATGTTAGGCACCCTAAATCCAGCGTCAAGGGGTGCCAGCGAAAAAATTGACATACGCTGTGACTTACGGAAATCCCATCCATTACGAGAGACATGATGAATGAAATTGAACAGATTGCTTCTCGAGTACGACAAAGCTCCAAGTGGTTGGCGCGCGCGTCGACCTCCAACAAGAACGCCGCGCTCGTCGAAATGGCAAAAGCCGTCCGAGCGAACGAAGCACAGATTCTAGCTGCCAACGCTTTGGACGTTCAGCACTCAGAGCGTGACCCGGCATTTGTCGACCGTTTACGCCTTACACCTGACCGCATCGAATCCATGGCTTGTGCGATCGAGGAGATTATCGCTCTTGAAGATCCTGTGGGTCGCGTCGAACGCATGGTTCGACGCCCGAACGGCCTTCAGGTTGGCCGCCAGCGCATTCCATTGGGTGTTGTCGGCATCATTTACGAAGCCCGGCCCAACGTGACCAGCGACGCAGCAGCTTTATGTTTGAAGAGCGGCAACGGAGTGATTTTGCGTGGAGGCAGCGACGCACAACGGTCGAATCAAGCCGTCTACGATGCGCTTAAGCAGGGCCTAACCCAGTCCCCATTGGACCCGCGCGCCCACGATGCAATTGGGTTTGTGAACTCCCCCGACCGTGAGGCCGTTGGAGAGATGCTCAAACTCGACAAGTACATCGATGTGATCATTCCGCGGGGCGGAAAATCGCTGATCAGTTTCGTGAGCCTTCATTCGCGAATCCCAGTGATCAAACACGACGAGGGCGTTTGTCATGTCGTGGTCGACGGCACCGCCGCGCCAACAATGGTCGACGATATCGTCATCAACTCGAAGACTCATAGGCCCACGGTGTGCAACACAGCCGAGTCATTGCTCGTGTTAGAAAACGCCGTCACTCCGCATCTCGCTCGTGTCTTGGGGCGACTCGCAGACGCAGGTGTCCACATGTATCTGGACGAACGGTCGCAGGCAGCGGCAGCTTCGGCGGGCATTTCGAAGTCTTCGTACGAACCCGCGACTTCAGAACACTACGCAAAGGAATTTTTGGCGCTCGAAATTTCAGTGAAGGTGGTGCCCGATTTGGAAGCCGCTTTCGAGCATATCGGGATCTACGGTTCGCGACACACGGAAGCCCTAATCACCAATGACCATGCGCAAGCGCAGGTATTCCTAGATGGCATCGACAGCTCTTGTGTTGTCATTAATGCATCGACTCGATTTGCCGATGGGAACCAACTTGGGCTAGGAGCCGAGATCGGAATTAGCACGACGCGCTTGCATGCTTACGGTCCTATGGGTATCGAAGAGCTCACAACGACCAAGTTTATCGTTTTAGGCGATGGACAGGTCCGAAACTGACAAGAGGACGAATGAAAGCCAAAGCCACACCGGCCGAAGAAGAAACCCAGGAATTCGATACCGAAGTGCTTGCACGTCGTATCGCAGAACTGACTTGGGAACTTAAGGCCTTGAACACCGTGGTCATCGATCTACGAGGACGTGTTTCCTATACCGATTTTGTTATCGTTTCGACGGCGAGCTCCGAACGACAAGTTCAAGCGCTGGCAAAATTTGTCGAAGGAAAACTCAAAGAAGAGACCGGAGTTGCATCGTATGGACGTGAAGGAGTTGATCAAGGCCATTGGGCTCTGATCGATTTTGGCGACGCCATTTTGCACATTTTTAACGGCCCCAGCCGAAATGACTACGATTTGGAACGCATGTGGATTGAAGCGCCGCGTCTTGAACTCGAAGACAAACCCGCTTCACTTTACGGCCACTTCGACATGAACGAATTCGAAAGATAGCCCAGAAGCCGCTCAGCGCTCACTTGGCGCTGGGCCTTCTACGGTGTCGTCTTCTCTCAGAACTTCGCTCCACAACCCCATAAGCACGCGTTCTGGGGTCATGGGTGCATCAAAGGCAAACGCTTTGTGGGGTTTGGCCGCGCGCATCGCGTCGCGAAGCGCGAAGTAGACTCCAATTCCATACATCAGGGGCGGCTCACCGACGGCTTTGGACCCGAAGGGTCCGGTTGGGCCCTCGTCTGTGATCCAACGCACTTCAAGGTCGTCTGGCATGAAATACACGTCAGGCGCCTTGTACGTCGACAATGCATGAGACAGCAGTTTCCCTGCGTCGTTATAAGCCAATTCCTCGAGTGTCATCCATCCGAGTCCCTGCGCGAGCCCGCCTTCGATCTGCCCCAAATCGACAACGCTGTTTACCGAGCGACCCAAATCATGAACAATCTTAACGGCTTCGATATCGTACGTGCCGCGCAGAATGTCGATATCGACTTGGGTAATCGCAGTCCCATAAACGTGATATGCGAATGGCCTACCCTGCTCTTTTGAAGCATCAAACCAGATACCTGGGGTGGCATAAAACGCGTGCTCCGATAGCGACACACGGTTAAAATAAGCCGATTGAACCAACTGGTTCCAAGTTCCCTCGGACGCCTCCTCGTTCACATAGACTCTGCCATCGCGAACTTGGATCTCGTCAGGAGACAAAGAAAGCTCAGAGGCAGCAAGGTTTCTGAGGCGTGCCAGAATCGCTGTGGCGGCCAGCCGAGTCGCGTTACCGTTCAAATCTGCCGTCGCGCTCGCAGCGCTGGGCGACATGTTCGCAATCCGAGTTGTATTCGTGCTTTCGACGCGCACCCGGGACACAGGAATTCCGAAGACCTTGGCAGCAATATCCACCATTTTCGAGTTCACCCCCTGCCCCATCTCGACGCCGCCGGTCGAAACGCTCACGCTGCCATCCCCGTAAACATGAACCAGCGCCGAAGCCTGATTAAGGAAGGTCTTCGTGAAGGCGATGCCGAAACAAATCGGCATGACCGCAATCCCTTTCTTATGCGCAGTGTTTGCCAGGTTAAAGCTGGCGACCTCTTCACGCATCTTGGGTAGGTTATAGCCATCAGCGGCTTCATCCCACGCGCGTTCGGCGAGGCAACGTTCGGTAACCTGACCGTAAGAAAAAGCATCACCCTCTTGCAGCAGATTCTTGCGCTGAATTTCTTCGCGGCTCAGGCCCATTTCGTCAGCCGCTGCGGCAATGGCGCTTTCCATCACGAACATGGATTGAGGCCCGCCAAAACCACGAAACGCGGTGTGCGGCTGCAGATTGGTCCGACAGCACGCCGCATGAATATGGACATTTGGAATACGGTAGGCGTTGGTCGCGTGAAAGAGGCTTCGTTCAAGCACCGCCGTCGACAAATCGGCAGACGCCCCCGAATTTTGATAAAGCGTCGTTTTGTAGGCCAACATGGTGCCGTCGGATTTCAATCCAAGCCGGAAATCAGCCTTATACGGATGACGTTTCCCGGTCATTTGCAGGTCATCAACGCGGTTTAAAACGAGTTCAACCGGCTGTTGCAATACGTGTGCTGCCAGCGCGGCCATGCAGGCCCAAGCCGTAGCTTGGTCCTCTTTGCCACCAAAACCGCCGCCAAGCCGTTTCACGTCTACTTCGACCAAATGCAAAGGAAGGTCACAAATACGACCGATCGCAGTCTGCACGGCGTAGGGGCTCTGGGTCGAGGAGCACACGACCAGCCTGCCATTTTCGCCGATGCTGGCTCTAGAACGCTGGGTTTCAAGATACAGGTGTTCTTGACCGGCGATATCGCACTCGCCCTCAACGATCACGTCACATTCGGCCCAATTTGAATCGACGTCGCCCATCACAAATTGACGCGGAGCAGCGATGAAATGACCAAGGTTATAGGCTGCCCGAGGACAGACAATCGGAGTCTTGGACTCGATGATCGCGTGCATGGATTTAACGGCCATTCGTGCGATTTCGGGAGTCGTCGCCACGACAATCGCGATGGGATGCCCGATGTAGTCGACCTCGTCCACCGCTAGCAGAACCTCATCAGGGATAATTGCCCCAATTTGATTTTCTCCCGGAATATCCTGGGCGGTCAGAATCGCGACAACGCCCGGCAAGGTTCCAGCAGCGCTGGCGTCGATTCCGGTCAATTTTCCGCGCGCGACAGGTGAGGCAAAAATCGCGGCGTGAAGCATCCCGACTGGAGCAGGAACATCGTCGACGTATTGCGAATTACCGCGGACATGAAGTTCGGCGTCATAATGAGTCATACAAATTCCTCGAGCGTCACGTCCGAAACTGCCATCAAGTGCGCAATCACAAAATTCCGCGTCAATAGTGTTTTATATTCGGAGCTGCCTCGCACGTCCGAAATCGGTGAGATTTCTTGGAGTGCCAATGATACCGCGCTTCTTGCGATATCAGGCGTGATCGTTCGTCCTTTTAAGAAGTCTTCGGTTCGTTTCAAAAAGAGCGGAAATGCCGCTACCCCGCCCGCCGACATCGAGAAGGTCTCGACTTTCCCGTCATCCGCAATTCGAATTTTTGCCGCAGAGGTCACGGTCGCAATATCGAGCGCTTTTCTTTTCGAAACTTTTTCGAACCGAATTTTGGAACCGGCCGCGGGCGTCGGGATTTTAATTTCGAGGACCATTTCGTGCGGTCTTTTATCGAATTTTTTGTAACCCAGATAAAATTCTTTAAGGGGAACAACTCGGGTTGAGTCGCCCTCGACTAAAACCAATTCTGCATCCAATGCGAGCAACAGGTTGGACATGTCACCAATCGGAGATGCGTTGACAATATTACCAGCAAGAGTGGCGCGGTTCCTCAGGTGGAGAGACGCGACCAGCCACATCCACTGGTCAATATCGGGAATCCAGGAACGCACGATGGCCGACTGTCCAAATTCTTCGAAGGTGGTCGAAGCACCAAAAATGGCGAAGCCTTCCTCCTCGCGGATACCCCTCATTTTGGGATATTTTGCCAAAAGCGAGACCTGGGACCCGGGGATATACTCCCCTTTTTGAACGTACAGGTCGGTGCCTCCGCCAATATAATAATCCGCGTCGACGGGGGTGACCGTTTGGGGCGCTATCGCAGCCAACCTGGTCGGCATTTCGACAAAATAGTTTGGAATTAGACCGCGTTCTGCGAGGCGTTTGATACGTAAATCATCGTCCCAAATCCCGACGTGTTTACCGGCTGGACCAAAGTCTCCGATCAGGTCCTCACCCGCACGTTTGATGCTGTTATATCCCGTGCAGCGACACAAGTTACCGCTTATGGCGCGTTTGAACCCGTCCATTGTAGGCGGATTGCGGTCGGCTAAAAGCCACCACGACATCGATACGATGAAGCCTGGTGTGCAAAAACCACACTGTGAGCCCCCCCGGGTGACCATGGCTTCCTGTGCTGGATTGAGCCGGCCTGCGCGGCCTACGCCTTCCACCGTCACGACATGTTTGCCGTGCACTTCACCCACGGGTACCAAACATGAGGTGACCACTTTGTATTCGACGCGACTTCCCACGAGCTCGCCAATCATCACCGAACATGCCCCGCAGTCGCCTTCCTTGCACCCTTCTTTGGTGCCCATTCGGCGCATACGTTTACGAAGAAAATCCAGAACCAAAACACCTTCGTGTTCGTCGGTGCTCACTTGTTCGTCATTAACCCAGAAGTCGATCATGATGGCAGCTCCTTGCTGCCACGTATCTGAGTCTACAGTGCCCAAAACGTCAACCGCAGGCGGCCCTCAACGTGTTCTCGGGCGGTAATCGACTAGTTTTGGCTGAATACGACCTCGGCAACCTCGGTGCGCGATGTGTTCGCGCGAACATCGTAGTCCGTTTTTGAACGTCCAGCCCGAACGGTGAGTTTCCCGTTCGCGGCACCCTTATCGGAGATAATCCAAACGCCGTAGACCTCGCGATTGGACGCGCGGGGCAGAAGCAGTTCCGACTTGGCCGTACCGACTCCGGAGACTTTGATGTTTCGGCGCTGAGAAATCCAAGACAGCAGTCTCCCGTCGGCTCCTAGCAACGCGATGTGGGCATCAGGGTCACCGGTCCACGTCAGTTTGATATCGCCGCTTCCTGTCTGATTGGTAGGAGGTGCCGGCGCGACGAGCCGGTCTGGTGCCAAGCCAAACAGCGAGAGGTCGGAGGTCATGGGACACTCAAGAATATTCTTTTTGATTTGGGTGCGAGTCTGATTCCCGATATCCCCCAAAAGAACGGCCTCGGCGCATGCCAGCGCGTCGCGACCCGATGCAACGTAGGCGTCTGACAACCGCCGATGGACCCAAGTCCCACGCGGTTGCGCATCAGCTCCCGATTCAAGCCAGGTTAAGGCTTCGTTTATCTGGCCGTCAGCGAATTGAAGTTGAGCCATCTGAACCACGGCTTCGGCGTCCATCAGGTTGAGTTCCAGCCATTTGTCGGTTTCAGCACGGGCACCAATGAATTGGTTGGCAGCCACAAGTGCGCGAATATAGCGCATACGTTTGGTGCGGTTTTCCGGCTCCGCTTCCCAAGACGAACGGCGGCTCTGAACCACCTTCTCTTCGGAGTTTGTGGGTGGATGCCCTTGGGTAATCGAGGCCCGGCGAATCATTGGCCTTCTGCTGCGAGGCATCGCACGCCCGAAGCCACGGGGCTGAGCAAACTTACCTAGGCCACCGAGCCCATCCGCCATCTCGGATTTTTTCTCGGCTTTAGATTCCATCCCCCCTGATGAGGCCTGCGATTCAAACGGGTCAACCCCGTTCGATAGCTGGTCGCTAAGGTTGTCTGCGGCGTCCTTGGGCTTGGATGCGGTCCTTCGTGTTGGCGTTTTGGATCGAGCGGTATCTGCTGATTTCATTGGTGAGGCCGCCGCCGGCCCCCCTTGGGTCGCACCGTCACCAAACGAGGCCTCGTCGTCGCTGTCCGCGGCTTCCATTTCAGCGCGTTCTTGTTTGCGGACCCCATAGTCTTTCATCATTTCTTCGTCTTCGAGCGCCAAAAGCGCCGTGTGTCGCGATAGGACGCCGTATCGAACCGAAAGCCCGATGACTTCGGATCGTCGCTGGTTACCTTCCAGGTCGAGGTCCGCGATACGCATCGCCGCCCACTGCCTTGGGACAAACGCGCTCGCTTTTGAGCTTGATGGGTTAAGGATCAGCGGAACCTGTTGGGTGAAGGCTTCGTTGTTTCGCACCCCGTGAATCACCAAATCGCCGGTCACAGACCCCGAAAAACGTGCAGCCATTACAAGTTCGTCGCCAGATGCCAGCGTCGTGGCAGACGGCATGGTTTGGTCGCTGACACCAGCCGGCCATTCCACCCGAATATCCGTGAGCAGCGCGCCGTAGTGGTGTCTGAGCACGTTCAGCGCGTTCGCACTCGGCGTCGCAGACGGATCCAAAGTGACCACCATTGCACCGGCGCCGGTCGCCATCGCGTCCAGGTTCATCCTGTCGGTGTCGCCCCCCAGATCGACCAAGGTCATCCGGATGTCTTTGGCCCCGAATAAGCTGTTAACAGCTTTTCGCAGCGTGTCTGGATTTGCGGCCCCGGCGCTTGAAACACCATCCGATATGAAAATTACATGTGCGGCGCGTTTGGCTGACTCGGCGTCACGAGAATTAAACATGCGTTCCGCAACGCGCATCGCTTCGATCGCATTGAATGTCCCTGACGGCTTTGAAGTGGTCAAACTTTCTGCGGCCTCCCGCGCTCGGTCCATCGACGCGGCGCTGAGCGCGGCCAGTCCAAGCGGCCGACAGGTCGACGAACAGGCGATTGCGGTGACGCGATCTTGAGGATCCATCTCGGCAATCAAACGACCGACCATTTCTGCTTGAAGCGCATAGGTCGCGCCCTGCCGACTATAAGAAGTGTCGGCAACCACGATAAAGTCGCGGCTTTCCACCTCGGAGGTATTTCCAAGATCTGGCCGCACGGTCACTGTCGCGTACGAGGGCTCACCAGCACGAATGGTCTCGTCATACGTATAGACGTTGACTCCTGTGTCTTTTGGGCGCGCAAAACGCACGCTGAAATCACCGGAAGCCACAAAATCGTTTGCCTCGTAGGAAACACGCGCCACCGGAAGATCGGCTTCGGTTGCTCCCCGTTCAATGGTGGCGTCGTATCCTTCGGCGCTGATGGGCGAAGCAGCGTCTACCCCAAAGAGGGTAGCTTTCATCGAAAACTTACCAGCCGGAATCTGTGCAGCGACGTCTACCGGCATGGGGTAGGTGAATCGATATCCGTCGTTTTCACGAGCCAAGGTCTGGATATAACCAATTTTCACTTCACGAACCTGATTCGGAAGAATCGGAAAAATTCGCAGCTCGAATTGGTTGCCTTGTTTCCATTTCAAAAGGGCCGGGTCCAACCAACGATCGATAACATCGCGGAAAATCCGTTCAGCACGAGCGGTTTCCATGAATTCGCCGTCCATCCATTTGTTTCCGACTTTCAACGAAAGACTGGCAATTTGGGCATCAGCGGGAAGAGGAAACCGGTACATGCCTTCAAGGGTTTCGCCGGTCGGATTCTTGAAAGCCTCATGAATCTCTGTGAACGCAACGTTGCCCTGAACCCGAACATTGACGGCGTGAGACACCAATTCTAGGGGTCGTTCACGCTCACCATTGGGTTGTTTCCCGACAAGTTTCCCAAGGCCCGACGACGGACGTGCGCTGTCGGACGGATCCGCAGAAACGTCAGCGCTCCAACCCAATTCGTTGCCTAACGCATTCGACCAACGCGTGGTCGGCTGGGTGTCTTTATTCCACAACAACTGCATGCCTGGACGGGCCAAAATATTCTCTGTTTTCCCCTGAGCCTCGACATATCCCTGAGAAACAGTCGCAGTCGTGGTCGTACCACTGACCACCAGCGACACCTTGGCTTGGTGAAGCGCAAAGGTACCGGCTGGCGTTGTCACCCGAAGCGGAGCCTCGCCGGATTCGATCACCACGCGGCCTTTCTGGAGCGTAAGTGCATCCTTGCCGTCAAACGCCAACAACGTGGCATGACTCACGACAATGACGGATTTTTCAAACGTCAAACGTGCCCGGGTGTGCTGATCGGTTTCGACAATCGTCCCGGCAGAAATCGAGTCCCCGTCCTTCCACACTGCCGCGGCGGTGTCTTTGGTGCGCAGCGTGATTCCACCGTGAGTCCCCACGACTTCCGCGTGTGAGACCTCGGCCAGCGGGCTTTCGCTGGTCGCGACCGGCGGCGCCTCTGGGGTTGATTTGGGACCGACGGAATCGCACGCGACGGCAAAGAGACACAGAAATAAAATGGACCGATTCATCGGAATCTCGGGGAACATGAGGTGATGGCGGTATCAACGCATGGTCTCCCAGTTGGATCTAAATGTCAGCCACGGTTGTTGTTTCATGCGCGGCTTCTTCGGCTTCGGCCTGCTGCAAGGTCCATAATCTGGAGTACTCGCCGCGCAGTTCCAGGAGTTCTTTGTGATGGCCACGCTCGACGATCTTCCCTTCGCGCATCACCAAAATCACGTCAGAATCGACGATGGTTGAAAGCCGATGCGCGATCGTGAGCGTCGTTCGCTTTTGGGCGACCTCCTGCATCGCGGCCAAAATTGCCTGTTCAGAGCCTGAGTCCAACGACGAAGTGGCTTCGTCGAAGATCAAGATGCTTGGGTTTTTCAGAATAGCGCGCGCGATGGCCACCCGTTGCTTTTCGCCGCCTGATAGCTTCAAACCGCGCTCCCCGACCATCGTGTCCCAACCAAGCGGCAAGTTTTCGATGAATCGATCAAGATGCGCCAAGCGCGCAGCGGCCTCGACCTGCTCTTTGGTCGCATTCAGACGGCCGTATAGGATGTTGTAGTAGATCGATTCGTTGAACAGAACTGTGTCTTGAGGAACGATGCCAATCGCGCCGCGGACGTCGGCTTGGGGCACATTTCGCACGTCCTGATTATCGATCGAAACGCCCCCTTCCCACACGTCATAAAAACGAAAGAGCAGTCGAGCGACGGTCGATTTACCCGAGCCGCTAGGCCCCACGATGGCAAATTTCTGACCGGGCGCGATTTCAAACGAGACTCCATGCAGGATCTCTCGTTCTTTGTCGTAGCCGAACACGACGTTATCGAAGCTGACATGGCCTTTTGAAGTCCCAAGCGGCATCGCTTCAGGGTTGTCCTGAATCTCTGGAACGGAGTCCATCAACGCAAACATACGCTCCATGTCGGTGAACGAATTTTTAAGGATTGTGTACACCATCCCAAGAAATCCCAACGGCATGAAAAGTTGCAGTAAAAATGCGTTAACCGCGACCAAATCTCCGATCGACATTGCCCCAGAAGCCACATCTTGGGCGGCGAGCACCATGATCACAGTGACGCCGATCGAAATCGCGATACTCTGCCCTTCATTCAGGAAAGAAAGGCTTGATTGAGATTGCAGGCTGGCGTCTTGATAGTCCTTCAGCGCCTCGTCATATCTGTCGATTTCGAACGATTCGTTTCCAAAATATTTCACTGTTTCAAAGTTCAGCAGACTGTCGATAGCGAACGAGCTTGCCTTGGAGTCCAGCTCGTTTGAAGTCTTACGAAACTTCATTCTCCAGCTCGTCACCCAGAGCGTAAAAACCACATAAAAAGAAAAAGTTACAACAATGACTGCGGTGTATCTCCAGTTGTATTTGGCCAGCAGAATGGAGCTCACTAGGCCGACCTCGATGAGCGTCGGGACGATGTTGAACAACAAGTAATTCAGCAGAGTTCCGATGCTGCTGGTGCCGCGATCGATATCACGCGTGATGGAGCCGGTTTTGCGGTCCAAATGAAAACGCAACGACAACGAGTGCAGGTGGTTCAACAGCTTGACCGACATCGACCGCATGATGCCGTAACGAACTCGCGCAAAAACGACCGTTTGCAGTTCGCGAAACAGCGATGTCGAGGCACGAAGCGCACCGTACGCAAGCACCAAACCCACTGGGGCTGCCAGCACGGCACCTTTGCTCGCGTCCAGAGCGTCCACAATCTGCTTCAGAACCAACGGAACACCGACTGTCGCTACTTTGGCTGTAATCAGCAAAATCACGGCAAAACCAGCCCTCCACTTGTACTCCATGACAAACGGCACAAGCGCGGCGAGCATTTTTATCGGCTGGGATTTCTTGGTCATTCATACCTCCGGACATCGGATTCATGCCGCGCCAGCAAAGTTTCAGCAACGCTCGATTACTCACTGACTGCAACTTCCATATCTTGTAGCGTCCTTTTAAACGGAGAAATGGCGATGGATGGAGTGAAGATGAGTGGATTTGAAGAGCAAGTTATCGCGGGGATCTCGCACCTGGCGAATGGCGATATCGATGCTGCGAAACAGGTTGCCGCCGAGATCGGCGCCCTTCCGCCTGAAGACTCTACCCCGCTCTTACGTGCCAAATTCTTTGAATTTGTGGGCAATCTGGCGCTCGTCAAAGGACAAGCCAGCGACGCCCTCGATGCCTACCGATTCATGATTCGCTACGAGGAGCGTGGCGGAGAAACTCGTGGGGGCGTCGGTAATTCATGGGGGAAAATCGGCGAAGCTCACGTTCAACTTGGGAACTACGACGAGGCCATCGAAGCCTTTGAACGGGGAGTTGGCATGATGGAAGACGGTGCGATGGCGCCGGAGTTCATTGCTACACTTAATTTTCAGCTGGCCGAGACGTTTTTGACCAAAGAGGAATTCCGCCGAGCGGCTCAGGAGTTTCGGCGAACGATTGACCGAGCCAGCGCCCTGCCGGACTCCCACTCGATGGCATTCCTAAACCAACGGCTCGCGATGTCGCTTGAGCCTCTGGCTATTGTTGAACACGCGGTGGGGCAGATGGCTGCCGTGTTGGCCGAGCTGAACGAATTGGGCATCACACCCGCGGGCCTCGAGGATACTCTGGCAGGGTTCGTTCCTCCCGAAATTCCGTTTACGACTCAAACGATCGACGCATACACGGCGTCACTGCGCCATATTTCCGAGGCTGGCGACGAAAAGCGAATGGTCGAAATCCTGACTGATTTCGGGAAATTTTGTCGCGAGATCGACAAGGCCGACATGGCGCTAGAACTGCTGTCCCAAGCGGTCCAACTTGTTGATTTGACCTCCGATACCGGTCAAGATCCCGCGGACCTGCTCCACGAGTTGGGCGTAACATTCTTGCGCGCGGGCAAGCCTGACGATGCCATCGCCTCCCTCGATTCAGCGCTCAAAATGTATGATGATCTGAGCGTCGAATCTCCATGGACGGCTTTGTTGTTGGCCGATGCCCACAGTCAGATCGGGCGCCATGATGTCGCGATCGGCTTTTTGAATCGGGCCCAACCCAGATTGGGAAACAACACTGACGCTTTGGCCACGATGGCAAACGTCTTCGAGGCTGCCGGTGAACTTCATGCAGCCCAAGAAACCCGCCAAATTCTGGCGCAATTGGAGAACGAGCTATGAGCGAAATCGATGTGATTGTGGTGGGCGGTGGCCATAACGGTTTGGTGAACGCAATTCTGCTCGCTCGCGCAGGGTTGAAGGTTCATGTGCTTGAACAAAAGTCCGTCGTTGGAGGCGCCGTTCGCACCGAAAAGCCGTTTAAAAAAGCGCCTAATTTGGCGCAGTCCACCGGCGCATATTTGCTGGGGCTGATGCCACCCGAACTGATTCAAAAGCTGGGTGTCGATATCCCGGTGAAACGGCGCGACCCGCATTATTTTGTGCCCACGACCGGCAACCGGTATCTGATGTTTGGCAGTGACGCCGAAGATACAAAAAGACAATTCATCGAGTTTTTTTCGAGGGCCGACTGGGATGCTCACGTTCGAATGCAAGACGAGATCGCGCAGCTTCGCGACGATATCGCGCCCACTTGGTTGAACGAGCCCTTCACCATCGAAGAAACCGCGGAACGGTATGTTCGTCCAGCGCTTCGACAGATTTTTGTCGACCTCTGCCGGAACCCGATCGGCGACTATTTGGATCGATTCGGGTTCAAGAGCGATCTGATCAAGGCGATGTACGCGGTGACCGACGCTTTTTCGGGTAGTTTTTCGACCTGGGACACGCCTGGTAGCGGCATGAACTTCTTGGTCCATAACATGTGCCGACTGCCCGATTCTGACGGCACGTGGATGGTGGTAGAAGGCGGTATGGGTACCGTGAGTTCTCGATTTGCTGATGCAGCACGGGCTGCGGGTGCGGTGATTGAGACCGATGCGGAAGTCCTCAAAATTGAGCCGGGTTCCCCTGCACGCGTTCATTTAAAGGATGGCCGTGAACTGGTGGCCAAGGTTGTCGTCGCCAACGCGGACCCCTACAGATTACGCGACCTGGTTGGGGAGCATTCCTATCCTACAGAATTCAATCAACGCCTTGAAGCGATGAAACGCCCCGGCTCGACGATGAAGGTGAACCTCGCGCTGCGAGACCTCCCGACCTTCACCTGTTTGCCACAGCGGCTTAATCAACATGGCGCCACGATGCATATCTTGCCCGACGAAAGCATCGTCTGGCAGTCGCTCAAGGACAGCTATGAAGACGCGAAAGCCGGCCGCCTACCCGAGTTCCCGGCAATCGAGTGGTACGTGCACACGCCTGTTGACCCCACGATGACCGATGAAAAGGGACGGCACAGCTCAGCGCTTTTTGTGCAGTGGGTCCCCTACGAAATTGCAGGGTCTTCATGGGAAGTTGAAGCCGACAAATACGCCCACCATTTGTTGTCGATCTGTGACCAATTCGCGCCGGACACCTCTTCGCTTGTCGACGATATGTTTGTGCTGCATCCCAAGGCGATCGAGTCGCATTTTGGCATCACCTACGGTCATATTCACCACATCGATAATCAGTTCGGATTTGCGGATCGCCATCCGTACCGAACTCCAGCCCAAAATGTGTATTCTTGCAGCGCAGGATGTCATCCGGCAGGCTCGGTGATCGGCGCGAGCGGGCATAATGCGGCGATGGCGGTCTTGAAGGATCTGGGCCTGGAGGAAAAATGAAAACCATTTATGGTGTCGTCCATGTCCCAGCGCTTCCGGGAGATCCACACGGAACAACCTTCGAACAGGCCTACAGCCACGCGATGAAAGACGCCGAAGCTCTCGCTGAGGGAGGCGTTCACGGCATAATTATCGAGAATTTCGGGTCGATCCCCTTCGTGAAGGGTGATGCCTCAAATCGCCTGCCGCCTCATCAGGTCGCAGCCTTGACCCGCATCGCAACTCGCTGCAAGTCGACCCTTGGAATCGAAGTCGGGATCAATTGTCTTCGCAACGATGCGAACAGTGCCATGGGCATCGCAGCCGCATGTGAGCTCGACTTCATCCGGGTCAACGTCCACGTCGGCGCCGCGGTCACCGATCAGGGATTGATCGAGGGTGAAGCCCACACGACGTTGCGATATCGACGTGAACTAGGATGTCGGGCCAAGATTTTTGCAGATGTGCTGGTTAAACATGCCTCACCGCTCGGCACCTCGGACCCTTACGAAGTCACACGCGATTGCGTCCACCGTGGACTCGCCGATGCGGTCATTGTTTCGGGCAGTGGCACTGGCGAGCCGGTTAATCTCGAGACACTCCAAGCCGTCCGACAGGCGGCAGCTTCTGTGCCTGTTTTTGTGGGTTCTGGATTGGTCCCTGAACTCCTTGATGCTGTGCTTCCTCACGTTACAGGAGGGATCGTCGGCACCTGGTTTAAGCGAGCAGGAATCACTCGAAACCCGGTCGATAGCTCACGGGTCAAAGAGTTTATGCAAGAAGTCTCGAACTGGAAGGCAATATGAAGGTCGTTCTTTTTGATATCGATGGCACGTTGGTAAGCACGGGCGGTGCTGGCCGGGTCGCCATGAGGAACGGATTTAAATCGGTGGTCGGACGCGACGATGTTTTTGATTTTCCATTGGGAGGCATGACCGACCGGGGAATCGTGCGAAAAGCCTTAATCAAGGCCGATATAGATCCGACAGGAACACTTATCGACGCCATCTTGGACGCCTACCTTGACCTCCTTACAGAAGAGGTTAGGACCGCCCAGGATTTCCATATTTTTGAACCGGCCCGAACTCTTGCACGGACCCTAAAAAAGGCGAGTTTCGCTGTGGGCCTTGGAACAGGAAACGTCGAAAAAGGCGCACGTATTAAGCTTGACCGCCCAGGTTGGAGCCAAGAGTTTTCGTTCGGCGGGTTCGGATGTGACCACGAGCTAAGACCCAACCTTATTCAAGCAGGACTTGACCGAGGCCGCGAGCAGCTTGGAAACCCGCTGGCGCAAGGGGTCATCATTGGCGACACGCCCTTGGATATTCTGGCCGCACATTCCATCGGAGCTCATTGCATCGCCGTAGCCACAGGTGGTTTTCTGGTGGAGCAGCTCGCGGAACATCAGCCAGAACTGGTGGTTTCCGATCTTTCCGATCCACGAGTCCACGAGTTTTTCGGATTGATTTAAGGGGTCCTAGCCAGCGCCACGCCAAAAACTCGTTCTGCACCTGCAAGTTTGAGTGCCGTGGCTGCTTCATTCAACGTCGCTCCTGTCGTGACCACGTCGTCCAACACAATCCAGTCGCCGGTAACGGGTTTCGAAGCAAAGGCACCTTTTAGGTTGGACGCCCTCTCCTGCCGGCCCAGAGTGGCTTGTTTTTCGGTTTTTCGCGTTTTGGTCAACACATGGTTCACGTTGACTTGGCAGAATCGCCCGGTCAGCGATGGCACACTAAAACCACGTTTTTGCAGGTCATCTGGGTGCATTGGAACCACGGTCCACGAAGTCGACTGCAGCAAGTCCTGGCGACATAGCCACTCTTTAAACTCGAGCGCCAAAGGCCTTAGATATTGTGGGTTTCGGCCGGTTTTTATTCGGACAACTAAATCCTGAAGAACTCCGCTAAATTGCCAAGGAATCCACACCCCATCAAACGCGGGTGGGTTTGTCAGACAGGTGTCGCAGAACTCTCTCATCGAAAAATCCCCCATCGGCTGGGCACAGCGAATACAGCAGTTTTCGATCGGAATCAGGCCGCCGCGACACGCACTACAAATCCCTTCGTCTTTTAAATAGGTGTCGCAGATTGGACATCGGGCTGGTAACAAAAATCGCAACATCGCGGCTCCATGGTTTGTCCTCTTATCGGACACAGCCAAAAAAAGTTGCGAATCTGAGGCTCCATGA
The DNA here is from genome assembly GCA_037968515.1 of Bradymonadaceae bacterium. Lineage (GTDB taxonomy): Bacteria > Myxococcota_A > Bradymonadia > Bradymonadales > Bradymonadaceae > JBFFMO01. The sequence goes on from JBBKVQ010000322.1 coordinate 24,227, forward strand.
AGATTCATCTGGTCACTGTTGGCCGCCTAAAAGACAAAAACTTGGCTGCCCTGAATGCGGATTACGAAAAGCGGATCACCCATTATCTGCCCTTTGAAACCCACGCCGTGCGCGAGGGAAGAGGCCCAGAGGCGCAGCTAAAAGCGGCGGAGGCGACCTCGCTGAAGGCCGCAATCCCGGAAGGCGCCCACGTGATCCTTTTGGATGAACGCGGCAAGCATTACACCAGCGTCGAGCTTGCCGATTATCTTCAAAACTTGATGAATCGGTCGACGCGCCATGTCGCCTTTGTGATCGGTGGGGCTGCGGGCCTTGACCCAGACTGGCTAAACACGGCCGACGCGAAACTCGCGCTGTCCTCGATGACGCTACCGCACGATATTGCGCGGCTGATTCTCGTCGAACAAATTTACCGGGCCTGCACGATTCTGCGCGGCGAGCCCTATCACAAAGCTTGATAGTTGTGACAAGCCGCGCAAATCGCTACATTTCGGGGATATGAGGAATAAAATGAAAAAAATATCGCTAGTCGTACTTTTCGGACTTCTTGCTGGGTGCAGTGACGACACCCGAGAAACGACCACCACCTGCGACACCGGGGAAGTTCTGAACCCGATTTCCGGTGTTTGCGAGCCCGGTCGAGTCGGTCCAAATCCAAATAATAACGCTGGAGACGACGGGCTTGATGGCGGTACGGATGCCAACGAAGAACCGGACCTACCTCCCAATCCGTTTTTGGATATGGCTGCCGACGTCGGCACAGAAGATCGATGTTCGGCCGCCTTGGACAGTGATCAAGACGGCTTGACCAACGGTTGCGAATGCTCACTTGGAACCGACCCTGCACGCCCAGATACAGACCGTGACGGACTTCTCGACGGTCAAGAGGACAAGAACTCGAACTGCCGCCTCGATCCAGGTGAAACTGATGCACGAAGCGCTGATACTGACGGCGACGGCGCAAGCGATGGCGACGAAATCAGGGCGGGAAGCGATCCATTGAATATCGACTCTGACGATGACGGCATCTTGGATGGACCAGAAATCGCTTCGGGCTGCATGGATCCCACCAAAGAAGACACGGACGGCGACGGTCTTCCCGACGGCATCGAAGATTTCAACGAAGACGGCATGCTCGGAACCTGTGTGAACCGTGTTTTTGCCCCGGCTTGCTCCGATGGAGAATCCGACCCGTGCAAGAGCGACACAGACGGTGACGGAACGCCGGATAGCGACGAAGTTCAGTACTTGGGATGCCGCCCCGAAGACACGGCCAACCTGGTTGACCCTCAACTGCTTGTGAATAATGCCGGTGACTACAAACTGGCATTGGTGCTCGGCGTTCCTTCGGCACCAATCACCGGCCTGAACGCCCACGGATTTAATGACGCGACGTCCGGTTATGCTGGTTTTGTGGCTTCTTTGGCCACACCAGCCGCGGCGACCACGCCTGAATTGGTTTCCAATAATGTGGTGACACAAGTCCGTGCCGTTTTCCCTGGGGCAGTCCTGCGGTCTTCGGGGCGACGGACCACAACCCACGACGGGTTTCAAGCGGTCGTAAACGGTGTGATTCAGCTGTCTGGCGGGCTCAAAGCCGACACGGTTCGAAACCAGATTCTGGCCAGACTTTCGAATGCCGCGGTCAACCCAACGATCGCTGGTGCGTTCACAACTACCCCGGGCAATGATCCCATTTTGGCCGTGTATCAAGTGGTTAGACGCGGAGCGACTTACGTCATCACGTTGACCACTGTAGCCGACTCAGCCTACTCGAACCCCGCGTCTAACGCCGGTTTCCGAGTCGACGACCTCACTGGCGGAACTTCGGTCGCGAAAGCCTCCGAAACGCTTGAAGATGAATGTGTCTCTTACCGGGTTGATACCCGCGCCAAAGTCGACTTCATTTGGGTACTCGACGGTTCAGGTTCGATGGGCGAAGAAATCGCAGCCGTGCGCAACTTCGCCACACAGTTCACTCAGATTCTTCAGGCAAGTAACCTCGATTGGCGAATTGCTGTGGCTTCGGGATCGTGCCGCGGAATCGAGACCGACCTGGCCATCGACCCTTCGTTGCGCACTCAATTCGGGTCGGGATTCACTGGCACTTGCCCCAGCTTCGGCCCTGCACCCTATCTTCCGAACGGCAAGCTTTGCGACACGGGCCAAGCGAACTTCACGACTGACGTCGCCAAGTTTACGGCGTGCATCAGCGAGCTCGACCCCAGCCAAAACGGGTTTCGAATCGCGGGCGAACACACCGTCACGATGGGCGCCGCCGCAATTTCAAGAGCAACACCTCGGTCGGACACCGACAACACTAAGATCCGTACCGATGCGGCCGTGGTCGTCATCAGCGTCACCGATGAATTCGACGACCATATTCAGGCTAAGATGGGCTGGAGAGACGCCGGTGGTGCGGGCGAGCCGCCGAACGACCCGACGCTAGACCCAGGGTTTGATTCGGCCAAACTAGATATGGTGACCCAGCCTTTCATCGACTATTTCCTTCGTCCCGAAATCGGAGCAACGGTTTTTGGAATCTTCTGGGTTCCCGGAACGCCATGCACCATCGCCTCAGAAGCCTCGGCTGGAATCGACCGCATCGTTCAGCGGACGGGCGGAACGTCTGGCAGTATCTGCCAGGCAGATATCTCGACGACTTTGCAACAAATTGCGACGGCTTCGGCCGGCATCGCCAGTGGACTTCGTCTGCGCGGCGTCCCAGTTGCGCCGTCGCTGAAGGTCAAGGTCGGTCAGGTGTCGACCGCGATGATCATCGACTGGACTCGCAACCGCGCCAATGGGTGGGATTACGACAGCATCGTTAACCGAGTCACTTTTAAGGGACCCAACCCGCCTCAAACTGGCGACCGAGTGGTCATCCCTTACCGTCGTTGGGCCGGCAGCGTCCGACAATGCACCGTCGACTCGGATTGTCCGCGCGAGCAGAAATACCAGTGCGTAAGCGGTGTTTGTTTATGAGTTATCAGCCGGCCAATTTGGCCGGCTTTTTTGTTTCTATTTTTGCATGAAAGGGTTTAAGTCCGCGCAAAGCCTGACCTAGCAGAAATACTTGGACGCCTCTGGATGTTGGTTACTCTCTGTAGACTCACGTAAATAAAAGCGTGCATCGCGAGAATTAGATCATGGAGCCTGCCTTACTGCTGAATTCGACGTATGAGCCGATCTTGGTGATCGACTGGCGAAAAGCGATCACACTCATTGTGCTGGGTAAGGCCGAGATTCTTGAGCCCCAACTCGCCGTAGCGCGTTCAGCGTCGGAAGAGTTCACATTGCCCTCGGTGCTCCGGCTCACAAAGCGAGTCAAAGTGCCTCGCCGAACCATTCAGTTTACTCGGGCAAACGTGTATCGCCGCGACGGTTATCTGTGTCAGTATTGTGGCACGTCTAATCATGAAGCCACCCTGACCTTCGACCACGTGATTCCACGGTGCCGAGGCGGAGAAACCTCTTGGGAAAACATCGTGACGAGCTGCGAGCCGTGCAACCGCCAGAAAGGCGACTTCACTCTGGAAGACGCGCGCATGACGCTTGCGCAGCGTCCAAGAGCACCGCGATGGTTGCCCTTCACCATGAGTCCGTGGGATGGCCATCAGCCAGACCATTGGAAGCCCTATCTCTGGGTATAAAGGCCGTATGACCCGAATTGCAGTACTTGCTGATATCCACGGAAACTTACCGGCATTCGAAGCCGTGCTGAACGACCTCGCGGACGCTGCAGTCGACGAGATTATTCTTGCAGGCGACCTCGTCGGGCGCGGGCCTCAGGGCAGCGCCGTCGTGAAACGCGCGCAGGAACTGGGTCTGCGAAGTGTCCGCGGCAATCACGAAGACTACCTTCTTTCGTTTCGCCGTCGTGAAGTTCCCGCAGAGTGGCTTGAGGCTGAAGAATGGGGCTGTTCGCGTTGGATGGCGGCCGAGCTCGATCAAGGCGACATCGATTTCATCGACAGCTTCCCGTTCACCGCCAGCCCCTCGACGGCACCAAGCGTAAAAATTTTTCATGGCAGCCCGGCCTCCTATAACGAAGGGCTTGGGCCTTGGACTGAAGACGTGACCGTCCAAAAATACCTCGTTGAAAGCGGCGGCGACGTGCTCGTTTGTGGCCACACCCATCGCCCTGCTCAATGGGAAATGCCTGAAGGATTAGCGGTCAATGTGGGCAGCGTTGGGCTGCCTTTCAACGCCGACACGCGGGCGCAATACGCAATCCTAAGCCAGCAGCCGAGCGGCTGGAGTGCGGAGCCAAGATTGGTCTCCTACGATAGAGATCTGGTTTACGCAGCTTACAAAAAAAGCGGTTTCCTTGAACACGGTGGAGCCACAGCCATGCTGCTCAGGCACGAGGTTGAAACAGCGCGCCCGTTTTTGGTGCCCTTTTTAAAGTGGGCGGAAATCACAAAACGCCCACCTGTCATGGGCTCTTTGAGCCAATTCATGGATTATTTCGACCCAAGTCTGTCCATGGAAGACCAGTACAAGCGGCTATCGGAGTTGCGTACTTCCCTCTCTTCCGGCAACTGAAGTTGCCATGCCGGCAGCAGCGAAGATTCCGACCGTTAAAATCCCCATACAAAACAGACGCTTGAGAAAAACAGGTCAGTTGACCAACTTGGCACAAGTGCTGCAATCTAAATCTGCATCATCCAATGTCCACGGAGCCGCTATGCGTTTATCGCCACTTCGAAATTCCTTGCCCCTTGCCTGTGCAGCACTCATGTTCGCTTCTGCCTGTGGGTCGGACGCCGAGCCAGACGGAAACCTCTCTATTGCCGATGCCGACTACGTCAAAGCCGTCGACAATAAAGGCGATGCCAGCGCTGTAGCGGTTTTTGTCGATTTCGAATTCGACGGCGAGCTCATCACGACTTCATCGTGGCGACCCGAACAACAGATCGAAGACCAAATGCTCTACACGATTGGGCAACTCAACGGCTCGAACGCAGTCGGACGCCTCGACACGATGACCGTGTCAGATATCCAAAGCGAAAGCCTTGGCGACGGAACGACAAAATTGACGTACCACGCCATTCTGCCGGTCGCCTGGGGCAGCAAAACCAACGTGCCGACAAGCTACGACTTGATTTTGCCGACTAACATGAGCCAAGACTCGCTGAACGATTTTGCCGACACCTACGGCCGCACCTGCGTCGATTTTGGCGCCCACGATATCGACTCGGGAAGCATGTGGTACTACTTCCGACCCAACCGACGAGGTTGCAGTTTTGAGGAAGGCGCGACGCTCAAAACCCGAGCAGTCGTGAGCTTGAGCGATATCAACACCTCAGGAAAATACCCCGAGTACGACAAGGTTTGGGAGGACGACGCGCTAAACGTTGTTGCGGTCTTCGGTAAGTACGAAGATGGCGCCACGTCATCGTCGGATGCTGGCATTGCTGCCTACAACAAGTTCATCTCGGTCATGAAGTCCGAGATGTCCATCCTTGGCGACGTCCAGACCACCCCAGAACTTGTTCCGAACGCACCTGGCGTTTCGGCTCCCGATATCACCTTCCGCGGAATAATGACCGACGGCAAAACCGTCAACGTGGTCGCGATCTTGGTCGACAACGTTCGAACAGCCCCAGCTTCATTCACGACCCGCTACAACGCCCTGTCAGGCGACGCCGACTTGATTGTCTACAACGGTCATGCAGGCCTTGGCTCGAACGTCCGCGCGCTTGCCCAAAAGGGCAAATGGGTCGAAGGCCAGTACTCAATCGTGTTCATGAACGGCTGTGACACATACGCGTACATCGATACCGCGATGTGGGACGCACGCGCCGCCGTCAACAGCGACGACCCTACGGGCACCAAACACCTCGACATCATCACTAACGCGATGCCGTCGTTCTTTCGCGAGATGTCCAACGCGACCACCCAGCTGGTCCGCGCACTCATGAACCACGACAGCCCAAAAACCTACGAACAAATCTTCGAGAAGATCGACCAGTCGGAAGTCGTCTTGGTATCGGGCGAACAAGACAACCAGTTCGTGCCAGGCGCAGACCCCGGCGAGCCAGCCAACCCAGCGTGGGAAGGCCTGAGCGAAGCTGGCTCAGTTGCACGTGGCGAAGAGCTGCGCTTCACTACAGGTGTGGTGGCCGCGGGTACCTACGTCTTCGCACTCAACGGCGATAACGACGCCGATTTGTACGTCCGAGTTGGCAACGAACCGACCCTGACCGAATACGACTGCCGCCCCTACAAATCAGGCTCGAAGGAGTCCTGCTCGGTTGAAATCAACGCTCCGACCACCATCAACGTGATGGTTCAGGGTTGGAAGGCTTCGCGCTACACACTTGATGGCAAGCGTCAGTAACGCTTTCTGTTAAGAACTAAAGGCTTCCGTCGGGAAGCCTTTTTTGTTTCTTGCGTGGCTCCAGCCGCCCCTGTGCTCGGTCCGCGTGGCTCCAGCCGCGCCTGTGCTCGGTCCGCGTGGCTCCAGCCGCCCCTGTGCTCGGTCCGCGTGGCTCCAGCCGTGCCTGTCCTCGGTCCGTGTGGCTCCAGCCGCGCCTGTCCTCGGTCCGTGTGGCTCCAGCCGCGCCTGTCCTCGGTCCGCGTGGCTCCAGCCGCGCCTGTCCTCGGTCCGCTCGGTCCGCGTGGCTCCAGCCGCGCCTGTCCTCGGTCCGCGTGGCTCCAGCCGCGCCTGTATAG
>JBBKVQ010000323.1:0-8041 GCA_037968515.1 Bradymonadaceae bacterium
CGGAATTCCACCTATATTTGCCGGCACGGTTTTGGACTCATTCAAAACCAAGGTCGGAACAAACTGGATAAAGTTACACGATGCTATGGCGGCGGCCGGTGCAGCTGAAACTGATGCTACGAGAAGGGCAATTTGCAAAAACTTCATCTTATCTCCAACCCAGCGAGGAGATAATTTGTCCCCTCAAACATGATTTGAAGACCCAAGTTAAGAGTTGGTCGAAACCATAGCAAACAACTCAATTACCCGTTCAAAATCCGCCGCTTGCGAATCCACCACCGGAATGATTGAGCTTTGAAACGCTTAATCGTTCGTCGGAATCACGCTGTGATCGGTGTTCCAAGACAGGTCTTCCATCTCGACTCGTGACCCACCCAACTCAAGTTCTTCTTTGCGGTCCTCGCTCAGGTATTCGCTCAAAAACGCGCGACGGAAGGTTTCGAACTGTCCTTCGTCGATCGAGCGCCGGATGCCGACCATCAAGTCCTGATAGAACGTGATGTTGTGTAGCGTTGCGAGGGTCGATCCCAAGATTTCTTTCGTGTCGATCAAGTGCTTGATGTAGCCACGCGAAAAATTCTTGCAGGCGTAACACGAACAATGGGTGTCCAAGGGGTATCCGTCCGACTTGTATTTGCCCTTTGTGACTCGATATCGCCCATGCCGGCTGAAGATCACGCCCGAACGCCCAAGTCGGCTGGGAAGCACACAGTCAAACATATCGATGCCTCGTGCCACTGCTTCGACGATGTCTTCTGGATATCCAACACCCATCAAATAACGGGGTTTGTCTTTGGGCAAAAAGGGCTCAGCAAGGTCGACGGCTTCCATCATGAGGTCGTGCGTTTCACCCACTGAAACTCCACCAATCGCGTAGCCAGGCAGATCGTGTTCGATCGTCAGCTGAGCAGATAAGCGGCGCAAATCGTCGTAGGTCGACCCTTGAACGATGCCAAAGAGCGCCTGATCGTCACGCGTTTGAGCGTCCTTGCAGCGCTTCAGCCAACGGTCCGTGCGATACACCGCCTCTTGGGCGGTTCTGCGGTCGCACGGAAACTCAACACAAACGTCAAAGGCCATGATGATATCTGCACCCAGATTCTCTTGGATCAAGACGCTGCGTTCCGGCGATAGCTTCACAGGCTTTCCGCCCTGCTCAAACGAGAACACCACCCCTTCTTCCTCAAGCTTAACGCCAGGCAGCGAAAAAACTTGAAATCCGCCGCTATCGGTCAGCGTCGGGCGGTCCCAAGCCATGAACTTGTGCAGGCCACCAAGCTTTTTGACGATCTTATCACCTGGCGAGATGTGCAGGTGATAGGTGTTGCCCAGGCAAATTTCTGATCCGGTCTCAACCAAGTCTCGGGGCATCAGTCCTTTGACTGTTCCACGCGTTCCAACCGGCATAAATGCTGGTGTTTGAAACGTTCCATGGGGTGTTGTGACCGCGCCACGACGTGCGGAACCGTCGGTCTTTTTGAGTTCAAAGGATAATCCAGACATCTGCGACCTCTTGCTGCCAGCTAGAAGGAAAGCCGGGGGCGTGGAATAGCTTGTGATGAGGGTGACTTTCAACTGCGAGTTTCAACTCGGTGTTCTTATTTGGCTGTGGTTGCGTTTCCTAATTGCGCCGTGCTAACAGAACGCGAATATGGTCCAATAGGGGAAATACGCTGCTTAGGCGGCACTTTCAGTGGCTCTGCGACGATTATGGCGAAGTTGCCCACATTGCCGAAACCCGGAGAGATGGTAGCCGGGCGTTTTAGAATTCTCGACCTCCTTGGGAGCGGCGGATTCGGAACGGTTTACCGCGCGTTGCAAGAGAACGTGGGACGCGAAGTTGCGCTTAAATTCCTGACGCCTGGGGTCGCCAAAGATCCAGTAAACGTCGAGCGATTCCGACGAGAAGCCTACCACGTCAGCCAACTACGCCATCCAAATACGATCACCCTGTACGATTACGGTCAGACCGAAGATGGCCTGATCTATATGGTCATGGAACTTCTCGAGGGCGAAAGCCTCGCGGACTCGGTCCAAGACTGTGGCGCTCTTGAGTGGCCGCGCGCTTCACACGTTTTCATCCAGATTCTGAAATCGCTGTCCGAAGCCCATCAACGCGGGCTGGTGCATCGTGACCTCAAACCCGAAAACATCTTTCTTTGCGAGCTTTTCGGCGAACAAGACTATGTAAAAGTTCTGGATTTCGGCGTCGCTAAGATGACGATGGCGGTCGAAGAAGGTCAGGAAGCGAACGAAGACAAGCTGACCAAGGCGGGGCGAATCTTCGGAACACCCATGTATATGGCTCCCGAACAGGCTTGCGCCGAGCCGATCACTCCCGCGACCGACGTCTACGCGTTGGGATTGCTACTTTTTGAGATGCTCACAGGATTGCCACCGGTCACCGGCCGCAATCGAATGGACGTGATCCACAAGCAGATCCGAGACGCTGTCCCTGAACTCACCCGCGAGCTCGAAGGCACGCCCCTTGGGATCTTCATTCGCAAGAGCTGCGAAAAACGCCCAACTGATCGATTTGCCGACGCAAACGAGATGTTGGAAGGGTTCATCAAGTCCTTACGCGGCATGAATATTCAGCCCCGCGCCCGAGGCACCACGTACCCAGAGATCTCGGTCACAGCGATTGTACCAGATGGATTGGACTTGGGATTCGAAGCCAGCGATCCCGACGCAACCACGATGTTGCCTGCGGTTTTGGACGAAACTGTCCAGCGCAACTCGTTGGAGATTCCACACAAAGCGATTCCAACGTCGCACGCGATTTCAATCGACGATATCGAGGATGTCCGCCCGGATTCTCAGCCGACGCGGCCGATTCCTCCGCCGATTCCCAAGCGTACGACTCCTAGTCGAGACGAATCGTCGATCCCGACTCGGGAACGTCCAAATGTGCTTGAGCGCATCAAAGCCGACAACCCGTTCGCCAATCGGCCCGCGTCGAAACCACGCTACGAACTTCCGCTGATTGGGCGTGAACGAGACGTTTTGAAGCTTGGCGGAGTCGTCGAAGAACACGTCTTCGCCAACGACGGACATGTTGTATTGCTTGAAGGCGAAAACGGCATCGGGAAATCCCGCGTGATCGGCGCCCTGCGGTCAAACCTAAGAAACTTGGGCATCGACACGTGTGTCGGCTACTGCCGCCGCCGCTCCATGCCGCTTGAAAGTGTCCGAGAAGCACTCGCTGAATTCTGGGGCATCGCTCACGCAGATCGTGCCCAAATCGAGGTTACTCTTCGGCGAGAACTGCCCAAACTGGGCGAATATTCACCTGCAGAAATCGACAGGATCGCTGACTTTGTGCGACCGCGCGGACTCGACGAAGCGCGAATGACGCCGGGAAGCGAACAAGCCGGCGTACTGTTTGCCCAGCTCGAACGCGTCCTGACGCAGATCGCGCAGCGTCGACAGCTCGTGATCATCATCGAAGACACACAATACGCGGACAGCTCGACTCTGGCGTTTTTGGAATACTTTGCGGTCACGCTTCGTACTCAGCCCATTTCGCTGGCAATCGTCTTGACGTTCCGTCCGGAAGAACGGGCTTCGAATCCCGATTTGGAACAGAGCCTGCGTACCATCTTGTCCAATATCGGCGCAGGGTACACACGTTTTGTCCTTCGCCGGCTTCGAGGAAAAGACCTGTCGGTCCTGCTCGATAATATTTTGAACCTTGAGCCACGCCTCAAGGAACGTATCGGCTGGTTGAGTCAGGGTGTTCCGCTGCACGCGATGCAGATTGTACGTTACTTGCAGAACGAAGGCAGTCTGACGCAACGCAAAGGTCGATGGGGCCTCAAGAAGGGCTCTCCACGAGAAATCGACCTGCCACCGGACCTGATGAACTTGATGCGCCTTCGCATCGAACAAGCCACCGCCCGCTATGCGGAACGGCCAAGCCTCAAGGCAACCCTTGAGTGGCTGGCAACGCTTGGCATGCGGACACCTGTGGAGCTGCTCGTCGAAGTGATCGGCGGAAACGCCACTGCGCTCGACGAAGATCTGTCGATCCTGCGGGACCAGGGAATCGTCCGTCAGGCCATGCACCAGAACATGATCTGCGTGGAATTCGACAACAGCTTGCTGCGCGAGGCTATCCTTCACGATCTGGCAGAACGTTGGGCCAACCGCCGTCTTCATCAGACCGCCGCTGAGCGCAAACTCACGTTCTATCAGGAGCGTGGAGTCGAGCTGCCACTTGTGGAAATCGCCGAACATTGGCGGCAGGCCGGCGATGGAGATCGCTACCGCGACACGATGAACGCTGCCGCTCAGCGCTCCTTGCAGCGCCAAGACCTGCGTGGTGCACGCGACCAATTCCGTGAGCTCGCGACGCTGCTCGAAGATCGAAATGACTACTCAGAGCTTTGGACGCAGGCGCAGATAGCACTCGCCGAGCTGGCGTGGAAATTTGGTGAGTTTGGTCTGGCCGAAGACCGCTTCAAGATTGCGATCCAAAAAGGTGCTGCCAAGGGCACCGAAATCGGACGTGCGTTCCGCGGGCTTGGCCATTTGTTGGTGATTCAGGGACGCCATAACGAAGCCCTTGAATGGTATCGCAACGCCTTAGACTGGGCTCGGAAGCACAAAGACTTGGCCGGAGACGCCAAGGCGCTCGTTGGGTTGTCTCGAGTCCATCTGGTAACCGGCGACCTACGCGCAGAAGAAATCGTTTCTGACCAACTTGTGCGCATGCTCCCGACACTCCCGTCGGGCGAAATCAGCGGCAAAGTGCACCTTCATCTGGCCGAAGTCGCCAGACGGCGGGGTGTCCTTGGACGGCGTCGCGACTATTTGATTCGCGCACGGCAGGAATTTGAGCAGGCCCGCGATCGGGAAGGCCTTTCGGACACCTTGCTCGCCCTCGGAAACGCGCTGATGGATCCAACCATGAACGCGCCGGACCGCTTGGACGAGGCCGGGCGAATGTTCAGGCAGGCTCTGGACCTCAAGAAAGCGCTCGGCGATCGCATCGGCGTAGCCGAGGCCTACCGAAACCTCGGACAACTTGAGATTGAACTCGGCAATCATGATGCCGCAGAAAGCCTTCTGCACCAGAGCCTGTCGCTGCATGAAGCCCTGGGCACCCAGTATTTCATTGCCGCGGTTCATAACGGTTTGGGCGTGGCCCATCTGTTCAAAGGCGACTACCAAACCGCCGAGCAACACCTTCAGCAATCGCTCGAAATATTCAAGCGTTTGGGTGACCAGATCGCGATGTCGCATGTGCTCATGAATCTGGGTGAGTTGTCGTTGAACACTGGAGACATCGCCCGGGCACAATCGCTGTTGCGTGAGGCGCGGCGGGTCAAAGAGTCGGTTGGCACCAGTTGGGCGGTCTACGATATCCGCAACCATCTCGCGATGGTTTCAATGTGGTTGGGCGAATTCGACGACGCCGAAAAACTCCTCGAAGAGACTCTGCGCACAGTCGACCAGCACGGCACCGCCGAAGATCGCGCGGTGGCCCGAAGTCTGATGGGCTTGCTTCGATGTTTCCAAAGCCGTCTGCAGCTCGCAGCGCTTGAACTTGGACGCGCGAGGGCCGACGCCGACGATTTGGGGATCGACCGCGTCACACGGTTTTGCCAAGCATGTGCAGCTTTTTATGCCGGTCTGACCGAGACCGAATCCACGTTCCAAAACCTGGTCGAATCGATTCGAAACGAGCCGTTCCTTTACACGCTTGAACGACGAATCTTCCTGCTTTTTTTGGAGCAGTTGGCCCAGCACACGATCAAGATGGACCACTCGCGGCAATCCGCGCGTTTGCTCCACACAGTGGCACGGTTCTGGATCGAACTTGGCGATGCGGCGCACGGTGATTTGCTGTTGCAACAATCCAAACAAATTGAATCCGGTCTGAACGACCGATAACCCCGGGAAAATCATGGCCGCACCAAAACTGAGCGAAGCCGATATCGCTGAGCGTCTAACATTTACGCCCGAATGGAAGCATTCTGGCGAAAAGATCAAACGAGTAATCGTTTACGAATCTTTTGGGGACGCGATCGCGCTGATCAACCGGATTGCCCCACTTGCCGACGAAGCCGACCACCACCCCGAGATTTTCAATGTCTATAATCGGGTGGAGCTTGCGCTGACGACACACGACAGCAACGGCATCACACGTAAAGATTTCGACCTCGCGGCCAAGATCGATGCCGTCGTGTAATATGTGCGCCTGCACAAACACCTGCCTGCCCAGCCAATCCAATCTACTGTATTGCCTCTTGAATTCCTGATTTCCGCTGCTATGTTGCAGCGCACAATCGGCCAGAGGCATTATGCACTACATCAACTTAATCATTGAACGCCCGCTCATTTGGGGCCTCTTCCTGCTCTACATGGCTTTCACCACGTGGTTGGCCTATCTGGGTCATCGCAAGACGAAAGACATTACGAGTTTTGCGGTCGGTAACGGCGCGATGAACCCTGTCGTAGTCGGGATCACCTTGGCCGCCAGCATCGCGTCGACCGCGACGTTCGTTATCAACCCCGGTTTTGTGTACGTGCATGGACTCTCGGCGCTGATTCACCTTGGCGTCGCTGCGGGTTCAGGCGTGATTATCGGATTGGCAGTGATGTCGATTGGGTTTCGGCGCGTTGGCTCGAAAACACGCGCGTTGACCCTGCCAGATTGGATTGGTCGACGGTTTGAGTCCCAAGGACTCACGGTATTTTTTGCCGCAGTTAACATGCTCTCGCTGACATTTGTCGTCCTGATCGTGGGCGGCATTTCTATCGTGATGCAGCTGACCTTAGGCCTTACCAACTCCGAAGCGTTGATTCTGACGATTGGCTTCGTTTTTTCTTATATTTTCATGGGTGGAACCTACGCCCACGCCTACACAAACACTCTGCAGGGCGCGATTATGGCCGTGATCGCCGTGATCATCGTGGCAAGCGGCTACTCGCTGCTCGGTGACGGGTTCTCGGCAGCATGGGCAACGATCGGCACTCAGGACCCCAATCTAGTTTTGGCCGTGAACCCGGCGTCACCGCTGTTTGGCTCGTTCTTTAGCGTTTGGGTCGCGGGCTTCATCATTGGATTTGCGCTGGTGTCGCAACCCCACATCATGATCAAAGCGCTCTACGTGAAAAGCGACCGCGACGTGTGGACCTATCTGGCCGTATGTTTGGTGGTCAGCCTGACTTTCACGGCGCTGCTATTGGTGGGTTTTTACGCCCATTTGCTCAACATCCCGCCCGAAAAGTTCGCCGACCCCGTCACTGGTCTTTTCCGTCAAGATTTGGTGATGACCGTCTACGTCACTGAGACGTTCTCTCCGGCGATGATTGCGGTTGTGACGGTCGCACTCCTCAGTGCAGGAATGAGCACGCTAGACGGCATCCTGATCGCGCTCTCGTCGATTGCAGCCAATGACCTGTTCCTGAATCTCACGCGCAATAACCTGCTCAAGGATCTGGATGACGACGGCAAGCTTAAAGCTGCCCATCGGGCCGGCCAAATGATTCTAATCGTTTTGGGCATCGCCACGTTCTTGATTTCGCTCCATCCCCCCAAACTTCTGGGGATTTTTGGCCAGGTCGGCGTTTACGGCATCGTGGCCGCAAGCTGTGCGCCGGTGCTCTTTGGCATCCTGGTACCAAGCCTGACCCGACGTTGGGTGTGGGCGAGCGCGGTGCTGGGCCTGTCGACCCATCTGGCGCTGTATTTTGTGGGAAGTTGGGCCACCAAAACCTCGGTGTCGCTCAACGAATTAGCCACATCTTCATGGTGGGGGTTTCTGGCAGACACCGCAGCGCCACAGCTGGGTTGGCTGAACCCAGGAGTGACCGCAACCTACGGCCTGATTATGAGCACCCTGCCCATCTTGGTATTCGTGGTTTCGGGCTTCAGGCGGTCAGGTTCCGCAAAGTCAGCCGCCTAGACCCGCGACTCGGGTTTCGGCCTATTGGCAATTTCTGTGATTCTGCCCTTGGTGCGCAGGCCCTATGGCCTGCATGCGATTCCTGCGATTATTCAGACACATGCGAGCCATAAGGCTCGCGAACC
>JBBKVQ010000324.1:0-9711 GCA_037968515.1 Bradymonadaceae bacterium
GTCCCAGAGTTGTGGACGGATTTCATGTAGTCCTCTACCGGACCGCCTCCGTCTTCTCGTGGGAGAGTGTTGATGTAGAGCGGCAGACCACTCGTTCCGCAGGTCTTGTCGGCAAAAACAGCTGCTCCAAAACGCAGCTGGTCACATTCGTCCCAGTCGTCTGATGCACGGCATGCCCCAGACTCCCAGAATTCGGAGACCGTGTGATTAATTGCCGGTCCAAGGTTGTTGGATTGGCCCGAAGCGAAGGCGTCGGCTCCGACCAACAACATGGCATCAGGCGCAGGCGCTGGATCTGCCCAAAGAGTGGCAGGAACCAGCAGGAACATTAGGGTTGTTAAAGTTTTCATGGGTTCTCCAAAATGTTCACTGCGTTACTGATACGTCGATGGCAAAAAATCGGTCCATTTCCCCAAGGGCTTCTACACGTACCAAAACGTCGCCAGCTTCTGGCATGGTGTAAGTCAGCTGATTATCGCTGTTATCGTCGAAGCTTCCCGCATCGAGGCATCCGATTGCGCCGCAGTTTTCGACGATAAAAAATCCGTAAGCGCCTTCGTTTAGGGGGTTTTCGGCGCTAAGTGTAAGGATGTCGCGTTTAGCTAGGTTGGGTATGCGAATCACGAAGTCTGGTCCAATGGTTGCGCCAGGTTCTTCGCCGTTTTGAAGGTTGCAGCCTGCGCGATTTTCGGCCGACCATGAATTCGCGTATGCCGCCCTGTTTCCGGTGATTGTTGTGGTTCCGCTGGCCGCTACCACCAGGTCGGTTACAGATTCACAGGTGTTTCCCAGGCATCCACCGGCGAGGTCGCACGAATCGACACATTTGCTTTCGGTCAGCCTAGACCCGTCCTCTGAACATCTTGAGACGGCTCCCTCAGCGCAACCCGTTTCATTGGGCGTGCAAATCAATTCTTCGAGTTCGAACTTAAGTTGAACACCGCCGCTGTCTTTTTCGGCGTTGATAAGCAGGAAGTAATCGACGTCCGCATCGAGGATATAGGTGCTCGTCCTCAGTCGAGAGCATTCTCCAGCGGAGGATGGCGCGCAGTCGGTTGTTCGAATCTCGACCGCGGGTTGTGCAGGAATCGTGATTTCACCGACTAGACTAGGAATGGCGTCAGCGGTCAGGGTTAGTCGTGCTGCCGTTGCGACCCGAAAGCGCAAAGCGCGAGCCCCGGTTGCAATCTCAGGCGCAACGCACTTGCCCAAATCGTTGCGTCCGGGATCGCCTAAATCAACTTTGAGCTCCAGTCCGTCTTCTACGACCCCAATATCCTGGACATCTTCACAGGTTTTGGCCGGATCTGGAACAACGACACCCGTGTCGTCACCTCCCGCATCTGGCAGAGCGAAGTCTTGGGAGGTCATGTCGAGCGCGGTGGGATTCGAGGCAGGGTCGTCTCCACAAGCGGCCAACAGCATAGCTATGAGCATCCACTTATGTGTCACTTTATTCATCTCTGTAAAATCAGGAGTTTCCTACGAGCATCATCCTTAGATTGGGGACGAGCAGCAAGCTTTGCGCCTCAGGAACTGTATTCGTCGTGGATACGACACCTTTGCCGATTGGCTACCGTCTCGTCGGAGTTCGGTTATGCTTATGGCGTGCTGAAAGTTGGTTCGAAGTGGAGCATCGATGCGTGCACGAGTGATTTGTGGGTTTTTATTACTGGGGTTATTCGCCTGTGGAGACGAGAAGCCGAACACCGTAATTGCGCGGGACGCGACGGTGCAAGATGTTGGCGTCGACACGTTGATGGAGCCAGATTTTGGGATGGTCGATGTCGGGGACGATGCGTCACCGGATGCTTCTGATATGCCGGATTTAGAGGAAAACCAAGATATCGATTTTGACGGCATTTTGGACGACGACGATAATTGCCCAGACATACCCAACCCATCACAACAAGACGATGATGATGATGGCACGGGCGACGCGTGCGATAGCGACGAAGACGGAGATGGACTGGCCACCGAGCAGGACAACTGCCGTTATGTCTTTAACCCGAATCAAGCCGACCAAGACGGCGATGGGTTTGGCGATGCCTGTGATTTGGACTTGGACGGAGACGGAGTATCCAATCCTGTGGATAATTGTCCGGCTGTCGCCAACTCTGCTCAAGACAATCAGGACCAAGACACGTTCGGCGATGTCTGTGATGACGACGTTGACGGCGACAACGTGTTGGATACGGCGGATAATTGTGAGTTCATCAGTAACCCCAATCAATCGGACATCGACGCGGACGGTTTGGGAGACCTTTGTGACGATGATCTTGACGGGGACGGCATCGATAATGCGGCAGATAATTGCGGTCTGATTTCGAATTCAAATCAGGCCGACCAAGACTTGGACGGTGTCGGAGACGCCTGCGATGATGATGCCGATGGGGATGGGATTCCGGACCTTAGCGATAAGTGTCCTTTCGCAAAGGACCCCATGCAGCTTGATTCCGACGGTGATGGGGTGGGAGATGTCTGCGATAATTGTGTGACGGTGGAGAATTCGACCCAGCTTGATTCCGACGGAGATCTTCGGGGTGATGCCTGCGATAACTGCCCGGGAAAATTGAACTTTAATCAGCTCAATTTTGATAGTGATACGCGGGGCGATGCCTGCGATAACTGTCCGATCTTCGCGTCTGAAGACTACTCAGACGGGGACATGGACGGAATTGGTGACGTCTGTGACTCAGACCGTGACGGGGATGGGGTTGCAGATATCGATGATAACTGCATCGGGGTGACCAACGGGTCGCAAATCGACTCAGACGGCGATGGGGTGGGCAATTCGTGCGATAATTGCCCAACAGTGTTTAACCCAAGTCAGGCCGACACGGATGGAGATGGTGTGGGTAACGCTTGTCAGAATTGATGGCGGTCGCAGATTTCCCTCGCTCCTAGGTAAGTTCTTGGAGACCGACTTCCGTTGGAACAGGGTTCGATTGGCAATGTCATGGGGGTGCAGGTCGGTAGCTGAGTTCCGTCGGATTCCGTGCGAACATACGTTCGGAGGGACGCTTGTGCATCGAGGACCTACTGGCGCACTAGGCGCCGCCGTCCAGCATCGAATCAGGCGCGACCTTCGCCTCTCAAGGAGTAAAGCGTGTTCCGAAACATCACCATCGTTGGACTGGGCGCCCTGGGCGTCATCATCTCCTTCGCCTACTTCATTCCGAGCACCCTGGAGCTTGGTTTCGTCGGGGCCTGGGCCTCGGCGTTCGTCGAGTCCTCGGCGTTTAGTGTTGGGCTTCACTGGGATCTGATCTTCAGCGATTTAATCGTGATCGCCATGGCGATATTCGACCGAGAGCGCCTTGGTAAGCGCTATATGTTCGGCACCGTCGCCATGGGGCTCTCGCTCGGCGTGTGTGCAGCGCTCGCAGTCTACGCGCTCGGTTGTCATCGCACACCCGAGGGAACCCCGGCATAACCCTTCCACGTTCGCAACGGTCAACACACCAGTTTGACACACCTTTTTTGGAGCACTGCCGCTCCGAAGTAAGCCGCCGTCAAACTACCGGTTAGCCAAAGCGTGTTGTTGAGCATCCGAATATTTGTGTTCGCGACGCCGTGCGCCCTGCGCCCTGACCGATGTCGGGAACATAGCTGGATTCCACGGCGCCACGACTTCATCAGGGGATGCGAACTTCGACGACTTGGTCGACCGTTGGGGATACACGGCGATTCGCCCGCAGAGCCGCTGGCGTGATAGCGCTTGTGGATGATGCCGATGCGGATCGTATCGTGGGTAACGCGTGTCAGAATTGATCGCGGTTGCAGATTCCCCTCACTCCAAGGTAAGTTCTTGGAGACAAAGAACTAGAATTCCTTCCCGCAACACACTGAGCGACCATGCCTTTGGACTTTGGTGACCGTGTAAATGCACCCATTGAATGCCCACTCAAAATGAGCACCATTGCGTGGACCCGATGCATTGAGTATCGCCAACAATACAAGTGCCTGTGCAAAGAAGCGCGCGATCGCCTGCGAATCAAGGGAGAGGGTCGCGAAGCCTTCGAACAGAAGCTTAAAGAGATCCAGCGCCCTGTTCCGGCAAAACCACGGGGCTGGAGTGTTGAGCGCATGTCGAGATTCTACGTAATCTACGATGCTGACGGTGAATTAAAACATCGCGCGACCAATCAAGCCGAGGCCGACGACTACCTTTCACTTGCTGCACAAGTTCTGGGGCTCGCGGAAGAAAACACTCGGCTTTGGAAGTTGCTTGAAGAGGATCTGACGCGTGTCGACGATCCTTGGGATCAAGTCGACCGCATGTTGGGCGTCGAAGAATCGGAGACTGGCGAAGAAGAATAATCTACTTTTTTCGTCGGTCCAAAATCCACAGAATCAGCCGAATCACCCAGTAAGCTGCTTTTCCAAGCATCACCAGAATCTTCATCAGCCACCCAATCGGTGCGGCTGCTGTCATATTTGTTTCTGGCATTCTCATCTAAGCCTCCTGAAGCAACGAATTTAAGGCGAGCGCCTCAAAGAGTGCATCCATGTTCCTGTGATCGTATAACTCGTCGAACGCCTCAGAGATTCCTTGAAAGCCAAGCTGCCGTCCCAGAAGGCGCAGCTTATCGACACCATCCCATCCTACAAAGTCGTCCAGTCCTTGAACAAGAATATCGCCCAAGAGGCTCGCACTTTGCGACATGAACCAGCTCAGCGGTGATGTGGTGCGGTCGTTGGCTTGGAACGTTGTGGTCGAGGTCTCGAGATGTGCGTCAAGGCTATCGACCCAGGGTTGGATCAATTCGCGCCGGGTTCCCATATCGTCTGTGATTTCAAACACCAAGCCGGTGGGCGTCATCACAACACCTTTGGGACTGGTGTTTGCGATGCCAGCTACAAATCGAAGGCCTTCGGGATGTTTTTGTAGCCAGCTCAAAAGGCGTTCACAGCCGTCTCGGTTTCGTGATGAGTAGCCGAATTCCAAGCGTCCGACCGATCCATCGGCGGCCACCAAACGGGCTACGACGGACTGTGTTCGTTCCACGAATACGACGTCATCGACGGATCGAATTGGGCACACATACACGTCTTCACCCACACGCCTCGACCGCAAAACCGACGGGGGGAGTGTCGCAAGTTGGGCTTGCAGTTCGTCAAACCCGTCCACCAGAACCGGCGCAAGGAGCTCTTCCCACCTGAAATTCTGCGCGTAAACGCTCGCCTGCGCACGCCCAAGATCAAGGCGGTGCGTGGGTGTTAGTTTGGCATTTTGCATCACGATTTGGCCCGATCCAAAGGCCGATAAAGATCGCCCTCGAAAGACCAGGCGGTCGCCCAATTCAGACAGAAGCGGTGGCTCGTCGTCGTTGGTCGGTTCGGCAAACCGATGTGTAACCGCGATGACCCGTCCGTGGGCGGCGTCTTGCATGAGCGCCAACATGTCGACATGACCGCGTTGGACGTGGGCTAGGCACCCTAAGCCGATGAATCGCGACTGGCCCAATCTCGCGTCTTCGTCGGACGTCGAGCCGGAGACAAATGATCGGGGTATGGGGATAGACGGCGCGCCTAGCGCGTCGGCGCGGATCGCGAACTCACCAAAGAGGCCTGCTAGCTCTTCTCCCGAGAATCTGGCGTCGTGGGATTGATAGAGCCCTTGGGATTGCGCGATTTCTTGGAGTACGTCTGCGGGCCAAACCCAGCCGCGCTCGGCAAGGCTCAGGCCGATTCCTCGGAGGCGGTCGAACGCTTCGCTTGGAGTTCGAGCGAGACCCTGCTGTGCCACGCGGGATAATAAGGCAAGCGCGTCATCCGCGGCTTGGTCACTCTTGGGCGTTTCATCGGCGGTGGTGACGATCCCGGCGATTTTGTCGCTGGGAAGACGTCGAAAGGCCAACACTGCGGCAGCCGCATGGACACACGGCGAGGGGGTTGAACAGTTGCAGTGGGCGTACCTAACGTCGTTTCGCACCACGAATTTGATGGTGTGGGCCGGATGATGAAAGCGCGCCGATGGCTTTTCGCTGCGGACGAGCTCGACCACCATTCCGTGTTCGACCAGTTTTTGGGCTTTGGCGAGCACGCCGCCGGCAAATGTCGTCGATAGGTCGTGGTCAGACACGTCACCTGGGTTCCATGGGCCGGTGACCTTCTTGGTTTGGGCGTGTTCCAGGTGCTGCTGATACGCCAAAACGCTGCGGATAATGTGCCGGCAGACACTGGTGGCTGGGCACGTACAAAACGCAGCCGATATGGTTTTTCCGGGCGGGAAAACACAGGTTGCGGGATCGGACCAAACGACGATGACTTCGTCACCGTCGATCTTAAATTCGACTGCAAACTGTTCGGAATCCAAGTCGCGTTTTGCGCGATTCAGATTGCCTCGATTGGAAAACGTGACCAGATCTTCGACGGTCAGTGCCAACATGTCCTGCCGTACGCTCATCGCACTTTCTCGGCGATCCAGGCGGCAAGCTCGCCGGGAGTCATCGCGCCGACATGCATACCAAGATTTACCAGTTGGGCTGCCATAGCTCGGTCGTAGTTGGGGTTGGCATCGCGGTCCAACGCTGCGAGTCCCAGCAAATGGGTTCCTCCATCAATCAGCGACTTGCAAGCGGTCAGCAGGTGTTCTGGAGGGCCGCCTTCAAAAAAGTCAGAAATTAAAATCACAATTGTACGACGCGGATCTTCCACAAACGTTGACGCAAAAAGCACCGCATTGCAGATGTCGGTGCCGCCGCCGAGCTGGACTTTCATCAGCGTTTCGACCGGGTCGTCTACGGCCTCGGTCAGATCTACGATCTGAGTGTCGAAGGCAATCAGGTGGGTTTTTACCTGATTTAATCGATGGAAAATCGAAGCAGTCACGGCAGCGTGAATCACGCTGTCCAGCATGGAACCAGACTGATCAACAAGGATGATAATCTTCCATTTGTCGACCTGACGGCGGATTCGCGAATAAAAGATGGGGTCCTGAATCACCAGCTTCTTTAAAACCGGGTCAAAATATTTCAGGTTTTTTTGCAGTGTTGCCAACGGGTCGAAGTTTTTAGCGACCTTCAAATACGAGCGCCGACGTCGATTAATCGAGCCTAAAAATGGGGCATGAATTTCCCGCGATAGTTTTTCGATCAGGTCTTGTACGACCTTTCGAATAATCTCCCGTGCGGCCTGAAGGACCTCCGCGTTCATCAGGTGCTGCGTGCGAAGCACGGCTTTAAGCAGGGTCAGATTGGGTTGAGCACGTCGAAGGATCTCGGGCCGAGTAATCAGGTCTTCGATCTGATAACGGTCCAGAGCGTCGCGTTCCAAGCGTTCGACGGTTCGTTTGGGGAACAGCGCGTGCACACCGTTGATCCAGTCGGGAACGGTCATCTGCGAATCGTCGAGTGACCCGCGTCGGTCGGTTCCGCGAATCCCACGACCGGGGCCGTATTCTCGGTCGTACAGCCACCCCAACAGCCGTTCGCGTTGCTGCCACTGGGTGGGCAACTCGCCAAAGGCACCCGAAGTTCCCGCGCCAAGTACCAACTGCCATCGAGTGGAGCGCGTGGTGTGATCCAGGGGTCTTGCAGTCGTGGTCCCGGGGTTGGCGAGATGTTGCGATTGTGGTGATCCAGACGACTGTCCTGACCCTGCGGACGTGCCCGAATCACAACTATTTTCCGAGTTGTCGCCGTCCTCGCCATCTTGGGACTCGGGGCTAGAGTCTGCATCGGCCTGAGCGTCAGACTCGGGTTGGAAAAGATTCATTCCACGGATGCCGTAGTCGGCAACAATTTGACCGATCTTCGCGTCAAGCTCCGCCCCCCTCTTGGTGTCGGCGGGATCGATCGCTGAATGGCTCGACTGCTTTTCGGCAAATAGTTCGTCGACCAGTCGGTGTTTTTCAAACGGTGTAAAAAACGTGAACGCGAGCCTTAGCCCGGGAAGTAATTCTAAAAATTCTTCTTCTGACGCCCGACAAATTAATTCATCAATTAACGCGATGAGCCTTGGATCCCTTTGGGCTGCTTCCCGGGCCAGACTGAAAAAACCGACCAGATAGTCGCCGAGGTCCATTGGGTCGGCAAAACCGTGCAGGATGGCCAAGACCTTGTCGGTATCGATTTCGGATTGGGCGTAGAGCCCGCCGTGTGATGCCCCGCGGGTTAGCGCGCCTTGTTCTTCGTCGTCACCAACTCTGCCGAAAATCCCGACGAACTCGTCACGCATTCCGATTTCGTTGCGAAATGACACGCTGAAGGTGTCGTACAAGACCGCGACCGCTCGTAGTAACTCGTTGTCGCGGTCTTTCACGCGACCAAGAGTCTCAAAAAGCCAGAGGCCTCGGGTGTAGACAGTCTGTAGTAATTCTTTGAGTTCTGGGGTGGCCCCACCCGCAAGGACGTCATCATGGTGCGTCAGGTAAAGCAGGTGCCCAAGCCCTGCGCAAACATCGAAGAACTCCGGTGCCGAATCCACGATATTTCGGATCGATTCGAAGAGTGGTGCTGCCAGATGATGCAGGTGCATCAGGGTGGCGTCCACCACCAGCGATGAAGCCTCGAGCACGCTGGTAGAATCCGTTGAAGCTTCAAGCAGTGCGCCTGCGGCTGCGCTCGCAAGGTCGGATCCATAAACCGAAGCTTCGATAAGGTCGCCCTCGAATTCGGGTAGCCACAGCAGGTCCCATTCTTCCCAAAGCCGGGTCAGGTCATCGCGTTTGATGAAATCAGTGCCACCGGCGTAGCGCACGCCGTGCAGGCCCAGGCCCCGACATCGATGCAACGCTCGAGACCGAGCCAAATCTAGATTAGATTCAAGGTCCAGTTTCACCGAGCGGCGTGGTTCTCCCGGCAGGATATCAAGGCCTTCAAGCTCTGCGCGGGCGTTGTGGACCAGCGGCGGGAGCGAGGCCTGTGCACTGACGATGCCGCGTTTAACTCCCTGAAATACAAGTCGAGCTTCCAAGAGCACAGGATGCATGAATTCTGCGTCCTGCGGTTCTTTGACGATCGAGGCGCTAAGGGCATCCAGAATATCGGTGCGCCATACTTCTTCGCGTCCGCGGAGCCTAGCGAGGGCTCTTGCGGTGGTTTCGACCGCGATGAAATCGCCGGTGCTAGCGAGCTGTCCGCGGTCTCGCAGGCGTTCCATGATGGCACGTAAGAGCGGACGGCCATCCAAGGAGCGGCCCGCTCGTCGTGTCTCCCAGACGTAGTCGTAAAATGCTGGGCCGTTCAATCCCGAGGGGTACCCACTCATGCGGTCAATTCGCTCATAGGTGAAGGGGGTGAGTGTGATTCCAAACTCGACCGCGTGGGGAGGTTCTGGGCGTTCGAAAAGGGTTTGCGAGGGTTCTGGGGTTGACGGTTCCTCGGCGTCCAGCTCTTCGGGTGCGTCGGGTTCGTCGAATGGGGCGTCGAGCAAGAGCGGCCGCCGGGTTTCGTCGGTGAACTCCATGACCTCGAGTTCAGCATCGTTGACTCGGGCCCAGAGTCCGGCCGAATGATAGCCGCCGGTAACGACTAAGATGGGGCCATCGAGCATGCCGCGCGCCTCGATGATGCGGTCGGCCATGAACTCTTCGCGCGCTTCGTTTTCGGCCGACGGGGCGCCTCCGAACATGCGAAGATGGCTGCAGAATAACTGCGCCCGCTCAAGGTATTCGTAGGGGTCTAATGTGCCTTGGAGCTCAAACAGCGCGTCCCAGACCTCGTCGAAGCCGGTCAGGTTTAGCTTTTTTGCCAACATTTCTGG
>JBBKVQ010000325.1:0-37985 GCA_037968515.1 Bradymonadaceae bacterium
ACAGAGTTGATGTTGATTCTCGCGATCGTCGTGATGTTTTTTGGCGTGGGCAAATTGCCCGAAGTCGCCCGACAACTCGGCGGTGGTATCAAAACATTTAAAGATGCTGTGGCAGGCGAAGACTCGCCTACAGAGCCGAAGGAATAATATTATGGACGCAAATCAGATCACTGTGACTATTCTTGGTTTAGCTTATCTTGGCGCGATGTTTATTCCCGCCATTTCCCATAAGTTCAAGAACAGGAAAAAGAAGTTAGTTGGCTAATCCGGCGCTTTTTCCAAAGTGGCCAAACCGCTTGTACAAAGCCGGGATGACCACCATATTCAGCGCGGTCGAACTCACCAGACCGCATAAAATCACCACAGCCATGGGGGCTTGAATTTCGCTTCCTGGCTCGTCCTTATCGGCGACCACGCTGCCGACATCTCGGTCCGCGACATTGCTCACGACGACGATTTTCCGATCGCGGGTAAGGCGAGGCGAATAGAGGTAGCGGCGGACGTCTTTGCGGCGTTCCAGGAGTTCTTGTCCGCTGGCGTCTGGGCGTATCGACTAGTGGGTCATACTGAGTCCGGGCCAGTTACTAGCGGCGATATCAACTCGCGTTCGGGACCGAGTCAAGAAGCCCGCGCAACGACCCATATGTAGTGGCTATGCGGTAGGGTTACCGCCATGAAGTCGCTATTTGCGGCCGTCGAAGAAGCGTTTTCGAGCTCGGGGAATCTACGTCTTTCGCCAAACCCGGCAATGGTGCCGTCACGTGAATAGTCGAACGGCGAGCGGAAGTCTGATGGGGTTGATGGGGTTGTGCGTTCGATCGTCGCACCAAAGATATCGGCAAACACCAGATGATGACCGTTCGAATCCGCCGCAAAGACTCGGTCTTTGTTGGTGTAAACGATCGGCGGGTCTAGGAAAGGACCGGCAAACCCCCGGAAGCCACCCGCACGATAAACGATCTGAAGCGAGGGGTTTTCGTCGCCACCTGGCATTTGGAATGCGTCCGCTAATTGCTGACGTAGAATCTCACGCGGATAGGTGTTGGTGGCTGACAGCCGCAGCGTGATTTTGCTCAAGGTTGAGTCCAGTCGACTCCATGCTTCCAGGGCTGGTTTGCGCCAATGGGTCATCCCAGAACTCCACGCCGCCACAATGCCGGCGTCTAGGAACGCCTGCAGGTCAGGGTCTTCAACCGCGACGGCTTGCATCGTCGTCAACCATCGGTCCTGAACGCTCTGGGAGCGCAAGCCCAGATGATATGCGGCATTGGACACCGCAGTGGTGATATCCCGAGGATGTTTTGCCACCAGGGTCGCGACTTGTGGCAGCAGTTCTTTCCAGACTCGCGCAACAAATTCATGCCTTGAATTCATTCCAAGAAGTGAGCGCTGTGTCAGCGTCAACGCGATGCCGTAAAGCGTTTGAGCCGTGGTTGTGACGTCCAGTCCGCCACGATCCAAGGCCTCCACAACCGGGGCCACGACATGGGTTAGCACATGATAAAAGTCATCAGCTTGGAGTGAACGACTCAGAGTTTTTCGGGCCTTGAACATGGCGTTGAACGTGTCCCGGTTCGCGGCAAGTTCCCGGGCCATCGCGCCTTTCAGCTCTTCCATTGAAGCCATCGCAGGTAGTTGGTGTAGCGTTGGTGCAGGTATTTCAGCGTCAAAATATCATCATAAAGATGGCCGTAGAGTTTTCTGCCCTTTGACCATCCGCGCAGAGTTCGCTCAATCGCCACCAATCGCTTGCGCACATCGGCTTCAGGCAAGCCCTCGAGGCCGACCTCAAACTCGGCTTCAAATTTTGCAACCACATCATCTTTGTCCCGATCCAACCGGTCGAATTCTTTGCACGAAGCGTCAAAAAGACCGCGGATCCAGCTGACATGATCGGAGCGCAACGACTGGTTTTCAGCGCGACGAAAGACCGGTGAGTTTCGGTTTTGGGCTAGCTTGTCGTGAAGCACAAAGGGCAACATCTGTCGGACGTCCTCGAAGGACACCTCGGTTGCGCCTCTAAAATAGGCCATGGCTTTTACAAACATTAGCGCTGTCATCAGCGCGCGAACACTCATTCCGTTGAACGTTTGCGAGCCCAAGTCGGCCAATCCGTCTTTGCCTGTTTCCCCAGCTGCCAAGGTCTCGAAGTCCACACTTGCGATTTTGACGGTGTCCTTGGTCATGTACTCAAGCTGTTGGGCTCCGGGTTCAAAGAACTCAAAATGGCTGGCAAAAAACTCCAAACGGCGTCGAATAGCAGCGGGAATAACGACGGCGCGGATCTCTCGCTCAATCCGGTCGAGTTCTGCTTCGGTGAAGATGACTTCGGGTGGGACGATATCTTCGGGCTTGATGCCGGCCTCGATCCGCAGCAGCAGCTCGTTCAAAAATCGTGTGTTGAAATGAAGGGCTTTGACCACCACATCGATTCGGTCTCGCAGCGCCTCGACCACCTGATAGGTTCCACCGCCAGCATCATCATTGGCCGTCAGGTACCAAGCGGCCTCCGGACACTCAAAAACTTGGTCGTAGATTTCGGCGTAATTATCCGACATCACCGTCAACAAGGCCGATTGAGTTCGGGTAGGAATGCGGTTGTATTCGTCGATGATTTTGACGCGCATGCCCAACCAGCGTCGCCACGAAATAGTGACTTCATCCATCGAGGTCGCGTTCACGAGCGACGACGGCAAGGGGTTTCCCAGCAGGTCGGAAATCGTCATCTGCGGTTGGCCATGCTGGATCGACCGCTTCATCTCGCCGAGCGTATATCCCGACATCAGCCCCATCAGCGTGGCGATCACAGTCTTTCCTCGCCCAGGGCCGCCAATCAGAAGGCAGCGTCGACGCACCGCAAGGTTGAGCAATGGCAGCAATACGTAACTCGAATAGCTTTGGTCGCTGGGAAGGGTGACTTTCACCTTTGAGTCGCCAAACTCGAATGACTGGGACGGGCCGTCTTCATACTCGATGTCATAGAAGGGGCTGATGATCGCGTGATTGGTGATCCAAAAATACGCCTGACGCAGTTTTTCATCGAGTCGGACGTCTTCCTGTGGAGCACCGCTTATGCCGCCCGCTGGGCCGCCATACAGGTTTGCCACATCGAATTCAGAATCTGGAGATTCTTCGACGGGTCGAGTAGGGGCTTGCGAAACTTGGCGGAATCGGTCCGTCGAGGTCATATCGGTCCTAGGGTGCTTTCAGTGCTCGAAATCTACCGTGTCCGACATCCAACGTAAACGGTGTGCTAGGGGCCCATTTGCAAGATTCTGCGCTCGGTGCGCAGGCCCTATGGTCTGCATGCGATTCCTGCGCTTGGTGCGCAGGCCCTATGGCCTGCATGCGATTCTGCGCTCGGTACGCAGGCCCTATGGCCTGCATGCGATTCCTGCGATTGGTGCGCAGGCCCTATGGCCTGCATGCGATTCCTGCGATTGTTTAAACACATGCGAGCCATAAGCTCGCGGACCAATCGCAAAAACAACCTCGTCATCGATTCTTGCGCGACAGCCCCTGCCGCCATGCGGACCATGCGCGCAGTAGACCCGTGGACCCGAAACACGACCGTAGGCCCCACCAAACCCCGCACGATTGACCCCGGTTGTGACATTTTGTCGCAGTGTGGTTTTTAGGGCTTTCACGATCGTAAATCACTAAGTGCTTGAAAAAGCAGGGGTGTGTGGATGTAGGACAATGTGGCACGAAGTGTGCTCTATAGAATGTCCGTAAGGGCAACTCCACAAACGAGCGACACCATGAACATCAAATCAATCTTCGCAACTCTCGAAACTTTCCATAATGACGAAAGCGGTGCGACTGCGACAGAATACCTTGTGCTCCTGATCTTGATTGCTTGTGCTGTTATTGCGGTGGTGAAAACTCTCGGGCAGACTTTGAGCTCGAAGTACTCAGCCGCTGATGAGTTGGTCGTTAAAGAAGTTCGCTTTTAATTTTAAGGAGACGTCATGAGTCGTTTTAGCCTCCTTGCTGTATTGCTCCTCACGGGGTTGTTCACCGCTGGCAATGCCTGCGGTGATGATGACCCGAAAGTTCAAAATAATCCTAATTCTCAGAACCCCGATTCATCAACGCCGGCCAATCAACTGACTTCGGTCTCAGATCCCCAGTCGTTCTTGCCTAGGTCGAACACCAATACTGACTCCAGCAGCGCGATCGCTCGTCGCGGGGATGTTCAGTTGGGCGATGCCTGTCAATCCACGCGACAGTGTTTGACAGGACTTGGCTGTGAGGGCGGCACTTGCGTCGAACAGGGTGAATTGCGCATTTCGATGATTTGGGAGGGGCTCACGGACGCCGACCTTCACGTTCGGAATCCAGCCGGTGACGAAATTTACTACCGCAACCGCGTCGGTTCGGACGGTGGCCAGTTCCAGAAAGATGGCTGCATCGCGTCACGTTGTGACGCCACGACTGGTCCTCGAATCGAGGCCGTGGTTTGGCGCGGCGAACCCGATGACGGAACCTACGAGATCTTTGGGGTCAACTACGACGCGGAAGCTGCAACATCCGTGCGTTTTGAGGTGCACTATAAGGGCCAGGTCGAGAGCTACTCAGGTTCTCTTCCCAAGACTGCTGGCGCAACCACACAGACCTTCGCCTTCACAATCGGCGCAAGTGATAATGGTCCCGGCCAGCTTGAATTCGTGAAACCAACCGAAGAACTTTGGGTTCGTGGGCCGACCGCGAGTCTCGCGGTCAATCCACACGACTCCAATATCACGACGGTGAAGTACTCTGAGGGGAACACCCCGATGTCAACTTCGACCTCCGGCGGACGTTTCGAGCTCGAGTACTTCTTCCAAAATTTGGGCGAACACGACATCACAGCGCGCGGCTACGACCAGTCAGGGATGGAGCTCGACAACGACACGGTCAAAATGGTCGTGATGAACGAACGAGACGGGCTTCCTAACCCCAGAAACGGCGCGGTCGTCAGCGATTGGATGCTGGCAAAACGCATCCTGTACCACGCTGGACGAATCAGCCTGTACAACGTCCAAGTTTCCGGCCGCAACGATGGTGCCGATGCGCTTTCGAATATCCGCGCTGTCGCCCAGAAGCAGACGGCACGTAACTCCTGCTACGGCAACGCTCCGTGTTCGCGGGTCCGCCTCGACGCTCGGATGCTCGAAGCCATCGTGCTGCTTCGTCAGGTATACGGCTACAACTTCCGCATCACGTCCATCGCCGGTGGCTCACACAGCAAGCGGTCGCGACATTATCGCGGCGTCGCATTCGACACCGACACCATCAACGGCAGCTCGGTTCGCGGCAACAGAACACTCGCTCGGCAATTCATGGCAGCGTGTCGTGAAATGGGCGCCACCGAGGTTCTCGGGCCAGGCAATACCGGACACAGCGGCCACGTGCACTGCGCGTGGTAAACAGCCCCTCAACCTGAACTTCGGTTCGGGGAAGCCCGGCAGCTCAGGTTGCCGGGCTCTTTTTTTATCTTGGGTCGAAGGCTACAAACTGACCCGTTGCAGCCGAGGTTGTCCCGCCTTTGATGGCAAACGCCATGTGCACGGCAGCCCGAACCGCGATGGCGCTCGGGTTATAGGTTCCGGAGGTCTGGAACTCATCAAACTCGTCCATGTCAGCCGTGAGCTCGGACTCCGGGACCTCTTCGATATGAATCACTCGCCCGACACCAACACCCACCGCTTCTGTGTAGAGTTCGGCCTTCTTTATCGCGGCCAGAATCGCTCCTTGTCGAGCTTCGGCGCGGGCTTCTCGTAGTCGTGAGGTGCGATAACGAAGGTTATCAAGATGCCAGACACCTGCTTCGGCCAAAGCTGCAACAACGCCTTCAACCCGTTCGATATCTCGAACCATGACGTTGAACCGAATCTCAGCTTGATAACTGATCTTCTTGCCTTCGTTGACCGCCAGCAGCTCAACGCGTGACGGGCGGATATTTCGGTCTTCGACTCCCGTCTTCACGAGCAGCCCACGAACCGAGCTCGTCATCGTTCGCGCTTTGGACGAAGCGGCGAGGGCGTTCCCGTCGTATTGGGTCACTCGAAAGTCCAACGTCGCGTAGTCGGCCTCAACGCGAACCACACAACTGCCGTGCGTAGAGATCCCGTGAGGTGTTTGGATCACCTGAGTCATGCGCTACTCCTTTGAGAATATGTCCAAACCATATCGCGCTTTCTGGTCCGTGGCACCTTAGTTTTCGGATTACGTAGGCTTCTGGCTCATCAGGACAACATAAGGTCGAGGAAGGCTTTGGTGGCCGAACCCAATGTTCGGTCGGTGCGCCAGACGACCGAAAGCTGGCGACGAATCGGTCCCTTGGCAGCCCGCAGCCCGTCTTTTGGACTCGCTAAGGCATAGCGCGAGACAAACCCGGCACCGATCCCCTCGGCGACCATCTGCTTGATGGCCTCAATCGAGCGCAACTCCATGACGATCTCGGGGTGGATGCCCTCGCCCTCAAGCCTGGAATCGATCAGCGTGCGCACCGCTGAGCCGGCCTCAAAGAGCACAAGCGGTTCGTTGGCGAGTTCTTTCCAGGTGAACTGCGCTTTGCCGTGAAGGGGGCTTGAGGTGGGAACGATCAACATGAGCTCGTCTTCGACCCATTTATGCACCTCCAACGAAGCTGGAAGGACGGGGCGGTTTCCTCGGGTTGGCACTGTGGTGACGACCCCAATGTCCAGCTCGCCGCCCAGGACCGCCTCGATCACACCTTGGCTCGCCTGCTCACGCACAAAAAATCTGATGCGTGGATGGGCGTGGTGGAAACGTGCGACCAGATGAGGCAGCAAGTAGTTTGTGGCGGTGGCGCCGCCACCTATCGATAGGGTTCCAAGCTTCAGCCCTGCGAGCTCCGCCAACGCCCGTTTTCCCTCGTCCAGACGCGCTAATACTGGCTCGACAAACTGCAGGAAAACCTCACCGGCTTCGGTCAGCTCCATTCCTTTGGGGGTGCGGTCAAAAAGGGACTGCCCCAGTTCGTCCTCCAGTTTGGATAACTGAGCGCTCAGGGCAGGCTGAGTCAGATGCAGCGCCTTCGCCGCTCGGGTCATATGGCCTTGGCGCGCAATGGCCACAAAAGTGTGTAGATGAGAGAGTTCCATGTGCCTCATAAGCATTCGTTATCGAAAACATAGAATGAATCAATTTCACTTATCAAGTCAACGCCACTAAGTTGCACTCAGTTAAACGATCCAATTCACGGAGTGAACATATGACAGACTACAAAGCAGCGGCCAAAACGACCTTTAAAACGTCGGCCGGAGAACACACTGCGTACAAGCTTGATACCCTTTCGGCGCTTGGGAAGATCAACCAGTTACCTTACTCGATCAAAGTCCTGCTTGAGGCCTGCCTGCGTAACCTCGACAACAAAGTTGTCTTTGACGAACACATCAAGCAGCTTGCCGGCTACAACGCCAAGGATGTCGGCGAGCACGAGATTCCGTTCACGCCAGGCCGAGTTGTTTTGCAGGACTTCACCGGTGTGCCCGCGGTCGTTGACCTTGCGGCACTTCGAAGCGCGATGGCCCGAATGGGTGGCGATGTTCAGAAAGTGAACCCTCTTTCGCGCGTGGACCTTGTGATCGACCACTCGGTTCAGGTCGACGCGTACGGCTCTGCCGGCGCAATGCAAATCAACAAGGACCTTGAGTTTGAGCGAAACCAAGAGCGCTACGAGTTTTTGAAATGGGGCCAAAACTCCTTCGATAATTTCGCAGTGGTCCCACCCGAGACCGGCATTGTTCATCAGGTGAACCTCGAGTATCTGGCCTCGGTCGTCCTGACCACAAAAGACGGCGTGGTCTATCCCGATTCGCTTGTCGGCACCGACTCGCACACGACCATGATTAACGGTCTGGGCGTGCTGGGCTGGGGCGTGGGCGGAATCGAGGCGGAAGCCGCTATGCTTGGGCAACCAAGCTACATGCTTATCCCAGAGGTCGTAGGCTTCAAGCTCACCGGCAGCCTTCCTGAAGGCGCCACAGCAACGGACCTTGTGCTCACCGTCACGCAGATGCTTCGTAAGCACGGCGTGGTTGGTAAATTTGTCGAATTCTTCGGGCCAGGCCTTGATCATCTGACGCTCGCCGACCGTGCCACGATCGCCAACATGGCGCCCGAGTACGGCGCGACGATGGGCTTCTTCCCGGTCGACCAGAAGACGCTTGATTACCTCGACCTTACGGGTCGAGACGAAAAGTTGATCGAGCTTGTCGAGGCCTACACGAAGCTCAACGGCCTGTGGCGTGATGATTCTTACGATATCCAGTACACAAGCCAGATGAATCTGGATCTTGGTCAGGTGCAGCCTTCCCTTGCAGGACCCAAACGTCCTCAAGACCGCATTGTGCTTAACGAAATGAAGGGTCAGTTCAATCTTGAGCTTACAAAAACCTTCAAGCACGACAAGAAGCGCTCCAAGACCATAAAACATCACGGCGCCGAGTTCGACCTCACCGACGGTGATGTCGTGATCGCGGCCATCACGTCGTGTACAAACACCTCGAACCCTGCCGTGATGATCGCGGCTGGTCTGGTGGCTCAAAAAGCTGATGCGCTGGGACTGAAAGCCAAGCCTTGGGTAAAAACTTCGCTTGCGCCGGGCTCGCGTGTTGTCACCGATTACCTCGATAAAGCGGGCTTAACGTCTCACCTTGAGTCGATTGGGTTTTTCACGGTCGGTTACGGTTGCACCACATGCATCGGAAACTCAGGACCGCTTGATCCGATCATCTCGGAGACGATTCAGGAAGAAGGCCTCGTGGCGTCGTCGGTGCTTTCCGGCAATCGAAACTTCGAAGGTCGGGTGAGCCCGGATACCCAAGTGAATTACTTGGCATCACCGCCACTCGTGGTCGCGTATGCGCTTGCAGGAACGGTTGATTTTGAGCTGACCAAAGACGTGATTGGCAAGAGCAAAGACGGCAAAGATGTTTTCCTGAAAGACATCTGGCCTACAAACGCTGAAGTCCATGAAGTGATGGCTCGTTGTGTGACCAAGGAACAGTTCAAGACTCGTTATGGCGCAGTGTTTCAGGGGCCAAAAGAGTGGCAGGCAATTCCAGCCGCTAAAGAAGCCATTTACGGATGGCCGGCCTCGTCGACCTATATTCAGGAGCCTCCATACTTCTTGAATATGCCTAAGGTTGCTCCGCCGATCACTGCGATCAAGGCAGCCAATGTGCTGCTAAAACTGGGTGATTCGGTCACGACCGACCATATCAGCCCCGCGGGCGCTATCCCGGAAGGTCCGGCCGAGCAGTATCTGCTTTCGTTGGGTGTGGATCGCAAGATGTTCAACTCGTTTGGATCACGCCGCGGCAACGATCGCGTGATGACACGCGGAACCTTTGCCAATATCCGCATCCAAAATCAGATCGCCCCGGGCACCGAAGGTGGTTTCACGACCTACCTTGGGCCAGATGCAACACCGACCGGCGACTATGCTGAGCTCATTTACAACTCCGATGTCGACCCCAAGAAGGGCGACGTTTGTTACGTCTACGATGCGTCTGTGAAATACCAGAAACACCATGTGCCGTTGGTGGTGCTTGCCGGTAAAGATTACGGCATGGGGTCTTCGCGTGACTGGGCAGCCAAGGGAACTTTCCTTTTGGGTGTCAAAGCCGTCATCGCCGAAAGCTACGAGCGTATTCACCGCTCAAACCTGATTGGTATGGGCGTCTTGCCGCTTCAGTTCCCTGAGGGCAAGAATGCTGGAGCCTACGGCCTGACTGGGCACGAGACCTTTGATGTGATTGTGGACGATACTCTGCAGCCGCTGCAAAAGGTCCACGTCAAGGCGACTGCGCCAGACGGCAAGGTGACCGAGTTTGATACGACCTGTCGTATCGATACTCCGGTCGAAGTCGACTACTACCGAAACGGCGGCATCCTTCATTACGTGCTTCGTCGCATGGCTGCTGAATAATATTGATCCACGACTGGTCGACCAGAACGCAAAAAGGACACCCCAGTGGGGTGTCCTTTTTTTTGTTCGTCACATGAAAGTTTGTCTATTCGATGGCGTTGTTGGTCAGCCCCATGACTTCGATGGGCGGCTGAATCACTAGAATCGCGTTCAAGCAGTCTGCCGTCTCGAAACAAAGCCCGTCGGTTGCCAGCTCCGTGCAGGTATTGGTGCGGGTGAAGCTGGTGTCCGTGGCAGTGCGAGCGAGCTGGTAACACCGATCCTTGAGGACCGCAGTATCCACAGCACCACATGCGTTCATAAGCGACAGGTACTGGTCGCAAACTGCTTTCCGCTCGGTGGTAAGGGTCAGCTCTTGGTAACAAAGCTGTGGGCCATCGCCGCCAGCGATGTCGTCGCACGTCAACGTGTTCACGAAGCAGTTACCGAAGGCATCCACTGCGTTATCGCTCCAGGCGCATGGCAGACTGCTTCCACATTCACCAGCGATAGTGGCCTGGCAGTCTTCGACACAGCTTTCGTCCACGACCCCACACGACGAGATTCGCGCGCAAATCGCGCGACAATCCGTGCCTTCGATGGAAAGCAACCGGCAATAACCACGATCGCAGACGTACCCTTCGCGGCAATCGGAGTCCGCAGCGATGCAGTACTCACCCTGCACACCTTGTTTGACCTCGTCGTCGGCATGACAGCCGGCGAGCGCCAGTCCCATTAGAAGCCAGATTGCGCGATTCATTGTTGGTCCGGAGCAGGGGAAGGCACCGAAATATCATCGAATGCCAAAGGTGGGTTAAGCTGGAAAACATCGTTGAAACAGGTCGCGAGGCCCGAACACACATTGGCGTTCAAAGCAGCCGCACAGCGGTCAGTGGCCGCCCAGTCTTCTTCGGTGCTGACTCGTGCCAGTGCGTTGCACGCCGTCGTAAGCGTGTTGACCGGAGCGCCAGAACACTGTGTGGCGGCCTGATTGAAGGCATCGCAGCGCGCCTGTCGGTCCTGTTCAATAGTGATGCGCGTGTAACAATCTTGTGCGGCCGCCTCGACCGTGGTGACTTCCGCGCAGGTCAAACCTACGGCGCCGCAACGGGTAAACGAGTCCTGAGCATCAAAGCTCCAATCGCGAATCGTGAGTCTGCAATCGGGCACACACGAGGTGTCTGTCGCACCACACTCGGCGATGCTTGAGCAGAAGTCTCCGCACGAGTATTCGGTGTCGCCAGTGTTGTCGGCACACAGGCCGTCTTCGCAAACCAGCCCCGAGCGGCAGTCTTCGACGCCGCCATTGCAATCTTCGTTGACCTCGCCCCGACGGGTCTCGTCTTCGGCGCGACAGGCTGTGAGCGAAAGAGCGACGACTATTGAGGCGAACCACCAGCTTTTCATTTCATTTCCAAAATCGTGATGCCAGAAACACGAAATGGCTACCATATCCTCGAATCCATTGCCACTTTGCGACAGTGCCATCTTTTTGATTTTCGGCAGTGTTTCCACTAATAGATTAAGAAGCTACCTAATTGGAAAAAGATGAGAACTCAAAGCTGGATACTGCTCTTCCTGATGGCCTCCGGGTGCGTCTTCACCGACTTGAAAGAGATCCCGCGTCCGATCGGTATCGCGCCGGGTGAGGACGCAGGAGCCGACTCAACGACAGATATCGGCGTCGATGTGAGCGCGGACGCCGCCACGGACACTGACCCGCCTCCTATCGACATGGCGCCGGATTCCGATCCTTTGCCGGACATGACTTTGCCGGACATGAATGTCGAGCCCGATATGCCTCCAGCTATCTGCTGGGGACCGAGGAAGAACCTGACTTCGGGCAAGGTTTGTGAGTCAACCGCGGTGATGGGAGATTGCAATATCGTCATTCAGGACTGCGTAGGCGAAGCGATTTGCGAATTTGCGTTTAAAAGCAACACGCCGCCGCCGGTACCGGTTTGTGTGAATGTCGCTGAGTGTAACTACTTGAAGGTTGGCGAAAATTGCATGGAAAAGCCCGGGCAAGTAAGCCGGTCTTTAGGCAAATGTGAGGGGGGAGCTTATTGCCCCAGCGCCACGGTGACGGGAAGCATCACCCAGTGCCGTTGGTACTGTGAGCTAGAATCCGGTCTTGGATGTCAACCCGACGAAAGTTGCCGTGCTATTGAAGGCACAATGGGCGCCGCACAAACAGCCGCGGGTTATGGGATCTGTCAGCCCGGCCTGAGCTGCATCCCACAGCCTATCTGAATTTGTCTGACCTTGTTGTTCCGATACCCAAAACCGGATAAGCTTCCAAGACTTATATTAATTGGAAAGCCTGAATGAATAACATGCACTGGATCGCTTTGCCGATCTTTGTCTTGGGGTGTGGGTCGGAAACGAATCCGGGGCAGATTGGTTTTGCTCCCGTTCAAGACACGAACATCACAACATCGGATATGGGGCAAGACTTGAACATCGCCGATGCGACTCAAGATCTAGTCGTTATGTCCGACGCCGAAATGATTCCCGACATGTCGGTTGACGTCGATTCGGCGGACGCTACGTCCGACGCCGAAACGATTCCCGATATGGCCCAGATTTGTTGGGGCGAACGCATAGGTTTACCCACCGGTGTTCCTTGTGGAGCCACGCCAACCAGTGGTCCCTGCAATCTGGTCACGCAGACTGGATGCAACGACGAAAAGTTCTGTACGTTCGTGTTCAACGGCGTGGGATTGGTCCCGGCCTGTACGCCCGTCGAGCCGCTCTGCGCGTTTTTGGCGTTCGATGAGCCATGTGCCCAACGGGTCAATCAGACGACGACCCAACTTGGAGTTTGTGAGCCCGGTGGCTTTTGTCCGGCCATTGCCGTCGGACAAAACGAAGCCGTGTGTTCTAGGTATTGTGAGTTGAGGACAGGGCTTGGCTGCGAGCCGGCCGATGTGTGTGTCCAGATCGTGAATGGAGCCTCAGCTCAATCATTGGCTGGATTTGGTGTGTGTAGCGCGACCGATGTTTGTTCGCTTTGAATCAGGGTTAGTCATGAATTCGGCTTTCTTGCGGCTCGTCATTGGGTTGTTTCTTGTCTTGGGCCTTGGCCTTCCAATCAATGCTGGCGCGGTCGCTCCGCTGGGATCTTTGCCGAGTTGGTATAAAGCCGGTGAGCAAATGCAGTCGGTGGCCACGGGGGATGTCGACGGCAACGGGCTGACCGACCTTATTGTGATCACCAACGCTAAAGCCTCGTTGAGAATCTATAACCAGATTTCTCCGGGCGTTTTTGCTACTCCGGCGACTGTTAGTGTCTCCGCAACCGATATTCACGCTTGTCTCGACGTCGCCGATGTGGACGGCGATGGGAAAGCTGAAATCTTGACGGTCTCTGGCGCACCCGCAGGCCCTCCGCAACTTGTCGTCAGGTATGGCGACGGGGTCACTCCCGATTATTCGAAGTTGGTAGTTGGAACTACGGCAGATGTCATTGGTTGTCGATTTCAGCGTTTAGGTGCGACTGGACAGGACGTTATTATCACCCATCAAGCTGCTCCGGGCTTTTCGGTCCATATCTGGGACAGTGTTGAATGGGGGGATACCGGCATCGTTATTGGCATTGGCGGAGGTGTATCAAATGCCTTTGGTATGGCTGCTGGTGATTTCAACAACGACGGCATCCGGGAACTCGCCATTTCCCAACGCACAGGCTTTGGGGACCGGATCAGGTTCTACGACTTCAACACCGGAACCTATAATTTGACCCCGAATGCTGCCCGTAATCCGGTTCCTGCCGTTTCAGTAGGGTGGTCAATGGCGGGCGGATTGGAGACTTTTCAAGATGGCGTTCACCCCGGTGACGACCTCGTGGTCTTTGGGGAAATGGAACAGGAAGGGGTGATTCTTCGCAGTACCGCAGGGGCTATGACGTGGGTTGGCATTGGTTGGACGATGGCCGAGACCGGCGTCGTCGGGAAATTTGACTCAGGTGCTGGAGTCGTGATTGCCGCAGGCGGGCAAAACGATGTGGGTCTTGGCACATTTCGCTACGCCGGTGGCACAGTCACTCTCGATGAGGCAGGGGACATGTACAGTGGCGAATACATCGACACAGTCGCCCTGGATTTCAACGCTGATGGCGTGATGGACTATATCGGCACGTTTGGGACGACGCCTGATTTTTATCAGATGCCATCTTGCACCAGCGTCGCTGACTGCCGTCCTGGAGCGACTTCGTGTGGTGGCGGGCCACCGACTTCCTGCGTGTTTCCTGCACCACTGGCTACTGTGCCATCTGCTCCGGTGACTCCCGCGCTCTTTGAGCCCTCAGCGTTTCGACTCGGCGATATTGATGCCGATGGTCATCTGGACGTCGTCTGGTCATCGGCGGCTGCGGGTAGTGCCGATATGTACGTCTATTATGGCAACCCAAACATCGTGGGGAAATTTGAAGAATCGACTCCGTACGTCGGTGACAATGGTGAAGGCCGCGATGTCGAGATCGGCGACTGCAATAATGACGGCAGACTCGACATCGTAACCGTTGGCAATTCAGGAATGAATAATGAGTTGCGTATCCATAAGAATACGGGAGGTGGAACATTTTCCGGGGCCAGTCTTGTCTCGACGAGCGCCCTTTTTGCAGTTCAGAGCGTTGCGATGGCGGATGTGGACGGAGACGGTGATTTGGACATCGCCGTCGCCCGCGACAACGGCGGAGTTTCGATTTTTGCGAACGACGGGTCCTGCGGTTACGGCACCTCGCCGCGGTGGCAGAGTGGGGGGACTTATAATGACCCAAGCCTGACCTTTTACGAAGGCCCGACTGGGGTTGAATTGGCACTGGCACATGATGGCGGCATCACGATTTTTGATAAATTCCTTCGCAGTTCATGGAGGTACTCACGCACAACGCCGGTGGAAAATATCAATACCGACGACGTCGTTTTTGGACAGTGGGGTGTGTCGACCTCAAGCCTCATGGTCAGAACGTCTCAATCGACCTCAGGGGTCTATGCGCTGACCTCTTTTACCCCGCCGGCTTATAATCCACTGACCATGTCCCCCCCTGCATCCATCGCGGCCGCTTGGTGTGATGCCGACACAGATGGTAGTGCCGACATTACGTTCCTAGAGACCGGCGGGACGTCTCTTCAGATTTTTGGGGCCACAGCGACTGGGTCGACTCCCGATCTGGAGTTTGCGCCACCTGCAGCCCCGGCTGGAGCGAAATTTGTTGATGTTCAATGCGGTGGATTTGGAACGAAAGCGCCGGCAGAGTTGATTCTGTTGATCAAGGACAGCTCGGGCTTCCTCCACTTCACGCACTTTGCCCCCAAACCCGACGCCTTAGCAGGTTTTACAAATATCGCCGCGGGCTTGGCGCTTAGAGATATGCGAGCGGCTGACATTAACCGTGATGGATACATGGATTTGTTGGGAGTCGGTGTTGGGATTCAGAACTATTGGCGAAATACCGGGTCGTCGTTTGCATCATCTGCCCCAATTTCTCCGGTTTATACTAAGACCAGCAGTGCTCCGATCGGTGATTTTGACGGAGATGGCGACCTTGATACGATCTTCCTTTCTGAAGAGGTTACGGAGAATCCTAGGTTATTCTACAATAATATTGGCACCTTAACGAATTTCGGTGACAGCCCATCATCAAATCAGCGAGTCGACGGAATCACAGTCGACTTGAACGGCGATGGTTGGCTGGATGTCGCATATTGTCTCGGAAATGGCCCCAATGGCATTGATGTAGTTTTGGCGAACAGCTCGGACGGTAATCTGACCACGGCGACGTGGTCCAACTACGCGGGGGCATCGTGTTCGTCGTTGGCATTTGGAGACTTCGACGCCGACGGAGATTACGATCTCGCGACCGCTGGATTTGGTGGTGGGAGGATTTTTGTCAACGATGGTTCCGGCGTCTTCACCACCAATCTGTCATTCGCCAGCGGCAGCCGACGGACCGTTGCAGTGTTGGACGCCAACGGAGACGGCAAGCAGGATATTTTGATTGGCAGCAGCTCAGGCTTGGCGGTTTTTGTAAATCAAGGCGGGCTTGCGTTTTTGCAGCTGTGGACCGGGGGCGGCTCGAACTATAAAGACCTCGCGGTCGGCGATCTCAACGATGATGGAAAAGACGATTTTGCGGCGGCTTCAACCACACCTGGTGAGTCGCGCGTTTTCTTGAACAATTGGATCGCGCCCACGGTTGACTTCAGCGTCGGCACTAGCTTCACGATCGGAGGCGAGGCGTTGAATTCGGTGGTGCTCGTTGATGTCGATAATGACGGGGACCTTGATGTTGTGGGCGGTCCGGATAATACGACAACAAACCTTCGGGTCTGGAAGAACAACGCCCATTGGCCAACAAAAACATGGGGTGGAGCTTTTTCATCGTTTTTCCCCAACACGTCGACATTTGCGACGGTGCGCCGCCCCGGTTTGCCCAATAATCTCAGTGACGGAGGTGGCGGCCGCGTAGTTATGACGGGCGTAGACGGCAACGTGACGATTCCGTTTTCACTTTACGATCGCGAAGGAGACCCGGGTTTCATTGACATGCGCTGGCGCAAGCCAGGTACAGCTTGGCAAAACGGGACGTTTAAACTACCCGGGACTGTGCCGCCGCAGATCGCGACCACAACCCCACTAAGTTCGTCTGTTTCCGGTATCGAACACCATCTGATTTGGGATGTTGGGGCCGATTCCGCCTATGGACAGGGGATTGAAATACGGATTGATGTGTTTCAAGCACCCAAGTTTATCGCTTATCCGTTGGTTGCGGCTGTGCTGCGCACAGTGTCATCGCCTATGACCATTGTTGACCCGTGTTTTGGTGTCTCGTGTGGCGGCGGCACTTGTGTTGCGGGCGCGTGTTACACAACTCCTTGTACTGTGGCGACTGACTGCACCGCCCCCGCCGTGTGTTTTCCTGGTGCTGGGACGTGTGGTCTTGTGGACCTGTGTGCCGCTGCCGTTTGTCCCCCTGGGACGGCCTGCTACGAAGGTGGGTGTTTCCCGACTTGTGTAGATGATGGCGATTGCATTCCGCCATTTGTGTGTTTCGAGGATGCTGGACGCTGTGTGATCGACGCCTGCGCGGGGGTTTTATGCCCGCTCGGCGCGACGTGTTTTGGAGGTTCGTGCCTCGATGCCTGCACGATGGCGGGCGTTTGTCCTGTCGGCGACCTTTGTTACTCCACGTCAACAGGGCCACTTTGTTTTGGTGACCCTGATCCGTGTCTTAGTGTCGATTGTTCGGGTTCCGACGTCTGTTACGAGGGCGGGTGTTTCTCGGTTTGCTCAACCGACGTTGATTGTTCGGACACTGAGGATGTGTGCTGGACTGGAATTGGATGTGCGACAACCGACGATATTTGCGACGACGTGGTGTGTCCGTTTGGAAGTATGTGCTGGATGGGTGGCTGCTATCCAACGTGTGGATCTGACGTAGATTGCTCACCTCCTGCCACGATTTGTTATGACGCAGGATTTTGTGCGCAACCCGACGCTTGTCTTGATGTCGTCTGCCCGGACTCGTATCTATGCTACGAGGGCGGATGTTTCCCCACTTGTTTTGACGACGATGATTGCCAGCCACCGGATGTGTGTGCGGACTCGGGGATATGTCTTGACGGCAACGATCCTTGCGCGGATGTGACGTGTCCTGTTGGTGACGTGTGTTACCAAGGTGGTTGTTACACGTCTTGTGTCGACAACGGCGACTGCAGCCCACCGTTCAGCCTTTGTTACGACGCGACGTTCTGCATTTCGACGACCGACCCTTGCGCCAACGTTTCGTGTCCGCTGGGCCAAATGTGTCACGAAGGCGGTTGTTTCGAGGGTTGTTCCTCGAGCGATCCCTGTTCGCCGCCACTCGAGTGTTTCGATGACGCCTATTGCACGACTCAAGACAACGCCTGTGCGGATGTGATCTGTCCCGCGTCGCAAACCTGTTACCAGGGTGGTTGTTTCTCGAATTGTGTTTCGTCGACCGATTGCGGCACGCCCGAGATCTGTTACGGCGAGCCGGTCAATGCGTCGGCGATGTCGTCGCTGGACCGCTGTGCTGTGGATGCCTGCCAAGACATTGCCTGCGGCGAAGGCGAAGTGTGTTTCCAAGGCGGTTGTTTCCCAACCTGCGTTGATGATGGCGACTGTTCGCCACCCAACCTCTGCTTCGCCAACCATTGTGCGGTCGATCCGTGTGACGGAGTCGACTGCGAAATCGGTCAGACGTGCTCGGGTGGCGGCTGTTTCAGCGCGTGTGCGGCGAATATGGATTGTCCAGGTTATGTGGGCTCCAGGGTTCGTTTCATCGAAGTCGCGACGGCGGTCAACGCGGCGACTCCACGTGGCAAGGATGGCGGCATCGCATGGGGTGATATCAACAACGATGGCTGCCTTGATTTTGGGGTAAACACCACCGATTCGACGGTCAGGAGCCGGATCTACTTGAGCGATTGCAACCTTCCCAACCCAAAATTCACAGACGTGACTGGGAGCCTCGCAGACAAGCTGCTGACCGAGTCCGGCACCGAGCGCAGTTTTGTGTTTGGCGATATCGACAACGATGGGGACCTCGACTTTGCGTTGAATTCGGTCGACACGATTGCCATTTAT
Organism: Bradymonadaceae bacterium; assembly: GCA_037968515.1. Taxonomy (GTDB): domain Bacteria; phylum Myxococcota_A; class Bradymonadia; order Bradymonadales; family Bradymonadaceae; genus JBFFMO01. The sequence continues at coordinate 18,536 of JBBKVQ010000325.1, forward strand.
AAGAACGGCGGATCGGCAGCGGGCTGGAAATTTACGCAGTCTCAGAAGTTCCAAACCAATTCCTATGAAGGACTCGCCTGGATCGACTACGACGGCGATAAAGACTTGGATTTGGTCGGCGAAAACTCTGGGTCTCCTGGCCCGGTAGTCGTGCATAGAAATAACGGCTCAGGGACGTTTACCGAACTTGGCCTTGGCGGTCTTGGGCTTCCAACTACGGCTGTTGAAGGCGACTACAGCACCGCGGTGGACTTGGATTTGGACGGCGACGTCGACTTCCTGGTTCGCAAAGAAAATACCTCAGCTGCCGACGTCTATTTGAATGACGGTGATGGAACGTGGACGTCTTCGCCGAGCATCTTTAATCAGAATGCTATCAACTCGAATAAGGGCGGCATCGCGGTCTGCGATTTTGATAATGATGGCGACTTTGACATTTTCTGGACCGATAACGGCACCAACCAGATCTGGCGGCAGACCACCCCTTTGACCTTTGTTCCCACAGGCGAACCGGCTGCATCTTCGGGGGTGGCGATTCCATCAGACATTGACGATGTGGTGTGTGGTGACCTTGACCATGACGGATTTGTGGATGTGGTGTTGTCGGCACGAAATCGCGATTATGTGTTCCTGAATCGGACCACGACGGCGGGTCTTGCGTTTGTGCATAATAATATGGGGATCACCGGTGATGCAGACGGCGAAGCGATCACACTTGGTGATTACGACAACGACGGGTCTCTTGATTTGTTGATCAATCAGGACGACCAAAACGAGCTTTGGCGTAACCCCCGAAGCGATGACCGCTACTTGATGATCGCGCCGCAACTGAATCTGGGCGGGACCAAAACCCGCGCCGCGATTGGCGCGACGATCCTTATTCAAGATCCCGATGGCAAGGTTTTGGGTCTGCGTGAAGTCAACGGTGGTCGCGGCCATGGGTCGCAAGACCCGCCGGAAGTTCATTACGGATTGCGCTACGGATCGCGCATTCCATATGCGTTAACCGTGACGTTCCCGCATGGTCCTCGGGTGACCAAATGTGTGGTTCCTGATTCGATCACGGGCTACCAGCGTGTGGTCATCAAAGACACCGATTCTGACGACTTGACCGCTTGCACTGTGGCTTCGGCGACCTGGACCGCGCTTATTGAGCTTCCGTCCTCTTTGGCCACCGGCGAGTTCTGTTTTGGAGACCACTGCGCTACCGAGCCCTGCGAAGGGATTCAATGCCCGGTGGGCACGGCGTGTTACGGCGGAAACTGCAACGACACCTGTACCGGCACATCGATGTGCGCGATGGGTGAAGTGTGCAGTGGTGGCGTCTGTGTCGACGGCATGGACCCCACTTGCGACGGTGGGGATTATGTTTGCCCCAACGAGTTCGAATGCTTGGGTGGTGATTGTTTCCCAATATGCGATGCAGACGCTGATTGTGGCGCTGGTGAACTTTGTTATCAGGGCAAATGCATCGTCGATGATTGCACCACCGTGACGTGTCCTTCGGGCTCAACCTGCCATCACGGCATCTGCTTTGATGGATGTGCGATGGACAGCGACTGTCCGTCGGGCCAAGGCTGTTACGACGGTCGTTGTGCGGCAAACGGTTGCGCGGCGCTCGACGAGGCCTACGACGCCAACTTCCTGTATCGCTCGTTGGATCGTGCGGTCTTTGCTACTCAGGCCAATGTGACCCCATTTATCACGCCTCGCGTAGTGGTTGGGGCTGCGGGCGTCGACTTTCAAGCCTGGGCCAATATCTCTGGCGGCAAGTCGCTCAACGGCAGTGTCCCAAGGACTAAGACTGCTCGCGTGGTGCTTTATTTGGACAAAACCAAGGCCAATGGGGACAACCCAGATGGTCGTTATGTGATCTGGCTGCAGCATGGCAGCACGGCGGCAGGCCAAGGTGCGTCGAGTGCGACCTACCGAGTCCATGTCAAAAATCCGAGCGGCACCCCCAACGTAATTTTGAACGACGACAACGAGTCGTTTGACCGCATCGATACTTACCAATACGTGTTCCAGACAACCTCGACTAGCGGCCCATCTGATACAGGTGGTGTGGCGATCGGGTATCTGGATTCGAAGCGGGATCGTGATTGGGTGGTTCGAGTCGACGCCGCATTTGATGGCGACTTGACCCGTTGGGAGTTCTATAATCCCGAAGGGCTGCATACCGCTTTGGATCCCATGGCGAGCTTGACGATCAAGCAGGTCGACTTCGACGCGAGCAAGAATTGGGTTCGTGAAGTCGGTCAGTCGTGTGCCGGCAGCGGCGCGAGAGGCATCTGCGGGATCGGCACAGGCTACTGTGAAATCGGCGAGCTCCGTTGCCAGCAGACCGTGTTCCCATGGGCGTTCGAGGTTTGTGACGGTCGTGACAATACGTGCGATGGCCGGATCGACGAGGTCGACGCCATGCAATATCCGGAGGTCGCTTATCGAACCAGCTCGTCCGCCCCTTGGACAACTTGGGTCACGCACGACGAGACCAAAACTGCGACCTCGTTTATGAACTTCACACCCAGGGGCAGCGACGACCGAGTGGGCAGTCCTGCAATGGTTTCGACCGACGGCACGGGTCCGATGGGTGCGTGGGATCGCAGTGTGATCACTTCGCATCGCAACCGAAGTAACGGCGCGGTGTCGTTGAATATCCAAATGGCCGCAAAATACACGAATGCCCTGATGGAGCTGGTCAATGATTATGATGCCGAGACCCGGGTTCGATTCACCGGTTCAAGCAACTCGGTGGACGAGCTTTTTGTCGCTTGGCATGACGATCGTGCGCCAGGGGCAACGTCGGACCGGGTTCCTCAGTCCGAAGAAACCGACCGCTTTGATCTGGAGTGGGAGATCGAGCGCACAGGCTTGGGTGTCGCAGCAACACGAGAAGGCGATGGAGCTGTTTTGCAGTCGATGTGGAGCGGTGCTTACTCGGACCTGAACGAGCTTCGAGCCCGCTATTACTGGACCGAAGACGATGACGATGACGATTCGAAACCCCGTCTGAAGTGGCGCTTGAACGCACCCTATCAGCCGCTTACTTCGTTGGAGCGTGACCGCAACCTTTACGTGAAAATCGCCGGCGTCCCGCCTGTTGATTCCACATGTGCTGCGGCTTCGCCCACAGCTACGGGGTGTCAGCTGTCGCGCTATTCATGTGTTGCAGGCGTCACCGTCTGTGGCGCTGCCGATGATGCGGTGTGTAAACGATGTCGCGACTACGATGGTGACGGTTTCATTGGTTACGACAGCGTGACCTGCGATACCGGTCGTGACTGCAATGACAGCGACCCCAATATCCATCCGGGCGCCGACGAGCGGTGCAATGGGTTGGACGATGATTGCGACGGCGAAATCGACGTGAAAGACAACGCAGCCTACGCAGTTTTGTGGAGCGAGCCGGTTCCTGCCGGTTCGCAAAGTTGTCCGCCAGGCGACCCTACTTGTGGCCCCAAAGAATGCCGCTTCGCGTTTGCGTGTGTGTGTCCTGATGGTCCTGAAGACCCAGCGGATCCACCCTCGGTGCCATGCCGCTGCGGCGAAGGCCTAGAGGCCGAATCCGAGGCATCGAATATGTCTGTGATGCCAACTTCTGCAGCACCGACGCAGGTCGATGCAGAGGCGGATGACTCCGGTTGTTCGGCCGCTGGAGGGGCCGCCGATGTGTCGTGGTTGCTGCTCTTGGGGCTGGGTCTCATAGGTCGTCGACGCCAATTCTAGGAGCCGCGTGATTTCTTGGTTTGTCAGGCGTAGAACCTACCCTAAGATGCTGCAATTAGGGCCCGTCCGGTCACCGTTAGGGGAGATTCATAATGCAGCGCCGTCTACTTACTTGTTCAATTATTTTGATCGCTTGCCAGAGTGCTGATGCACTTGCACAAGAATATAATGCGCAGACCTTCACACCTGCCGCAGGTCCAAACGCCGCTTATTCAGTTGAGTACGGCCGTACTCTTGGGCACCTTGAGCTGACCGGTGGCGCGCTTCTGAATTACAGCTCAAGAACGTTAGTAGAGGAGTTTGCCAACGGTTCCGAGGACCCCATCGTTGACCAACAAGCGGTCGTTCACGCGCTTGGTGCCATCGGGTTGACCGAATGGGCAGAATTTGGCGTCATCGTTCCAGTTTACCTTGTGAACGACGTGGTCTGGAACGGTGAGAATCGAGAAGGCGTGACACTGGGCGATATTTCGTTACGTCCCAAGGTCTCCTTCCTTAACGCAGAAGACTCCGCGGTGGGCTTGGCGCTTTTGGTTGACGTGACCCTTCCTACCGGTGCGGCCGATAGGTTTGTCGGTGCAGGTTCGGTCACCGCAACACCTCGACTCGCCTTTGACGTGAAGTTGGCCAATTGGCAGTTTGCAGCCAATGCAGGCGCTCTGGTCCAGAGCTCACGAACCATCCGCGAGACTGACCTCGGATCACAGATGATTTGGGGAGCTTCAGCTGAGTACTCGTTCCTAGAAGGCCTGGTGCTTTTTGGCGGTGAGGTTACGGGGCGAACAGATTTCAACGACCTTTTCGGAAAACAAGTCACGCCGGTTGAAGGACTCGCAGGTGCTAAGTTGATTTCGAGCTCGGGCGTTGTTGTGACGGCTGCGGCTGGAGCCGGAATCGCCGGTGGCATTGGTTCACCTGAGTTTCGCGCACTGCTTGGAGTCGGCTACGCACCTCGCGAGCTGGACTACGATAAAGACGGCATTCTAAACTCTGACGATGCCTGTCCACAGGATGCCGAAGACCTTGATGGCTTCGAAGACCTAGACGGTTGTCCTGAGGCCGACAACGATTTGGATACCGTGTTGGATGCCGACGATAAGTGCCCGGTTGAACCCGAGGATAAAGACGGATTCCAGGACGAAGACGGCTGTCCTGATGACGATAATGACGCTGACGGGATTGCTGACACCGAAGACAAGTGTCGAGACAAGGCTGAAGACGTTGATGGCTTCCAGGACGAAGATGGATGCCCCGACGAAGATAACGATAATGACACCATCGCCGACAAGGTCGACAAGTGTCCCGGTGAAGCCGAGGACATGGACGGCTTCCAGGACGAAGATGGTTGTCCTGAAGCCGACAACGATAACGATGGCTTGCTCGACGCTGTAGACAAGTGCCCGAACGAGGCTGGCTTGGAGGAAGACGAAGGTTGTCCTCCCAAAGAGACCAAGGCCGTTCGCGAAGCAGGTCAGATCAAGATTTTGGACCTCGTCTATTTCGAGACCGGCAAAGCAACGATCAAACAAGAATCATTCAACCTGCTCAACCAGGTGGCTTTGATTCTGCGCAGTAACCCAGACATCACCAAGGTCGAGGTCGGCGGCCATACCGACGACGTGGGCCGTGATGACAAGAACCTGAAACTGTCTCAAGAGCGTGCGGATTCCGTGAAGGCCTATCTGGTCACCAAGGGAATTGACGCAGGGCGACTTGAATCCGTGGGTTACGGTGAGTTGCAGCCGGTGATTCCTGGTCGAAACAAGGCAGCTCGCGCTGCTAACCGTCGAGTGGAATTCAAGATTCTGGCTGATGGCAGTTCGAACTAACGAGCCATTACTAATTTTAAGAGGGAACCCACAAAAAAAAAGACCGGATAAAAATCCGGTCTTTTTTTTGGAGAACTTGTTTTTTTAGACTGCGAACGAAGTCCCACAACCGCATGATCGTTTGGCGTTGGGATTCACAAACTTGAAGCTGCCGCCCATCAGGCCGCCTTCCCATTCAAGCTGAGTACCAGTCAGGTAAAGGTAGCTTTTAGGATCAACAAAGACGCGAACGCCGTTATCGGCAAACACGCGGTCGTTGTCGCCAGGTTTTTCGACGATTTCCAGCACGTAATTTAAGCCAGAGCATCCACCGGCTTTTACGCCGACCTTGATTCCGGCCGCAGCTGCGTCGATTTCGTTTTCTAGCATGATTTTGAGCGCCTGCTCGGCGGCTATAGTACTTACTGAGATCATGGCTTTCTCCAATTGTCGGTCACCGACAGTCAAACACATACAACAGGGTGTCTATTTCATCTGCCTACGTCAAACATGCGTCCGATGAAAGTGTTTGCAAGGATGACGTGGGAGTCTTGAACGGTTCAAAACCGGTCTAGATATCGAGTTCGTTGATCTTGTCCGCATTTTCCATAATGAAATCAAAACGCAACGAGGCGTCTTTACCCATCAGGTCGCTGATCAAGTTGTCAGTCTCTTTGCGGTCATCTTCGTGGACCATCACCTTGAGTAAACAGCGCCGAGTAGGGTCGAGCGTCGTTTCCCAAAGCTCCTTCGCCATCATCTCTCCGAGACCCTTGAAGCGCTGAATATTGGTCTTCTTGTTTCCCTTCTTTTTCGCGAGTTTCTTTAGAATTCGCTCGCGGTCGGGGTCATCAAGTGCCCAGAAACTCTCGTTTCCGTGGTCGATACGGTAAAGTGGTGGCTGCGCGATGTAGAGATGGCCATCGTCGATCAGGCCGCGCATATAACGGTAAAAATACGTCAACATCAGGGTCGAAATATGGTGGCCGTCGCTATCAGCATCCATCAACAGGATGACCTTTCCATAACGAAGCCTGCCCGAATCGTAATGTTCTTCGAGTCCACAGCCCAGAGCGTCCGCAACGTCGCGAAGCTCGCGATTGGACCCGACCTTGGTGGAGGTCGCCTGCTCGGCGTTCAGCACCTTCCCACGAAGCGGCAGGATGGCCTGAGTCTTTCGATCTCGACCCTGTTTAGCGTTTCCGCCGGCGGAATCTCCCTCGACGATGAAAAGTTCGGAGTCTTCCGGGTCGGTTGAAGAGCAATCAGCAAGTTTTCCTGGCAAGTTCAAGCGGTGCGAAACCGCCCGTTTACGAGTGACCTTCTCGGTCACCGTGCGACGTGCGGCGCGTGCTTTCGCCGCCATGATCACACGTTGGGCGATGGCCTGGCCGGTCGACGTGTGTTCGTGCAGGTATTGTTCAAGCTCAAGGCGAACCAAGTTGCCCACGATATTTCGGACGTTGGTGTTGTTGAGTTTACCCTTGGTCTGACCTTGGAATTCCGGGTCCATCATGAAAATCGAGACGACCGCCTTCACGCCTTCGCGGATGTCGTCAGCAAGGATCGTCAATGATTTGGGCGCGATATCATGGGTCTCGAAGTAGTTGCGCAGCGCCTTCACGACGCCGTCTTTGAACCCCTGTTCGTGCGTTCCACCATCGATGGTGGGGATGCCGTTGACGAACGTCCGAATATCTTCGCGATGGTCGTCAGTCCATTGCAGGGCCAGATCGATGCGGGTCACCGATTCCACCTGTTCGTCTTGTGAGATCAAGATCGGATCGACGTGGTTAGGAGCTTCTTTGGATTGTTTCTGGATCCGCTCCAGATACTCGCGAACTCCGCCGTCGTGCTTGAATTCTTTGTAGAGTCCAGTCCCTTTATCCCGATAAAGGATTCGCAGGCCAGGCGTCAGAAATGTCTTGATCTCAAGCCGATCGGCGATCAACTCCGAGTCGAGCATCGTGTCGGGAAAAATCTGGGTGTCAGGTCGGAAGAAGATTTCCGTTCCGCTGCCTCGCGCTTCGCCGATGATCTCGACGGCAGTGACTGGGACTCCGCGTTCGTATTTCTGGCGATGGGTATGGCCGTCGCGTTTGATCGTGGCCACGAGTTCCGAGCTCAGGGCATTGACGACCGACGAACCCACACCATGCAGACCACCGGAAGTGGTGTAGCTGTCGTTATTGAACTTTCCGCCCGAGTGAAGTGTCGTCAAAATCAATTCGAGCGCGCTGCGTTTTTCGATCGGATGGATGTCAACCGGGATGCCTCGGCCATTATCACTGATCGTCAACGAACAGCCGTCTTCGTGAAGCGTAACCTCGATCGTAGATGCAAAGCCGTTCATGGCCTCGTCCACCGAGTTGTCGACAACCTCCCAAAGCAAGTGGTGTAGCCCGTCCTTGCCTGTCCCGCCGATATACATGCCCGGCCGTTTTCGGACCGGATCGAGTCCTGTCAGAACTGTAATGTCTTGAGCTGTATATCCAGTGGACATGCGACCTCCGTGTCGTTTCGTGGCGCCGCTTTTGAGACGCGGCGGCACCTTAGCAAACGTTGCGTCAGTGTGCCACGTGAAGGAAAGTGTTTGACAGTGTTATTTGACACTGTTACATTCGCTTCATGAAGAATACGAAATCACATATGACTCTGAATGAACTCGCCGCTGAAACGGCCGCAGCGCTTGGTGATCTTGACCAGGCGAGTGGTCGCGTCAGCGAAGTTCCTTCGGTGCGAACGATTCGTTTCTACAGCACTCATGGACTGCTGGATCGACCTCTTGAATTCAAGGGGAGAACAGCGATTTATGGTGTCCGACACCTCCATCAATTGGTGGCGATCAAGCGCTTGCAAGCACGAGGGCTTGGGCTAGAGGAGATCCAAGCCCGCGTGATCGGCGCCACCGACAAAGAGCTGGCGAAACTGTCAGAAGTGGAGTGGAACACTGTCAAATCCACAAACGAAGTCGTCCGTTCAAATTTCTGGACCGACATTCCTGACGAAACGGTCGCTGAACCTGCCACGATTGCCGAAGAACTCGGCATCGAGGCCTTAAGACTCGATGAGGGCGTTGTTTTACTCATCGACAAGCTGAAACGTGAACTTCACCCCGATGATATCGCGGCGATGCACGTGGCAGCCGGCCCCTTATTGAAGCTGTTGCGTTCGCGCAATTTGATTGATCCGCGGTCTTGACCGCTTGCGGCCTCCGCCGCCCAAACGAGAGAATGCTATGAGCGTTGCAATCCTGTCAGATGACCAAATCAATCGCTGTGAACACGTGTTTTCAGAGCCGGGTTTTGGTGCCATGAGCACCAGCCAGGGGAATCTGCCGCTCGAGTCTTTGGATGTGCAGGCCGCAATCAGTGGGCTTTTTGCGCGCACGACGCTTAAGCAGACTTTTGTAAATAACTTGTCCCAGCCCATCGAGGCCACTTACATATTTCCTCTGCCTGACCGCGGTGCAGTGCATGGATTTCGCATGTACGTCGGCGACCGGGTGATCGAAGGGATCATTAAGGAGCGCGGCGAAGCTCGTCGCGATTATGACCGCGCCATTTCAAAGGGACATCGCGCTTCGATCGTTGAGGAAGAACGCCCCGATACGTTCACGATGCGAGTCGGAAATATCGCGCCGGGTGAAAAAGCGACGATCGAACTCGAATTGATCGTTCCACTTATTTTTTCGGGCGGAGAAGCCACGTTCAGGTTTCCCCTCGTGGTGGCGCCTCGATATATCCCAGGCTCGCCGCTCGAAGGCGCCTCTGTCGGGGATGGCACACAGTCTGACACCAACGCGGTCCCTGACGCTTCGCGGATTTCTCCACCGGTATTATTGCCGGGATTCAAATCTCCAGTTCGATTGGGAATCGAGGTGTCATTGGATCATAGCGGATTGGCAAAAGACGCCCAGATATCGTCAAGCCTGCACGCGATAACGTCCGTGTCGAATGACCGAAAAACGCTGATCAAAATTCAGCCCGAAGAAAAAATTAATCGGGATTTTATTCTGCGTTTTAAAGTCGCTGAAGAGAAAATTCGCAGCTCATTTTTGGTTATTCCCGACGAAAAAGGCGATTCGGCGACCTTCTTGTTGACGATGGTGCCGCCCGCCAAGGCCGCGGACCAACGGCGGCCGCGCGACATCGTATTTGTGCTCGATCGGTCGGGCAGCATGGGCGGCTGGAAAATGGTCGCTGCGCGCCGCGCCGTGGGGCGAATGATCGACACATTAAATGCCGAGGATACTTTTCAGGTCCTGGCTTTTGATGATTCCATCGAGCGGCCCAAGAATATGGCCGAGGGTCTGATCGAGGCCACGAACCGAAATCGCTATCGCGCGATCGAATGGCTTGGCGAATGTGATGCGCGTGGGGGCACCGAGATGGCTCAACCCCTGTATCAGGCGCTGAGTCTTCTGGACGGTCGGGCGGGAAGCCGCGACCGCCACGTCGTGTTAGTGACGGACGGACAGGTCGGAAATGAAGACCAAATCGTGAAGGGTGTGCATGACAGGATGAAAGGCGCCCATGTTTTCACAGTCGGAATTGACCAAGCCGTGAACGGCGGATTTTTAAATCGACTGGCTGAAATCAGCGGTGGAAGGTGCGAATTGGTGGAATCCGAAGATCGGCTCGATGCGGTGATGGATAAGGTCCATCGCATGATCGACACGCCGGTGCTCAACGAAGTTACGGTGCGTATCGAGGGCGCGATGCTCGTTCCCACGACGATGACTCCAGACCATCCCGTCAGCCTCTTTGCGGCCGCGCCTTTGACTTTGTCTGGCCGATTGACGGGTAAAGGCGATGTCAGCGCGCGAGTCCGCGGCACGACTCCCGGTCAGGTGCTTTTTGAGGAAGTCATTCGGCCCGAGATCCGCAAAGACTCGGCGTTTGCAGCGGTATGGGCGCGCGCACGGATTCGGAGCCTAGAAGATCAATACGCAGCGGTTCATAATAATCGGCATCTGGTCGAAAAACAGATCACCGAAATTAGTCTGCGTTATAAAGTCCTGTGTCGTTTCACGTCTTTTGTTGCCGTCGACGAAGCGGAGACGGTGGAAGGTGAGTTGCAGCAAGTGATGCAACCGGTCGAGTCGCCCGAAGGCTGGGCAAGCATGGGGGGCGCGCCAATGATGCAGTCGGCCCCAATGCCCTCGCCGTCCATGGCTGCTCCGATGTCGCCGTCTTCGTCGATGCGCAAGCGAAGCGCGCCGCTCGGGCGAGCTCAGGCGGCGTCCCCTCCGATGCAGGCCAAGAAACTTGAGTCGTCGATCGTACCGTCGGCCTCTATAGACTTCGAATCCATGGACGAGATGGAGGAGCTTGCTGATCGTGGTTATGACTCCTTTGCGGTTCAGCGAATGGAGGCTCCGATGGAGGCTCCGGTTCCGCCACCTGCCGATATGTTGAAGGAAATCGCCGCGCGCTCCAAGAGCCGGGTCCGTCAGGGAGCTCACACCAAAGCTGGCGTGGTGAAAGCGCAGATCAATCAGCATAGTCCGGAAAAAATCATGGGCCGCCATCTTTCGGCCGCACACGATGTCTTTAGTCTGGCGTTGCTTTGGGTCGAGTTATTGCTGGGCCGGCCGCTTTTTCAGGGCGCCTCGGATTTCGAGATTCTAGAGGCGATTCGCCACTGGGATGTCTCAAAACTGCCCGGCGAATTATCTCGTTGGAAGCCGGTGTTGGCCAAGGCGTTGGCCGCCGACCCAAGAGACCGTTACCAAAGCGCTGCCGAATTCGCGATTGCGGTTGTGGAACTCGCCGAGTCTCTGGGCGTGGAATCCGAGGAATTCACCTATACGCCGTCCGCTTCAAGGCCGGAGACTTTTGGAGCTTATGCTTTGGAACAACGTCTGGCGGTGGGAACGGGCTATGAGCTTCGAACGGCTCTGCGTAACGGCGCTCACCGAGTGGTAAAAATCTACGACACTTCTATTTCGGCCGACGACGACTTCGTCGATGCCCTTTTTGAGGAGGTTCGAATCGACGCACCTCAGGTGCTCTCACTGGCCGAATTCGGCGAAGAGGACGGCCGCGCCTATATGGCCTATGACGGAGAGGCCGTCGCGTCTTTGGCAGGGGTGAAAGCCAGCGAAGGCGCGGCGTTTAAAGCCATCCTGGAGGCATCAATGTCCTTGGAGCCACTGCATTCATGTGGAGCGGTTCATGGCGACATCAACGCAAGTGAATTTGTCGTTCTGGCCGATGGAAGCGTCGCGCTCGTGGGGCTGGGCCACAGCTCCACTGAAATCACTCAGAGTGTCGAACTGCCAGACAAGGTGGGGGCTTGGTTGGCACCCAAGCAAAGAACGGCGTTCTGGAAATAGGTCGTTCTATTTTCCACTCAGCTCACGTCGACGACCGGATTGGCCTCTTGCGCTGATTGAATACTCGCCCACCACGCCTTCACCTGAGATGCGTTGTGGGCGAGTGGCGCCGGCGGCAACGAATCGATGAAATGGCGCCCGTAGCCTTTATTTAAGATTCTAGAATCCAGAATCGCGACAATTCCCCGATCGTTTTTCGACCGGATCAATCGTCCAAAACCCTGTTTCAAGGTCAGTGCGGCAGACGGGACCGAAAATGAATGAAACGAAGACCCACCATTAGAGTCGATGAGGTCGAGGCGCGCCTTCGTCAGCGGATCCGAGGGGCTCGCAAAGGGCAGTTTATCGATGATCACGAGGCTCAGTGCCTCACCTTCAACGTCAACGCCTTCCCAAAAAGAAGACGTCGCAAACAAAACCGAATGGGTATCCGAACGGAATTCATCCAGCAGTTCGCGCTTGGGTTTTTCGCCTTGTTTTAAGACTTTGTAGGGGATTTTGGGGACGAGTCGCTCAAAAACTTTGTTCATGTTTGCGTAGCTCGTGAAGAGCACAAACGCGCGGCCCTCAGTCAGTTCCAACAGGTACTCGACAATCGTACAAACGCCGTCAATCCAAGCGGGGTCGTTGGGTGGCGGAAGACGCCGTGGAACGTAGACCATCGCCTGTTGAGTATAATCAAAAACGGGCTCCAAAATCAGCCGGTCGAATGATTTGGATAGATCGTCGCCGAAGCGTTTGTCATTGATGCCAAGCCGATCTTCAAAAAACTTGAAATTCCCGCCCGTGGCAAGGGTTGCCGACGTAAACACCAACCGGTCGTGGGCTTTTAATAATTTATCGCGAAGTAGTTTTGCCAAGTCGATCGGCGACGCTTGCAGGTAAAAACCCTTGTCGCGGACTTCCACAAAATAGACGTATTTTTCGTCAGAAGCCTCTAGAATGAATGCTAGGTCTGAGCGCTGTTCGGCACATCGTCCGACCAAGCGCACGGCGATTTCACCGAGTCCGGTGGTTTTCTGAATCGCTCGTTTTAGCTCGTCCAACGAATCCAATAGCTCTTCGGCCGCTGGCTTAATCATGGGGCCGGCCGTGCCTTCCATGATTTCACTCATGTTGTAGCGGCCTTCATAAAGGCCAAACGTCGCGACCGAGAAAAACGCCGCGCTGGCTTTTTCGACGCCATTTAGGCCGTCATTAATCGCGTCGGCCACGATGTCTTCGGTTTCGATCGCGCGGGTGATATCGGTGACCAATTCGCGGATCTTGAAATTCGACATTTGCATGCCGAAATACGACGTCGCGACGCTTTCCACATGATGGGCTTCGTCGAAAATTAGTGCGTCAAACTCCGGCAGAATCTCGCCGAATCCGGTGTCCTTGAGTGCGAGGTCAGCAAAAAACAGGTGGTGATTCACCACGATGATCTTCGCTTCTGATGCCTTCTTGCGCACATTCGTGATGTGGCATTCTTCGAAGTGTGGACATTTCTGGCCGAGGCACGCTTCTGCGCCTACGGACAAGTCATTCCAGGTCGCGAAATCGTCCGGAAGCCCGTTAATCTCGGCGCGGTCCCCGGTCTGTGTGTATTTGGCCCACGACAGAATTTTTGGCCACATTCGCGCATCGTCACGGCTTCTGAAATTTGGCGAATCGCGCATTTGATCGAAACGCAATTTACACAAATAGTTGCGACGGCCTTTCAGTAAAACGGCGTCGAATTTGGTTGGCCAATGTTTTTGTAAAAACGGAATATCTTTGTGAAAGAGCTGCTCTTGAAGGGCTTTAGTTCCGGTACTGATGACGACTCGTTTGCCCGAAAGTAGTGCTGGCACAAGATACGCCAGTGTCTTACCCGTGCCGGTCGCGGCCTCGACAATCAAGGGGCGCCGACGGCGTAGCGCCTCGGTGACGGCGTTTCCCATCTTGACCTGTTGAGGCCTGAACTCGTAGCGCTCCAAGGCCTTGCTTAGCAGGCCGCCTTCACCCAAGATTTCGTCGACCGTCATCATAGTTCTCGCAGCGCTGCCTGAAGTCGTTCGACGTCCTGCGGATCGGCGGCAAACACATCAATATCCGGGGTGTCGGCAAAAACCACGGTTTCGACTTTTTTGGTGGAATTCCAGATCTTGAAACCGTCTGCATTCGACGAGTGAAACCTTCCGTTTTTGGTCAAAATACTTCGGATTTTTTCGGGTGTATTGATGTCCAGCCGTCGCCCGTCCCAGCTCACTTCGACCTCTTGAGTGACGCGTTCCGAGACCTCCATGCGGAGCTTGATCTTAGCCATCAGGCTTCGTTTCTGCATCTCGGTCAGCGGCAACAAAAGCGCCAGCGCAGCGATAGGAATTCCAGTCAGGCGCCAGTCGTCGTCCACAAGCGAAAACACAATCAGGCCGGCGACCATGAAACCGATTCGCCAGGCTTTCATGGCTTGACGGCCCGAACGTGTATCGCGAAAAGACGGCAAAAAGCCGAGCACTCCGAGCATTGCGGCGTAGACCTGCCGCAGTTTCGAGGGTCGTTTAAGAATCACGACATGTTGGGCTTTAAATGACAGGCTTTGCATGGGGCGGGTACTACTCGAATTCGTTCGTAACAAAATCGCCACTAACCACAGCTTCACAGGTCGCCGGGTCGCCACTGAGGTCAACTTGCAACGTGTGCTGTGCGTCGCCAGCTGTGAAGTCAGTCACGGCAAAAATACGATACACGTTCGCTTCATTTTCGGTGTGATAAGCGAAATACTTGGGTTCAGAATCAACTAAACGAAGTTCGTCCCAGCCCTTTCCGCTGAAATTTGTTACGACTTTTGCGCCACCTTGAGGGACGTCGCCCGATGGTGCGGCTGAAGGTGGGAACACGCAATGTTCGGCATAGTGGCTAATCGCCGCGTTCGATATCATTCGGGTGATGCTCGTTGACTCCGCGACCTTCGATTGTTTGATATAACGCAAGAAAGCTGGAATCGCGATTGCCGCTAGAATGCCGATGACGGGCACGCCAAAGACCAACAGGCCCCCGCAGCCAATCATCACCCAGAACATTCCACTTCGTTTTTTTTCAGTCACTTTTTGATTCACGGGATTCCTTGAGTCTCAGAATGTGAAGGCCGCCCCTGCGGCGACATTCCATTGGTCTATATTTTCGTATCTGCCGTCGTCAGCGAGGCGCCATAATCGCGAGAATTCGGCTCCCACATAGAGCGGCCCGAACACAAAGACACGGGCTTCACCCACGCCCAATGCGCCATCGATGTCGAAGGCTTCTTCGGGCCCATCAAAATTCTGTTTGAAATACATCGCAGCCAAGGACACCGGTCCAATCTGCATCAGTTGCGCCCTGAGGCGAATCATCGCGTTGTCAGGCCCTTCGGCATCCGCATACGCTCCCGACACGACCACGACGCCAAAGAAGCTCGCTTGTAGGTCTCCGTAGCCTCCCCAGACGGTGCCGCGGGTCTGACTGGCGGCCACGCGAAGTTTAGGCGCAGGAATCGTTGTCCCCCACCCATCGTATTGGTAGCGGTCGATTTCATAGAGGGTGCCAACATAATCAGGCAAATAGTGCTGGCCCATCAGCCGTAATTCCAGCCGACTCGAAAATCCGAGGCCTTCGATGGGCTGAAACCCAACGAGCGTGCCAAGATGCCAGCCTGGGCTTTGTCCCCAATGCACATTCAAATCGGTGTAGGGCGTGACCTGGATTTTTTCCATATCCACGACGTTTAGTTCAACGTCGATCCCGTTAAACACGGTGGCTTGTTCGTCAGAAACTTCAGGGGCTACGTTGGGGTCAACAACGATATTCCCGTTGATATCGCGCCGCAGTTCGAGTGGGGCGTCGCGGTCGACCACGGTATTAAAAGCCACTGCCAGGCGATTGAGCCAGGCTTCGCGGTCTATAAAGGCCCAGGGCCGTGCATAAACACGCACGCCCACAATCGAGGGCGAAACCAAGTTATCGATCAACACCTGCCCGCCGCCATAAACGGTGTTCACGTTGGTGTGCAGCCCCAGCTGGTAGGCGTCCGGTGTGATCATATTATAATAGGAATTGACGATGGTGCCGTGACCCAAAGTCACCCCACCCAGCTCACCGATCCGAGCGTGAATAGGTTCATTGGGGTTGCCGTATTCGACAAAACGCAGAATGCGCAAAAAGTCGCTGGGCTCGTCCCAGTCTTCTTCGCGAATCGTTCCTTCCTGCTGCGGATCATTATCGATCAAGCGCAGTCGCAACGGGGCTTGAACGCCAAAACCAAGCGTCGTCCTGCAGGACGTCGGCAGGCAATCAACACGTGGCACCGGTAACTTCATTGCGAAGCCCAGCCGCACGGTCAAAAAGTAGTCTTCACCGATTTGGCCAAATCCCAACGCGCCGCTGACTTCACCTGTGGTTGCCGGGGAGTCTGCCGGAGGGGCTTGTGCTTGGGCGTCACGCGACAAAAAAGTGAACGCAAAAGCGGAGCTCAAAGCCAAGGCCCCGAGCAGGTTTTGGCGAGTCGTGGTCAAACTGTGGGTCGTCCGATGCAGTCGTAATGGATGCCGAGCTTCTTCATTTTTGATGGACTGTACAAATTGCGACCATCAAAGATCACGGGGGACTTGAGCGACCCCAGAATTCGGTCGAATTCGGGGCTGCGGTATTGATTCCATTCCGTGAAGATCAAAAGTGCGTCGGCGCCTTCCAAGACGTCGTATTCGTCGTGTTCGAAGGTTACCGCATCACCAAGGTCTGCGAGCTCTTTTTGAGCGTTCTCGAGCGCGACAGGATCGGATGCCTGAACCTTGGCACCGGCGGCCACGAGTGCACGAATTCCAATCAATGCCGGGGCTTCACGCACGTCATCGGTCTTGGGTTTGAAGGCCAATCCCCAGACAGCGAAGGTGCGGCCTTCTAAGTTTCCGAAATATTCTCGAGCGGCCGTCACCAGTCGAAGTTTCTGGCGGTCGTTGATGGATTCGACGGCATCGAGGACACCGGTTTCCATGTCGTATTCGTGCCCAAGCCGGGACAGCGCCCGCACGTCTTTGGGGAAACAGCTTCCGCCGTAACCTACGCCTGGGAAAATGAAATGGGGGCCGATACGCTCGTCGAGACTCATGCCGATACGGACATGCTCGACGTCGGCTCCGACGCGATCGCATAGGTTAGCGATCTCGTTCATGAACGAGATCTTCGTCGCGAGCATCGCGTTCGACGCATATTTGGTCATCTCGGCCGAACGAAGGTCCATGTAGACGATTCGGTCGTTGCGTCGCATGAACGGCTTGTACAACTCGCCGACGGTTTCAGCGGCTTCTTTGTCCGACGACCCAATGATGACGCGGTCAGGAGACTGAAAGTCTTTGACGGCCGAGCCTTCTTTGAGGAACTCAGGGTTCGAAACGACATGGAATGGTGTGTTGGTGCGGCCAGCGATCACGCCCTGCACCTTGTCGCAGGTGCCCACGGGTACGGTGCTCTTGCAGATCACGATCTTGGTCGCGTTCATGTTGTCGCCGATTTGTTCGGCAACCTTCAAAACGTATTTAAGGTCCGCCGAACCGTCATGATCCGATGGAGTTCCCACAGCGATAAACACGATATTCGACTTGCGAATGGCATCGCCAGCGTCAGTCGTGAACAACAGACGGCCGTCTTCGTGATTTCGCTGCACGATCGACTCAAGCCCATGTTCGTAAATCGGGATATGCCCCTCACGAAGCATCGCGATTTTCTTTTCGTCGATGTCGACGCAGACAACGGTGTTGCCGGCATCAGCCAGCAGCGCGCCTGTTACCAAGCCGACGTATCCAGTTCCCATGACCGCAATTTTCATCTCGTCCTCCAGTCTTGGGGCTTTAACTAGCCTGAATGGAGTTTTGAATCAATCCGCACGGGTTCGGTGAGCAACTCATCGAACGATGACTCGTGTCTTTGAAATCGTCGGTTTTTGTCGTGACTTGCTGACCTTTTGTCGGTGTGCTTGAATGCGCGCCTATTTGGACCCTTTGGGCATAGACACCGAGCTCACGATGAAAAACGGACGAATTGTCCTTCTACTCTTGGTTCTCTTCACTTGGACGGCTGCCTGTGATGGCGGTTGTGGCAGTAAAGAAGGGAAGATTCCTGCGACAGCTGAAGGCCGAGTACTCGACCTCGCTGAGCAACTGCCTGCCAAACTTGAAGCAGGCATCTTCATCACCGACATCAAGGCGACCCGTGATGCGGCCAACGAACTTAAAGAACGTCTGCCTCAGGGTCAGGTTGTCGAGGGTTTCCAGAAGCAGTTCCAATCGTCATTTGGGATCGATCTGCTTGACCGCGAGTCTTGGGCCCGTGCTGGAGTTGCGCCGGATTCGACCGCTCTTGTTGGCGCGTATCGAAGCCGAATCATCTTCATGACCTACGTCGAGAATCGCCAGCAGTTTGAAAAAGTCCTGGCAGAAAAAGCCAAAGCGGCTTTTCAGATTCAGAGCGTGACCAAGAATGAGGACGTCGGCGGCTTCAAGATGAAGGTGCTGAGCGATAATCCGGGGATGCAGATTGCTTGGCTATACGAGGGCAAGGTCGCCAAGGTTGTGATGCCGGCTACCAGCGCAGAAGGGGCCCTCAACGATGGAACGGCTTCGTTGGTGCTCGCCGATATCGCAGGAACAAAGAAAGAAACCTCACTGGCTTCGACTGCCGGTTTCAAGGGCTTCCAGAAGGACCTCGCCAATAAATATACGGTGGCCGTCTACCTGAGCGCCCCGGCATACTTGGACCAGCCTGACATTAAAAAAACCACCCAAGAGGATCCAAATCTCGAAGCGGCCGCATCGTGGGCAAAAGCCAATGTGGAATACGCGGGATTTGGCGCGAAGCTTGAAAAAGACACTCTTGAAATCCGCGCCAATGCGGGCCTGAAGCCCGAGATCGCCAAAGCATTTGCGGCAGCGGCTGCGTCGAAAGCAAAACTCGATTGGACCGGGTATTCGACCGAGAACGTGCTGTTTGCGATTCGTCTTGGATTTGATTGGCAGCAAGCATGGGACATTTTCCTGAAGAGCCTGCCTGAAGACGAGCGCCGAGCACGACTTAGGGACCTCAAGGGCATGGGCGAGGGCGTGAACCTCGACATGGAAGCTGACGTATTGACCCAGCTGACAGGCAACGTCGGCGTGTTCTTTTACGGACTCAGCGGTGGCGCCAAGAACCTCATGGGCGGCAATCCACAGGAGATCATGAAGAACGCTGGCCTGCTGGGCGTGATCCAGTTGAAGTCACCTGAAGCAGTCACCAACATCGTTAATAAGGTGATGAGCCCGCTTGCTGCGCTTGCGACGCTTCGCCCTGTGGCGGTTGATGATCAACCGGTCGAGGGCTGGCAGGTCATCGAGTTTAATACCCCTGATGCACCGGGCCGTATTTTCATCAACGGCGATCGTTTCATTCTGTCTACTCTGGCTTTCTCCGAGAAGTCTGTCCTCCAGTACGCACAGGACAAACGCGACGAAAAACGTCTCAAAGATGTGGCTGCGCTTGATAAGGGTGCCAAATTTGGGTCGACCGACGGTTTCACCGGCCTGTATTTCAACTCGATTCG
>JBBKVQ010000326.1:0-4633 GCA_037968515.1 Bradymonadaceae bacterium
TCTTAGACCAAATTATATCAGCCGTCCCCATCGTCGCGGTCACAGATGGTGAACATGGCTGCACGATTTACGAAGACGGCTCTAGCTTTAGAGTCGGCGTTTTTTTGACCGATTGCATCGACCCAACGGGTGCAGGCGACACCTTCGCCGCCGGCATGTCGCTTGGCCTTGCGCTGGGCTGGCCAACTCGTGATGCGGCGCGCCTGGGTGCGGCAGCGGCCTCGGTGATTGTTGAAGGCTGGGGAGCACAAACTGCGCCGTTCTTGAACCAAGCGTTCGAGCGATTTCCGCAGATTGTCTAAGCCGAAGTCACCACACCTCAACAACCGACTTTGTGGAGCGTGAAATGGAAAACAGGCTCCACTAAAAAGTTTGTGGCGCACAGAGGCTCCACAAAAATTGTCTCAGACCTGCTTTGAAAACAAATACGTCGATGAACCGACTATCGCGAAAACTCCTCGATGGTTTGGATCCAGCGTTCCACTTCCCCGTGCGTGGGCTCCAAGGGATAACCGTGTGCATGGCAGGCTGACGATAGCGCCGACCAGGTCCACGCGATGCGCCGCGCGAGGGCATGCCGAATAGGGTCGTCCAACGACATCTGTTCGATGACAATCAGCTGCGTGGTGAAACTCGGTTGATTGATTTTGCCGTACGCCGCTTCGATATATTTTTCGACTGCGCTCTCCAATGCCTGGCGCGCGATCAGGCAAGCACCCCGGGCTCGGCCATGCGTGTGACCACCGTCCGCGTTCAAGATCTGCCGCGCGTTGGCCAAAGTAATCGAGACATTCATACGGCACCCATGGCGCGCAATGCCCTCTGTGTATCCGTCAATAATGCGTCTAAATCGCCACGATAGGCCTTATGCGCATGTTCGATGGTGATCTTCAACACATCGACAAAAGAGCCTTTATATTTGTTATTTAAAATGCTGTAGAGATTGCCCTGTCCGCCAACACCCAGCATCGCCAGCTGGGCAATATTGGTGGTGGTGTGACAATCACGAATATGTTTTTCGCAGTCATCGTGCGTGACGCCCTCAGCCAGCATTTTGTTCCACGCCAGGTCCTTAAATGCAGACTCAAACGCTCCACGACAAAGTCCTGGAATCACCTGCATGGCGATCTCCGGCGCCATTTCGGAGCGGTTCCTGAGCACGTCCGTCGCGTCATCCAGATACTGCTGAGCCGCCGGTTTACCCTGCTCAACCCTCACGCGTGATTCCGTCTGACGAATCACATTACGCACGTCGGCATCGATTCGCAGCCGTCGGATGGCATCCACCAGGCGAGTATCGTGTGTAAGGACGATGACTTGATGCGTCTTTGCCGTGGTTTCGAGCACCCGCGCAAGGCCATCCACTTTGGCGGGGTCCATGGCCTGAACGGGATCGTCGATGACCACAAAACGAAACGGACTTTCATCCAACGTCGCCCGTGGCAAAAATAGGCTCAACAACATCGAGTGCAGCTCGCCCTGGCTCATCACGCCAAGAGCCGCCGTTTCGGCGTCGTCCACTGAAACAGATATATCGACTTTTCGCTGAGTCGAAGTCCCGGCGAGGCTGATATTTGAAATCGAAACATTTGAGTTATTTCGAAGCTCTCGCCAGATCTCCTGCGCTTTTTCGGCGATTGGATTAAAGCGTTCTTCGCGCAAAATACCTTCGAATTCCTTAATCCAATTTTCCG
The DNA here is from genome assembly GCA_037968515.1 of Bradymonadaceae bacterium. GTDB lineage: Bacteria > Myxococcota_A > Bradymonadia > Bradymonadales > Bradymonadaceae > JBFFMO01. Next base: position 1,695 of record JBBKVQ010000326.1, read on the forward strand.
AGGATTTGAGCGCCTTGATATCATCTTCGACATTCAGGAATTTCTCGTAAAGTTCCAGCGCTTTTCGGCTCGCGTCGCGCACAGGCCGCCAATCGGTCTCGATGCGTTCGACCTCTACTCGCGCAGTATTCGCTGCAGCCTCATAGGCGATTCGCAAGGGTTCGTGTTGCTGCATCAGGTGATTCGCAAGTTCGCGTTCTCCGACGGTCGTCGCCCATATGGTGTAGGCAGCCTTCACAGATTCGTCCGAAGCCGAACCGCGTAACTTGGCGGCCCCAATGATTTGTTGGGCGTTGTATACGGCCGCTTTGACCTGTCGTTTTGCTGCCTCCACCGCGTCTGAATAAGCTTTTGCATCGTCGAGCCGCTTTTGCGCACCGACTTGCCACGCAGAATCCAGGGTTCCCGTGCTGCAAACGGGGCAGGAAGCGTCTGCATGCGATTGGTGGAATTTTAAGGCCTCACGCAAAAGGCCCAAGACCACTGGGTCGATATCCTGATGGTCTTCTTGAACCGCGTCTTCGGTGGCAAAGGCTTCATTTAGAGCCTCGACCGCTTCAAGGACCTTGGCTTCATCGGGTGCCTTAAGCGCCTCCAAAACCTTCAGGCTCGCCAACTGCGAGTCGTCCTCCAACTCGCCTTCATGCAAGCCGTAGAGCGCGTCGATATCGTGTTTGTTCCCCGCCCAGATCTTTGCCGCCGCGACCGCCCTTTCATCGTTGGATGCCCCAGCGAGAGCCTTCGCGGAGTCCTTTGCCGTCTTAAAGTTCTTTTTGTGGTCCTCCAAGGCTTTACGAGAGCTCGACAGACGCGATTTGACGGCCGTGAGGTCATCAAGTCCCAAGACGCCGTGCAGGCTGTCATATAAGCCCGATGGCCCCTTGTTGAGTGCATTACCGAGCTCGTTATAGGAGAGGATGGGCCGATAGGTTTGGATGGCCGTATCCCAACCGACTTCGTCAAAGCCCGCATACTCCTTTTGAGCCTGCGTCACCTTGAGCTTGCCCTCGTTGAACTCGGCCTCAGCCTCCCATTGGCGCTTGACATCGATGGCCTCGGAATCCCCATCGATCATAAACGAGGCTGAAATGGTGGCCCGGCCTTTATCATGAAGATTACGCCACCCAGCCTGCCATTGATTCGTCTTGCCCTCCCACCGATGCGTGTTGCCGGTCAACGCGACCTCGAGCGCCTCGGATAACGACGATTTACCCGAGCCGTTGCGTCCCACAATCAGCGTCAGCCCCGGTTTGCATTTAAATTGAACCTTCGTCGTCGGCCCAATGCCGCGAAACGACTGAACCTCGAGCGACTTGATGAACGCCCCCGGAATCTTGGCCGCTTGGGGCGCCTTGGGCCGTTCTGTAAGGTCGACCGGATTGCTAAGGTATTCGTCAAGCTTGTCCTCAAACGCGGCGAGCACCAGATTTTGTGCGCGTGGATCCATCGACTGGTCGTTGACGAGTCGTTCGAATGCACGTTCATGAAGGAGTGACGGTTTCATGGAGCCCCCGGAGATAGCAGTAATTTCCCGTATCGTGGACGGCTGTCCTAAATGGGTCAACCGATTTTCGGGTCGTTGTTCTGGCTCGGCACGATGCGTGCCGCCGGGTCAAACGCTCACCTTCCCTGCTGGGCCTGATGGAGTGACTATTTTTGGCGTCCAAACAGAAAACCACCACCAAAAGCAGCAATGACCAATCCTGCTGTGACCGCATAATATTGAGTCAGCGGAACCGAATCTTCAAAATCATTGGCCTTAGTTTCCGCCTCGTTGTTAGGAGGCACAATTTCGACGCGCCCTTCAGCTTGCGGGGGTGGGCCAGCATTTGGTGTCTCGCTCTCGTCCGCACTAGCCCCCTGGTCCATCTTTGCGACTAGTAACCGAAGTTCTTCTAAACCGGGGCCTTTCGGGGTTTCGCGTCCATAACGCTCCACTCCAAATCTGATATCGCGCGGGACCCATTGCGGAAGCGTCTCGGCTCGGGTTTGGGGGTTGTATTTCAGCGCCTGCCGAATTCGTTTCACATCTGGGTTCTGAGCAACAACATTGGCCCGAGAAAGAGCTAAAGCTGCAAGTAATTTGTCTTCGGTTTTTGTGCCAGACCGAGTCACCAGCGCTTCTGCCAGCCAGTCGAGCAAGACGGCGCAGGATGCATAGTCGACCCCAGAGGCAGCAAGCTTTTGAAGATAATCGTCGGCCGTCCATCCGGTGTCAGCGAGTGCCTTTTTATCTGCCGCAAGCTTGATCACTTCGCGCAGCCAGTCCACGCGTTTAAAGCCGACATGAGCGACGTATCGCTGCGCAAGCTCGCTGTCCTCGTGATTGAGCGCACAAAGCACCATCTCTAGGTTCGCGTCTTCATCAGTCCGAGGAACCCGCTTCTTGAAAAACTCCTCGGCTTCCGCAACGCCATAACTCTCACACAAAAAACGAACGGCATTCGACTTGTTGGTCGGGGACTCCTGACCAAGCTTAAGCCGAAGAAAAGACTCCTCGTTCGAGCCTTTCTCAAAAAACTCGGGATTGGTCAGCTCATACCAGAACCCAGAACGCGAGAACTTCCCGGGGCCGATGGTCATCTCGGGATCGGCTCCGCTTTCCAGACGAACGATCAATTCTGACGGACCACCGATTGGAGCCTCAGCCTTTAGTTCTTTGGGGATCTTCGAGGTCAGGCATGCCTCGTCTGTGGTGACTTTTCCCAATTCATCAACAAATAGCCGGTAGGTCACTCCGTTGTCCGGGCAGGCTCCTTCCTTCAGCCATTTCGACACCAGCGGACTATAGGTTTTGATGATCTTTTCAGATCTTTGGTCCTCATGCGGAGCATCTGGGTTTCCGCGAAATAGAGTCCAGCCATGACAATAGTTAGCCTCCAGCACGTCGCGTCGAAACTCCCCGGAAATCAGATAGATGTCTCCAGTCTGCACAGGGG
>JBBKVQ010000327.1:0-4227 GCA_037968515.1 Bradymonadaceae bacterium
ACCAGTAGGTCGACGTCACCAGCTTGAAGGGCCTCAAGGCCTTGTTCCCCGCTGTTGGCCGTCACCACATGGATGTCGTCTCGATCGGGAAACAGGTTCTTCTCAAGGGCCCAGAGCAGGTGCTCCTCTTCGTCGACGATCAAGATGTTGTACATGGTACGCCGAAGCACGGGGAATATGACAAGAGTGGACTATATATACACTCTTGGAATATCAGGGCAAGGCAGTCAAACCCGCTCCGAGTGCCAATGCGATATACTTTGACCTGCGATAACTTCGAACTAGTGTGGATACACCTTCGAGTCCGCATCATGGCCCCTATCCTTTTCATCTTAGCATTGCTTGCTGTCTCCTGCGCAAATCCTGAGCGCTCGCAGGAGGATGCGCTGGTGGGGCAGCAGGACGCTACAGCAACTGCCGCTCGGTCTGCGAATTCCGGGGCGCTCTGGTACCGGCTTGAGGTCAATGATTCTCACCTTGAAGTTCAGGTACGGCTTTTTCAACCTCCAGCGGCCACACGTTTCTTTCTGCCGATATCTTGGGGAGGACGAAATGATTTTGCGTCACGGATAAGTATCGCGGGAGCGCGAGGTCCTGACGGTGCACGTTTCATGACGATTGACCGCGTAGATGGCCGTGTAGAGGTCGACTCTGAGGGACTTCCTTGGGTCGAACTGCACTATCGCGTGGATCTTCGCGCCCCTTCGTCTCCGCTTCACGTCTCATATGAAGATGGCATTCTGAGCGCCTATGGGCCTGCTTTCTTGGTGCTGCCTGCCCAACAAGTCTTGGATCGAAGCCGGGATATCCACGTTGAACTCCACACACCACTCGCGTGGAGAGTCGTGTCGACTTGGCCACAGACCGAAGATGCCGTGTCCAGATCCACGCCGGATCGGCGCGTCAGAATGTTTGTTGCGAGCGATGGGCAGGGGCTGCGTGACGCGTTTTTAGCGTCAGGAGAAGCACTGCAAACCAAACAAATTTCATCCACGATCGAAATGGGATTCGGCCCCGACCTGCGCGGCAGTCATGGGGAACTAGCCGGCTCGATTAGAGAGGCTGTCGAGTCGTACCGAAACACGTTTGGGGATCTTGGGCATGTCGAGGTTTTTGTTCGTACGATGGCCGATGCCGAAAAAGGCGGCATCGGTGGACTCGGGCGACGCGGGGGATTTGTTCTGGAGTTGCCCAAGGTGCCGGCGGCCGATTCGGCGACGAAGTTGCTGATCTGGCACGAGGCGCTGCATTTGTGGAACGGTCACCGCGTAGTGCCAAGGCCTGATGACGAGACCCGGACGCGCTGGTTTAAGGAAGGCATCACCCATTACCTGGCCTTGGTGAACGCATGCAAGGCGGGGGCAATCGACGAGCGCTTTGTGTTTGAGGAATTGGCCCGTGTTGCCGACGCCTATGAGCGAAACCCGGCGCGCACAGAGGGACGAGGAAGCGAAAGCGATCTAGCCCGCCTACCTTACGATCTTGGCGTGCTGTTGGGGCTCGCCTTTGACATGGCAGCGCCCAATCACGAAGGGTACGTATCACTTTGGCTGAAGCGACTACTCACGACAAAAAACGTGGGAGATTTTTACGATGAACGCGACCTGATGAACGCCCTCGACAGCGTGGCCAATAGCTCAACCGTTCGAACCATCTGGACGCAAAACGTGACTCAACGCCGAACAGTAAACTCGCGGCAAGTTTTGGAAGCGGCAGGGCTTCACTTCTTGCGGGGGAGCGACGCGACGCCACGAGTGGTCGCCATCGACGGCAAAACGACGTACAAATCGATCTTCGGCGAATGCGGAGTCCAAAATGTTGAGTGATATCGAAGACAACTATCCTGAATTCCCATTTGAACAAGCAGGGTTCCGATGGAATGCATTCGACACCATGCCCCAGGAGGCCCTGCGGTCAGTGCGAGAAATTATCTACGCGTCCGAGGCGTCGATTGCGGCCTTGGACCCGTCGAGCCTCTCCGACGTTGATCTGTGGGCGTACGCTGTGCGCGTCAGGCAAGACCTCGAAGCATTTGCGACTGCATCCACATTGCTGGCCGAGTCCCCCACATTTGGCGACAACAAATACTTGGATGCCGAAGCCGTTTTGGCGCAGTGCGTATTCGTTTTTTTTGATGCCGGAGCGAGTGACGAAGCCCGGCATTTTTCGGGTCGATTTGAAACGACCTACCCAAAAAGTTTGGAGCTCAAACGAGTCCACGGCTGGTCGATTCTGCGTGAAGATCCCGAAGCCGCCTACATGTCGTTAATGGACTGGGCGGCTGAAGATGTCGAGTGCATCTTTGAGGCCGCAGAAGACTTTGCGAGGGCTGGGTTTGCCCCTCAGGCCCTGCAGTGTTTGGACAAGATTCTGCAGATGGCCGAAGCGAATCACCCGGTTAGGTTGGATGGAGAACTTCTTCGCGAAGCCCTACTGAATAACGAAGGATGAGTTGATCTCGGTTTCAACACCGTCCCACGCCGCAAATTTCCAGCGGTCCATATGCGACGTCATGCAGGTGTCGAACTCAGTGAGTCGGATCTCTGCAGGATCAAGCTTGTAGGACGACACTTTTCCAACCGGTTGCACCGTGATCGCGATGATGATCTTCTTCGCGGCAAAGGATGCTCCGCGCCTCATGTGTCGTTCACGACAAACCGAGATGCTCTGTCGAATGCTCTTGAAGCCCTTTCGCGCTTCTTCCTTACTTAAGGTTTTGGGGCGCGCGGCAGTTGCGGTCAGTTGGTCTTCTGGTCTCTTAATCTCGGCGCCGTCATCACGACGAAGGGTTGGTGAGTAAGTCAGCAACGCTTCTCGGGCGGTCAGGGCAGGCTCAGCCTTCACGGGGGCCTTAACCTCGGCTGGTCGCTTAACGCTGACCGTCGAGCCTGTTTCTTTCTTGGGCGCTGTTTCGGCTTTTTCTACCGTTTTTACCGCGACCTTGGGTGCCTCGACTGCCTCCACCGCGGTGTCTTCCGGCGCAAGATCTTCAGCCCGCTCATCCGGCCCAATGACTTCTTCCCCAAGCTCCATGGAAAAAGCCCTGAGCTTTTCCCTGGAGTAGGTTTTTTCTACCGGGGCCCGATATTCCGCTTTTGGGGGCGCTTCTAGAGGCGCCGGCGCCGAATCGGGAGTCAGAGCATATACAGTGATTCCTCCAATCAACGCCGCGAGGGCACCGGCTGCCACCAGACCAAACGTCCGCTTCTGTTTACGATTCTGCCCCTGCATCTCGTCGATGCGGATCAGAAGGCTTGCAGACATATCCTGATTGGCTGACTTCGAAGTCTGCATCGAGGATTCGAGTTTCGGCGCGTCGGGGAAAAACGGAATCAAGCCCGAGTCGCTCGATGTATCCTCGGCATCGGAGATCGCTTCAAACACGTTTGAGGTGCTTGATGTCATCGGTTGAGGATTAAACGAAGGCAATTTCGGCTTGGCCGGCTCGTTGGATACGCCCGGCGCAAATGTCAGCTTGGCGTTTGAGGTGTCAGCTTGGGCTTTCGACGGCAACGGCAACACGGGTTCAACTTGTGGCCGATCGACTTTCGGCGCCGCGAGGTCTGGCAACGACGCCGTAGGTTTGGGTACGTCGTTTCGCAGTTTCTCGCGCAAACGCTCCAAACGATCTTCTCTCGGCTCCGCTGGCTCAATTTTCGGGCTGGGCTCTGGCGTCACCGACTTGGGTCGGCTTTCGGGTGTTCGCACCGCAGCGGGAACCATGCCGGCTTGTTTGCCCTTCGGCGCGTCAGTTACCTTGATCGCTTCTAGGGCTCCGGTGAATCCGATGGTCTTTGCGCGGGGCCGAATCGCCTGACCTTTGGCCAATGCCGCTTCGAAAATGTCGACGTCTCGAACGGGCTTCCATTCGATGATTGATTCGTGCCAGACGTACGACTCATCGCCAAGTTCTCCGGTTTCGTAACGTGCCTTGAGCACATCCAAATCCATCGGGGCGCTCGACTGGCCGTTGACTGAATAATACCAATTTGTTTGAGGGATTCGAGGCGCGGTTCCAGGCGGCTTTGGCGGCTGGGGGCGTGCGGAAACACCCGGCTCCTGCGCAGCAGGTGTCGGTGCCTCGGGATCGCGCACAGTGATAATGTTGCCGCAACTTTTGCAGCGAACTTTTAGAACCTTTCCTCGTACCTTTTCTTCGGCGATGGAGTACTTGGTGTTGCACTGTTCGCAATAAAACTTCATTGCGGGTGAGCCCTGAACCATCTG
>JBBKVQ010000328.1:0-2526 GCA_037968515.1 Bradymonadaceae bacterium
CGACGTCCACGTTCTGGAGTTCGCCGCTGTGGTGCCGGACTTCTGGTAATTTCAGTTCGGAACGCGGCGACACGAACGCCAGCGTGACCTTCAGATCGAGCCATTCGGTGGCGTGTTCACGAATCGCTGTTCCCATCCGTCCGTTGGCTCCGACTAGGCCCACGCGAATCATTGCATCAATCCGGCTTCACGCAGCGCAACCGCTACTCGCTCGGTCAGGGCTTCGTCCCCAGTATACAACGGAAGTCGTGCTTCATCGGAGCACCAGCCCAGCAGTCTTGCAGCGGTTTTTGTGGGCACAGGGTTGGCGTCGGAAAACAGGACCTTGCCCAAGGAATGCACACGATTATGCAGCAAGCGAGCGTTGACCAAGTCACCTCGCTGCGCCGCGTCGACCAGGTCATGGACCATCTTTGGTGCGATATTCGAAACCACAGAAATACAACCGGCGCCGCCCATCGTCACAAACTGAAACGTGGTAAAATCATCACCAGAAAGCAGCGAGAAGTCCGCTGGCACTTTCTGAAAGATTTCGGTGTCCAGGTTCATGTCGGCCGAAGCCTCTTTGATGCCTACAATATTGGGATGACGCGCCAAGGTGGCGACGGTCTCGGCTGTCGTGCTGACGACCGTGCGTCCCGGCACGTTGTAAACAACGACGGGCAAACCACCATGGTCGGCGACGTGCTCAAAGTGAGCAATGATGCCTCGTTGGCCCGGTTTGTTGTAGTACGGGGCAACCACTAAAGCGGCGTCCACACCGGAAATCTTCGAAACCAGTTGGGTGAACCGAGTGGTCTCGATGGTGTCGTTTGTGCCAGTCCCAGCGATGATCGGCACACGTCCTTTTGTGACGTCGACCACACGTTGAATCACAGCCAACCGCTCGTTTGCCGACATCGTCGCTGACTCGCCCGTTGTGCCGCAAGGCACCAGTCCGTCGATGCCGCCCGCGATCTGCCGTTCGACCAGCGCGTCTAACGCAGCAAAATCGATTTCATTATTTCGAAACGGCGTAATCAACGCCGTAAAAGCACCTTGGAAACTCATCGGGACCTCGGGAAAATAGCGAGAGTAGGTGAACCGAGCGCCTACTTGCTGTCAAGCATGCTCGGTCTCCAAGACCCAGTCTTCGAAGGGAAGGTCGCTCTCGGAGCGAAGTTCCAAAATGAACGGGGACTCACGCAACAGGACGGTCCCTCGATCGCGGGTGAACTGGCGGTAGACATGACACAGATGCAGGTCATCTCGTGCTCGGGTTGTCGCGACATAGAAGAGTCGTCGTTCTTCTTCAAGGCCGTCGATTTCGCTCATTGAGGAAGCGCTCGGGAAATGGCCGTCAGACAACCAGAGGACAAAAACCGCTGCCCATTCAAGACCTTTGGCCTGATGAATCGACGACAGCGTGATGAATTCGTCGGGTTGTTGGCCACCGACCACGATGTCCTGGCCAGCGATCGAGGACATCAGGCTGATTTCACCCAAAAACCGATCAAGGTCATCGAATTGCGAGGCGTAATTGGCCAGTTGCTCCAAATCTCCAATTCTGTTTTGGAGCTGGTCTTCGAAAGTCCGCTCCATGTAGCCACGGTAGGCGCCGGTATGAATGGCCTCCACGAGTTCGCCCGGTGTCCCGGACAAACGTTGCTTCTTCAGGGTGGACAGCAGGCCTCGCGCGCTTGCCCAGCCCGCACGTGCCCTCGAGGGCAACAAGTCCGCTGCATCATTTTCGCAGATCCCAGACAGACGATCCGAAGCGTTCGAAGACAGCTGCCACAGCTGTTTTGCACGCGCCGACCCAATTCCCGGGAAATGCTGGGAGAGCCTTAGGAAGCTGAGCTCGTCTTTGGGGTTAAAGACAAACTTCAAGTAGGCGAGCACGTCTTTGATATGGGCCTGCTCGAAAAACCGAACACCCGACCGCACCACAAAAGGAATCCCGCGTTTGCCCATCTCGATCTGCAGTTCCATCGAGTGGTGATGCGCCCGGTACAAGACTGCCATTTCGTTGAGTCGAATCCCTTCATCGGCCAATTCGAGGATGCGCTGGCAGATGAATTCGCCCTGTTGATGAACGTCCGCGACCTGCACCACCGCGGGTTTTGGACCGCTCGGTCGGCTGGCCACGAGTGTTTTTTCGAATTGGTGACGATTTTTAGCAATCGAGACATTGGCGAGTTTTAAGATTTCGGGAGTGGACCGGTAATTTGTCTCGAGCCTGTACATACGGCAGCCCGCGTAGCGCTGAGGGAACTCGAGGATGTTTCGATATTCTGCCCCGCGGAACCGGTAAATGCTCTGACAATCATCACCGACCACCATCAGATTGCCGTGTTTGGCCGCCATCAGGTCGATGATCTCGCCCTGGATATGGTTGGTGTCTTGATACTCGTCGACGAGCACGTGTTGAAAGCGCTGCGTCAGGTTTTCGCGAACATCAGGGAACTCCACGAGCAGTCGCTTCCAGTTCAGAAGCAAGTCGTCGTAATCCATCAGTCCCATCTCGAGCTTACGGCTCGAATACAG
>JBBKVQ010000329.1:0-11246 GCA_037968515.1 Bradymonadaceae bacterium
GCGAACACGTTAACCGCGTCGATGATGTCGGTAACCTTGACGTATCCGCCGATTTTGCCGCTGGTAAGAGCAACGCCGGTATCAAGAGCGCTCTTTGCTGGGTCAACGTTAGCGGTAAGCTGTGCGCCCGAGATGGCGAGTGCAAGCGAGCTTCCGAAGAGCTCGATATTGATGACGATCTTTCCTGGACCAGCTTCGACCTTGTTTGCCGCGAGGACGCCATTCGGGACGTAGGCTTTTGGCTGAACGCCTTGATCAATCGAAACCGGATCGATAAGGACGGTGTTGTTTCCGTCTGGGTCGATCTCGGTGATGCCGTCCCACTGGCTGAGCCAGAAGTTGACGGTGAAATCACCCGAATCGAGGTTGTCGAGGCCGTCATGCTCGAGTGCGAGTGCGAGTGAGCCCGAAGCGATGCTGTCGGCAATTGAGCCGTTGACGCTGTCGAGGCCGACAAGCGCGAGAACTGCACCGAGGGCGTTGTCGTTGTCGCCTTCGCCAGTGAAATCGAAGCAGCATGCGTCTTCGTCCGAAGCCACTGCGAAGCTGTTGATCAGCGAAGCAGTGCCCCAGGTGTAGCCCGCAGGCGTGACCGAACAACGTGCTGGCTCATCCACATCGCCACACTTTGGAGGCTCAGGAGCTACCCCAACGGTTCCGTTATTTGTGTCGTTGTTTGTGTCGTTGTTCGTGGTGTTGTTGGGCGTGGTCGTATTATTGGTGTTCGTCGTGTTGTTGTTGGTCGTATTGTTGGGGTTGGCATTATTCGACGTAGTTTTCTCGTCGTCACCACAAGCGGCAAGACCAGCAACAAGAGCGAGAGCTACACCAATTTTAAAACTGTTTCTCATGATTCTTCTCCAAGATCGCCCGAATACACAGGGCTTTTCCAAATTTTGTTATGTCAACGTAAAGGATGGCGCGGAAGGTACCAAACCACATTGGTCTGGGTCAAGTTCCTCCGTTGCGCGGCGTGATAACTGGTTCATCGGCCCGATGCTTGTCTGCCTGACTTTATGTTTTTTGGTCGGATTTCTGACCTCTTGCAAATCCGACTCGCCCAAGCCGGCTGGCGTTCTTGGGCTTCGTCAGGTCGGTTTGGTCACGACCACCCTGTCCTCAAAACCGGGATTTGTAGAGTGGGCGGACGCCAAAGGCACCGTGTTCATTCTTCGGGTTTTTGACCGTGACACCAACAAAGATGGCAAGATTGAAGGACGGGTGGGCGAGCACGGGGAGCCCGAGGGCGACACGCCTCGACTGGTGGTTGTAGATCGTGAGGGCATCGTATTGATCGCGCCAAACGAACTGATCGCCACAGACTCCAGCTCCCGGTTTTTTGTTTACCAGCTTGGCGTGGCGCTTTTTCTATTCGATGCCCACACGAGCGCGTCGACGATATTGGCCGACGCCGATTTCACGGCCGATCTGGGAAACCCCTGCATGAAACCTAGGGCCGCCGCGTTTGATATCAGCGGCCGCTGGCTTGGGTGGATGTTGCCAGAAAACCGATATCGTATCCGAGATCTTAAAACTGGCGCCGAAGAGACAGTGCAGGCATCAGGCAAGTTGTGGCGTGCCGAGCCCACGCCCTTTGGTTGGGCCGCGATGAAAGTGGTCGAAATCGATGCCCGGTTTCCCATGGAAAAGACCTCGTGTGCCTGTTCTTGGTGTCCGAGGTTTGCCCGCAGCATCGGTAAGTACGGGGTTGATGGACGGTCGACCTCGTTATTGGTGAAGGACGAACATGTGATCCCGCTTGACCGAGCCTTATTGCCGCTTGGGTCCAATACGTGGGTTGATCTGAAGACGAATCAGCTTCAAAAACCTGGTGCGCTCGTTCCAGTCGCTTTGCCCAAGGGGTGTGTGGTTTCAGGCGTCGCTTTCGGTTCGGCCGGTGTGGTGCTGACTTGCGGTGCAGCACAGGTAGTTTATTTTCCCGAAACAGGTGCTCAGTTGGCCCTCGACGACTCGGTTTCGTTTCTAGAATCGCCAGACCAGTTGGCCGATTGGGGCTCAGGGGCCAAAAGCTTCGTTTCGGTCCGCCGTCAGAATACGACTTACGTGGCTGTTCTGAACTGGGAAACCGGCGCCGTGGAGCTTGGGCCGCAGGCCGAGAGGTTCGGAAAACCGAACGGAAAGTGGATATTAGCGGACGTCGGAGGGAACCTAATCTTGTTTGCAAACGATGGTTCTAGGACGGCGGGCAAAGGGAAACCTGATCCAAATGTGTTTGGCTTCATCGATGATCATGGGCTCGCACTTGTTGATCCCCAAAACGCGACGTTCGCCTACGTTGCTGCGGCTAAGCGGGTCGCTGGCCCGTGTGCGTTGAATGACGGAATATCCGAGATTTCATCTTCGATTCGAGTTCAATGTGTCGAACATTGAAATTCGGCGGTCAAAGCGCCATGATAGCGACCGAAAAATCACGTAAATACGAGTCCATATGAATATCCGTTATCTGGCACGCTCTCTGGCATGTTGCGCACTTCTTGGCCTTTCTGCATGTGGCGACGATGCCGCCAAAGAAAAGCCGATCGTTATCGACAACACTGCCAATAATTCGACGAATAATAATGGCACTGTGAATAACGTTGGCGGCAATAACACCAGCACGACAAATAATTCGCCGAATAACGTTGGCGGCAACAACACCACCAACGTCAACGATCAATGCCCGGAAGAAGCTCGCCCGGTTTACGTGGTCGAGGCCGATATCGACACGCCCGAAAACCAAGGGAAATTGGTTCGATTTGATGCCAAAACCCTGACCTTCACAGATATTGGCCAGTTAAATTGCCCGGTTTCATTGGGCGACACGCCGTTTTCGATGAGCGTCGACCGCACCGCCAACGCATGGGTTTTGTACAGCTCAGGCGACCTTTATAAGGTCAGCACTACCGACGCGAGCTGCGAGGCGACCGCATTCCGGCCTGGCCAGCGTGGGTTTGAGGTTTTCGGCATGGGATTTGTGTTGAACCGAGCCGGATTCCCGGAGGAGACCCTCTATATTGCAGGCGGAGCTGAAAGCGATATCGGCAGCGGTGCCCCACAATTTGGCTATATCAATCTTTCGAGCCTTGAGGTGACCGAAATCGGCACCATTGGTGGATGGCCAGAAATGTCGGGCACGGCAAATGCGGATCTGTGGGCGTTTTTCCCGAACACGGCCCCACCGCGAGTCGCTCAGGTCACGCCCGCGACGGGCGAAGAAATCCGCAGCATTCCCATCGAGCTCGATGGCGACGCCAACGCTTGGGCGTTTGCTCACTGGGGCGGCCGTTTCTGGGTCTTTTACAAGGGATTCGAAGACAACAGCACCCGTGTGTTTGAGGTCAATCCCGTCGACAATTCTGTGCAGGAAGTACTTCCAGACACAGGCCGATATATCGTGGGCGCGGGTGTTTCGACCTGTGCTCCAACCATCTTTCTTTGATTAGGCGACTCTCATGAAAACCCGACGTTTACACGGACTCTGGGAGAGTCCCGTGACGACCGATATGCTGGCAGGGCAAAAACGGCTCAATGACGCGCGCTGGTCGCGCGAAGGACGATGGCTGCTGTGGTCCGAGGGCCGAGGCGCCGAGGGCGTATTGGTGGCGCAGCTTTTTGGCCAAGCTCCAAGAGACATCTCGGGTTCGGTGAACGTCCGCGGGGGCGTGGGGTACGGTGGCGGTGAATTCGATGTGCACATCGATTTTGCGGTTTTTGTGGGCGATGGACGGCTGTGGCGAGTTGGATTAGCCGGTGGGGCTCCCAGGCCAATCAGTCCGGCGATGGGTTACGATATTGCGTCGCCTACGATTTCGCCCGATGGACGTTGGGTTGTGTATGTTTTTTCGGACGGGAAATACGACGGCATTGCTGTGGTGGATGCCCACGGAAAACAGTGGCCTCAAAAAATTGTGGTCGGTGGCGATTTCTACATGCAGCCCGCGTTCAACCACGACGGGACAAAGCTGGCTTGGATCGCATGGGACCAGCCAAATATGCCATGGGATGGAACGCGCTTAGAGGTCGCCAAGGTCGAGACCACCGGAACCGGATTGCGCCTAGGCGACATCGAGGTGATTGCGGGGGGTCCAAAGACTTCGGTTCAACAACCCACTTTTTCTCCCGATGGAAAGTACTTGGCGTTCCTTAGCGACGAGCTGGGAACCAATCAGGTTTTCCTGTTTCACCTGGAAAAAGGCGTGAACGTGAAGCTGTCGACCGCGGACGCTGATTACGCCGGGCCGGCGTGGGTGCAAGGGCTGCGATTTCTTTCGTGGGCCCATGATTCCGAGTCGATTTATGCGTGTAAGAACGACCGAGGCGTTGGTTCGTTGGTGCAACTGAATTTGAACGGCGAAGAACATACGGTTTCGGGTGCGGCTGCTTACGAGTTTGTTGGCCAGCCGACGACCTCTGCCTATGGTGATATCGCGTTCATTGGTGCCGCAAGCCGCATTCCGCCTCGGGTGGTGACGTTGGTGGCCGGCGAGGAACACCACGTCGTGAGTCGCGCGACGGCTGAGACCGTTCCGGTGAGCGAGCTTTCGCATATCGAGCGGGTTCATTGGCTGGTTGCCGGCAAGCAAGGCACCACCGAAGCCTACGGCAACTTCTACAGCCCTACGAATCAGCGTTTTGAGGCTGCCGGAAAACCCCCTGCAATCGTGATGATTCATGGAGGCCCCACCTCGCAGGCCACTGCGGCCTACAGTGCAAAAAACCAGTTTTTTGCGACACGTGGATTTGCCGTGTTGGACGTGAATTATCGAGGCAGCACGGGTTATGGGCGTCAGTATCAGGACGCGCTGCTCGGGCAGTGGGGCGTGGCCGACGTGGAAGATGCCGTGAGCGCTGCGCGTTTTCTGGCCGAGGCCGGACTGGCCGACCCGAAAAAAATCGTCATCATGGGCGGCAGCGCCGGTGGTTACACGGTGCTTCAGGCGTTGACCGATCACCCCGGGGTTTTTAAGGCAGGCATTTGCCTTTACGGCATTGCCAACCTTTTCACTTTGGCGATGGGGACCCACAAATTTGAGGCCGCGTATAACGACATGTTGGTCGGCCCTTTGCCAGACGCGTCAGACTTGTACCGAGCGCGGTCTCCGATTTTCAAAGCCGACAAGATTTCGGACACACTTGCCGTTTACCACGGCGCCGAAGACAAAGTCGTACCGCTGGATCAGGCCGAAGCGATCGTTGGTGCCCTGCGAGGCCGTGGCGTGCCATGTGAATACCACGTCTACCAGGACGAGGGGCATGGCTGGCGCCGCCCCGAGAATATCGACCATTTTTATAAGTCCGTGCTCGATTTCTTGAAACAACACGTCCTTTTTTCCTGAGAAGATAATGAACCACTCATTTATGAACTACACGCCGCCCTCGCAACCGCCTGCACCCGCAGCAGACAAGGCTTCGACCCTTGCCGTGTTGACGTTGTTGGCCGGGATTTCGTCGTGGACAGTGCTGCCACTCTTAGGTGGATTTTTGGGGATAGTTTTTGGGTTGATCGAACTCGGAAACATCAAAAAAGGCCAGAGCCCCGAGGCAGGTAAAATGATCACCCAGCTGGGTTTCTATGCCTCGATTGCCAATATTGTGATGTCTGTTCTTGGCACCTGCGCCATCGCAGCACTCTATTTTGGTATCTTTGGGCTCGCCATCGGTGGCGCCGCGCTCAGCGGTGCGCAGTAAAGCGCGCTGAGATACACCAAGCTCATTTTTAAAATGGATTTCGATGACTGGTTTTCGCCGCAATCATTATCATTCTTACGACGAGATGACCGCATGGTTGCTGGATGTGAGCACCAACTATCCAGACCGAATCCGGCTGGAAAGTATCGGAAACACTCCTGAGGGGCGGGATATCTGGGTTGTTTCGGTCACTCGTTTTGAAACGGGTGACGCGGGCGAAAAACCGGCCTATTGGATCGACGGAAACACCCACGCCAGCGAAATCATGGGCTGCGAAGCCTGCCTGCTGACCATTGACCATCTTATGGGACGTTGGGAGGAGCCCGACGTTATCGAACAGATGACCGACCGCGCGATGTATATCTGTCCGCGCATCAGTGCCGATGGTGCTGAATACGTTCTGAAAAACGAACATTATGTCCGTTCGGCGCGCAGACTCTGGCCCGAAACCCATCCCCATCCCGGCTTAAATGAACAAGATATTGACGGCGATGGGCTGATTCTTCAGATGCGTGTCCCAGCCGAAGACGGCGCGTGGCGAATCAGTGAAAAGGACCCAAGGCTGATGATGCCTCGCATGCCTTGGGATAAGACGGGTCCGTTTTTTCATATCTACGCCGAGGGCGTATTTGACGACGCAGCCTTCGAAGATCCCAAAAGACCCGTCCGTCCGCGCGATGCCCATGGTCTAGATTTTAACCGGAATTACCCGTCAAAATGGCAGCATGAGGCTTCGCAGGTGGGCGCAGGGGCATACCCGTTAAGCGAGCCCGAAACACGAGCAGTCGTGGATTTTTTGAATTCCCACCGAAATATCGGCGGAATTCTGACCTATCACACCTATACCGGGGTACTGCTGCGCCCGTATAGCGACCGTCCAGATACGGAAATGCCGCCCTTTGATTTGTCGATGTACAAGGTCCTTGGCAAGCGTTTTGAAGAGCTGTCGGGTTTCCGCTGCATCAGTACCTTTCATGATTTTGCTTACGATAAAATCAAGGCAATTACGGGTGTTTTTGACGACTGGGCCTACGAGTCTTATGGCGTGCATTGTTTCACGATGGAGCTGTGGTCGCCTAGCAAACATGCGGGGCTCGACTTTTCAAAAGACCTTTTGGGTTTCTGGAAAGACCGCACCGAAGACGACGAAATTGCCCTGTTAAAATGGAATGACACCGAGCTGCGCGGAGAGGCGTTTATTGATTGGCATCCGGTAGAACATCCCCAACTGGGTCCGGTCGATGTCGGCGGTTGGCGTTGGCTCTATTCGTTTCGAAATTCTCCGGCCTGGATGCTTGAAGACGAATTACTTCCGACGATTTCTTTTACCCTCGATCACTTGTCGGCGTTGCCGCTGCCCAAGTTGGACGTCCGAGTCGAGCAGATCGAAGGTCTGTTTAAAATTACGGCGCGAACCAGGAATGACGGTTATCTGCCCACGCATATCACCGATGTCGCGACCCAGAAGAAGTTGGTCCATGATCTTCATCTCGAGCTTGAATTGCATGGCGCAGAGCTTGTCGAAGGAGCCGCAAATCGCCGTGTTCGCCATTTAAGTGGTCGCGGTCAGGCGTCCACAATGGGGCTTTCTTCGTCTCATTTTGGTGGAAAAACCTCGAATCATTTGGACGAATATTCTTGGTGGGTTCGTGGCGTCGGGCAAGCAAAAATAACGTGGTGGGGCGATCGAATCGGGCGGGTTGCAAAGGAAGTAAACTGGCAGGACTGAGCGAGTTTCAGAATCCAAACCGGTCAACGCCGCATCTATTGCCGTTGCTCGTTCTCGCCCAGGCTTTTCATGGTCGCCCAGACTGCCCCACAAGAAGAAATCGAACGCTCCCCTTTTTTGCTGCCCTTGATCGCTTCAGTCGTTTTTATGGCCGTCGTCAGTGGCACGATGATCAATGTCGGGCTGCCTTATATCGGGAAAGAATTCAACGTCACTGAAGGCACCTACGGCTGGATTGTCACGGGTTATACGCTGACGTTCGGGATTTTTTCGGCCATTAATGGCCGGCTTGGCGACGTGTTTGGCATCAAGAATCTGTATTTGGTCGGGATTTTGATCTTTGGATTCACATCCCTGGCCGTGGCGATGTCTCCGTCGATCGAAGTGGCCATCGCTTTGAGGCTTTTTCAGGGGGCGGGTGCCGCCGCGATGCCGGTGCTGGGCTCAACGATCATCGCCAAGGTATATCCTGCCAAAAGTCGCGGGAAAGCGATGGGCGTCATCATGAGTGTCGTCGGAGTCGCCGCCAGCATCGGGCCATTTCTGGGCGGATTATTGGTCCAATGGTTTGGATGGCGTTCGATCTTTGTGAGCACCGCGCTGGTGCTACCCGCGGCAATCATCGGTCTCAAGATATTGCCCTCGTATCTGAATGTGCGTCCCAAAACACATTTTGATTTTGTCGGGGCGACTTTATTGGGCACGGCCATCGCCCTGACGATTTACAGCTTTAATATTCTGGAGTCGAACCACGGTGTAACCCCGTCTTTGCTCATCAATATCGGTGTTGCGTTGGTGTTGCATATCTCGTTTTTTATCTGGATTCGTTTTGCGCACACCCCCTTCGTCACGACCGAGGTCTTGACCAATATCCGCTATTTGGCCGTGTGTTTTGTGGCGTTCGTCAGTAATGCGACCCGGTTTGGGACG
Source organism: Bradymonadaceae bacterium (assembly GCA_037968515.1). Classification (GTDB taxonomy): domain Bacteria; phylum Myxococcota_A; class Bradymonadia; order Bradymonadales; family Bradymonadaceae; genus JBFFMO01. The sequence goes on from JBBKVQ010000329.1 coordinate 8,348, forward strand.
ATCGTTTTGGTCCCGATTTTCCTGACTCAGGTGAATCATGTTGCGCCGGCGATGATCGGGGCAGTGCTCTTGCCTGGCGCCATCGCCATTGCGCTGCTTTCGACTCGGGCCGGAGCTTTGGCGGACCGTTTGGGACCGCGGTGGCCGGTCACGTTCGGGCTTTCATTTATCGTACTGGGTAACTTGGTGACCGCGTATCATGCCGGTGCAAGCCTTGTGGGTGTTGGTGTTGGTATGGGACTCTACGGCGTGGGCTTTGCGATGATACAAACGCCATGTGTGAGCTCGGTGTCTCAAATTGTGCCCCCCGCCCAGGTTGGAGTGGGGACAGGTATGTTTATGATGATTTTCTTTATCGGCGGAGCAGTAGGTGTCGCGATGTCCGTGACCGCTCTTGAATTTCAGGATGCCTCGACGCTTAGTTGGGTCGGCCTTCAGCTTGGAGCGGGTGCTCGGTTCTCGAATTCGATTCTCATGCTGACCGGTGTTGCCCTGTTAGGGTTCCTGTTGGTGCCTGCGCTGCCCTCGCGCGCCAGCCTGGATGCTGCGAAATGACCTGGTCCGACCTGACCTATCGAGCGCAAATTCTGCGACTTAGGAAAGCAGCTGCAGCGGGTGTCGCTGCGCGCGGTTTGACGGGAAAGCTAGAGTTCATCCAACACGGCGAGAACACGACTTATCGTTTGAAGACCGGCGATGGGCATTTCTTGGTTCGTATTCATCGCAGTGGTTATCAGTCCACGCAGCGAATTCGTTCCGAACTGGTTTGGTTGAACGCCATGCATGATGCCGGTTTGCGCGTTCCACAACCCGTGGCTTTTGGTAGCGAGCTTGTGCAGCTGGTGGACGTCGAAGGCGAGGCTGAGCCTCGTCGAATGGTGCTCTTTCGTTGGACACACGGTCGGTTTCTTTCAAAAATTTCGGGTAGCACAGCGGCAGAATACGGTCGTGTGCTTGGTCAATTGCATCGTTTTGTTGCTGGTTGGGAGCCTCCGTCCGATTTCGACCGTGCCCGCCTGGATGTGGAAGGGCTAATCGGGGCGAACCCAGTGATGGGCGGCAGCTTCGATCTGCTTCCGGACTCGGCCTTAACGGCTTTTCAGAATGCACAGGCCGAGATTCGAAGACGAACGGAAGGCTTGGGGCACGGCCCGAATACCTTCAATTTAATTCATGCCGACCTGCATTTTCGAAATATCGTCTTCACGCCTGATGGCGCGGTCCCGATCGATTTTGATGACGCCGGATTTGGGTATTTTATGTTTGATTTGGCCGTCGCCATTTCGTCGTTCAATCATCTGAAGCTTGGCCCTGAGCCCGGCCAACGCCTGATCGAAGAATACCAACTTTATTTCGAGACGCCCGCCCACCATTTCGAAATGATCGACACGTTTAGGGCCCTTCGCACGATGTGCATCACGCTCTGGGTCGTCGGTCGCCAAGACCATCCCGCGTTTCGAAGGAGGGCGCCCGCGCAGGTTTTGAGCGCTATCGAGGCGTTCGACCGCCTGTTGTGACAGCGACTGAACTCTTGGCTCTTCGCCTTGTCACCCTCCGAATTGTGTTCGCGCCTACCAAGTAGTAGTCATATGTCTACCATTTGGTAGGCAATATGGAAGATGTAGCAATTCAGATTCTGGACGCGGCAAATACATTATTTGCGGAGCGAGGTTATGACGGTACTTCGTTGCAGGTCATCGCCGAGGCCGTAGGCATTCGTAAACCGTCGTTGCTCTATCATTATCCATCCAAGGTCGTGCTTCGCGACGCTGTATTGGCGAGACTGATGGACCATTGGGCCGAGGTCCTGCCCCAAATCTTAAGCGTAGCTACAAGCGGTGAGCGTCGATTTGAAGCCCTGGTGGCCGAGGTTATCGCGTTTTTTGACGCTGACCCTTCGCGCGCAAGACTGCTCTATCGCGAGATTCTAGACCGCCCCGAGGAACTCAGCCTTCAACTCGGCGGGTTCCTCGCGCCTTGGATTGCCTTGCTGGCCGACTATATCCGTCGAGGACAAATCGACGGGTTGATTCGCGCCGAGGTAGACCCAGAAGTCTACATCTCGAATGTGATTCAGATGGTGATCGGCGGGGTCGCCACCGCCCATGTTTTTCATGCGCGGGGTGACGATTCAGCTATGGCGCGTCAGGTTATCGAGGTCACTCGAATCGCCCGCACAGCCTTATTTAGTAACGATTATTTGGAGGGAAATCATGGGTAATTTTTATACGGATAATTCCGATCTGCAGTTTCACATCGAAAAGGGCATCAACTGGCAACCCTTGGTGGAGCTGACCGAAGCCAAGTTCAAGCACGCCGATGGTCACGAGAACTTGGAGGATGCGCTCGATTTTTATAAGGAAGTCCTGCAGATGGTGGGGCAATTTGTGGCCGATGAAATCGCGCCTCGAGTGCCTGCGATCGACAAAAATAAGCCCGAATTGGTGGATGGTGAGGTTGTACACCCCAAAGAATTCACACAGATTTTTGACCAGATTAAGGCGCTTGAACTCCATGGTCTGGGGTTTCCACGGGAACTTGGCGGCATGAATGCGCCGCATATCATCACCATGGCGTGTGCCGAGATGTTTGCCCGCGCCGACGTTTCGGTGATGACCCATCACAGCTTCCATTTTGGAATCGGGATGGCGTTGCTCGTCTATTCGATGTCCGAGGGCACGACCGAGTTCAAGGACGGCCAGATTCTTAAGACCCGATTCGACGCGGAAATTCGCGAGATGATGACAGGCAACGCGTGGGGCGCGATGGATATCACTGAACCTGACGCGGGCTCAGACATGGGGGCGCTTCGAACCCGCGCCGTACAAAGTAACGGTGGGAATTGGTTTTTAACCGGGCAGAAAATCTTCATCACGTCCGGCCACGCCAAATACCATAT
>JBBKVQ010000330.1:0-3801 GCA_037968515.1 Bradymonadaceae bacterium
CTGCATCTTCCGATATCGGAGTTCGAAGGCTTGGAGTCGGACATCATCATCCTTCTATTGCCACCTGCCCATTTCCGAACCTCGCCTTCGTACGCTCGTTACTTGGCCCACTACCGACCGTGCTTGCGGCTTTTCGTATTATTCGAAAAACCCGACTAACACGAAAAACCGCAATAGAAGCGCTCATCCTTCGTTAGGAAAGATTTAGGTAGGTAAACGACCTGAACCGACCCAGGTCGATGCCGCGCAGAATTCCGGCGCCAACGCCGGATTTGATTTGTGGCATCTTGGTCTGACCGTTCAATGCAGCCTAATCGTCTCAGATCTGAGAACCGGCGCAGGACGCCCATCGAGAGGGCGCTGAGGCTCGCATTTTATGCAGGACGACGAACACCAGATTGGCGGCGTGAAAGACCCCAATCGAACTTCCGTCGGGCGGCTCCTTGCACAAGCCTTCGGTTGCATCAGGATATTCATGCCGGCGACTTTCGAGCACTTCGATCGTAACGCCGTCCGGCGGACAGAGAATGGTTCGCTCCCACTTGTCCACGCACTCCACATGTTCTTCGGAGCGATCGCACGCACAGAGGAGCAGCACGAAAATAACCACGCCGAATTTCTCAATCATTTTCGGATAGCCTTGCACGGCCAGAGTCGAGACCGGCTTCTACTCGTACCGAACGAAACTGAAACGTGACTACTTGATCTCTTTCTTGATTTCGCGACCTATGACCTAAAGCCCTTTCAACCCGTCATTTGCTTCCAACACCAAAGCTGAAAGATTTGGGTCGTTAGGTGCAAAGACTGTCTGCATGTGGGTGAGGTCTTTGATGATGGCTTCAAGGTCTGTTTTGGCCCCTTTCTTGTCCAATTGACCTACAGTATCGTCGATCGTGGACTTGAAGTTCTTCTTCGTCACTTCCGAGGTAAGAAGCGTCACAAAATCCACCAACGCATTCTTCAAAGGCTCGTCCGCTGACGCGTCACTTTGAGCCTCTAGAACCTCTTCCCGGCTAAAGATAAACGCCGCTGAGTGATCCAGTTTCGAGGGTTGGCTCGAGGGGAATTTCTGCAAATACGATTTATATTTGTTGACGTCCATCCAGCTTTTCTTAGCCGCCTGCAACTGCTTGGTCTTGGTCTCCCCTGCCTTAAGAGCTTCATACTCTGAGACCGACTTGGCGACTTTCTGGTCAAACTGACTGAGATCAGCAGATGGATTTTCGGTCTTACAGGACTCTAGATTCGCCTTTAACCCCGCGACCGAGCTGTCGAACCTCATCATATCGCGGTCAATCACGCTTCGAGGACTTCCGGACTTTACCTTCTCTCGAAGTTTTTCGATTCCTTTGTTCACATCTTTTAGCTGACGATCAACGACCACAACGCATTCAGGCTCTGCAGCAAAGGCGGAACTTGTGAATACAAAGCCGCCCGATAGAAAGAACGCTGCTGCGATAACTTTGCCCATGTTTTGACTCATGTAATGTCCGTGTTTGTTCGTGGTTACGGCTCTGGCAACGAAATTCAAAAAGAATGCTTTCGAATCCATCGCCAGATCTAAACTTAAGGTTGCGAGAATGTTACACGTTTGACTCACCTTCACTCAATAAATTCAAATGATTCCGCCGTTCATATGGTCGGTTTCCGATGACCGATGGATGGGCGCTGGCCTTTCCATTCGCAACCTGGACTTCCGCAGAGATTCCGCCAGACGTTGAGGCCAACATCTTCCTCGACGCCGAAATCCTGCAGCAGTCCACGACGAAGTTTCAGAGATTTGACCTAGCGAAGTCGTTCCACGTGAAACAAGTTCCCGGAACCATCCAAAGCTATGACCTCGACGGAGTACTCACGCAGCGCAGATGCTCGGACGGGCGACAAACCTGAAAGGAATTCCAATCATCGCAAATCGAGATCTGCGCCAACGTGGTATTCTGCTCCTTCCGATATCTCTATCTTGGGTTCATCCGTTTGTAGTCCCAGTCTCCCACCAATTTACCCGTCGCAAGCTCGTAGGCGAGAACTTCTCCGTCAAGCTGTTTCGTCAATACCTCAGTGGGAGACGCGCTGTGCTTCCAATCGCCGGCTCCGGACACGATCGAGACCAGCAGCCAGGGACCTTCGACATCTACGAACAACATTCGCTTGCCCTTACCGGGGTTTATACTCTTGCCCCACAGCCGAACCTTGGTTTCGACGTCGTAGACGTCGTATTTGAGATAGAAGTCAGTTTGGTGCTCGACTCGCAACCCGGCCGTCACGAGGTCCCCCTTGGCGTTAGGCGGCCATTGGGCAGTGTTCCATTCAGCCGTTCGGGATCTTAAAACGAGAGCCCATGGGTCATTAACAATCCGTTGAAGCCGTTGATCAAGCTCTCTTGTTCCCACCACGTCACCAGTCTTGGGATCCAAGACTGTCAGGCCAGCCGAGCCGTTAGCGCCTTGCGTCTCGATGAGCAACAGCCCAGTCGGGGTCCACCTTGGCCATGATGGGTGCGCCGAGATGGTTCGAGTCCACCGCAGTTCGGCCTCCGACGTCCATCCCTGCAACGTGAGCGACGGACCGCTATCCGACTGTTCATGAAGCGCGGTGACCGTCGTGAGACCGGCCAGCCCAACGAGCGTCCCTGTGTCAGGCAATTTGGTCGTCGCACGTTTCCAGTCCTTTGGTAGGTGGGAGTCTTTGACTGCAGCCAGCTCAAGCCAATTGCCGACGCCACCGGACACAACGCGAGCCCAACACATATCACCGGCTTCTTGAAGGTCGTTGTAAGAACTATTCAGCGCAACGATGGTCTCCCCGATGGGGCCGAGAGTGCGGCTGCAAAGGAATTCCGGGAGTTTTTTAAAATTTATGTCGTTTTCCAGCAACGAAACCCGCGGAACGTCTCCACGCTCTCCTTCAAAACGCGCCCGCCAAACATGGTCGAAAACCAGCTTCGGTTGCACGATTGGCATGCTTGGGGCGGCCGGAGCTTCGAGCCGGTTCACTGGGATTACGGCGTCCGACTCAGGAGCGACTGCTACCGGATTAGCGGGCGTAACATCGAGTGAACAAGCGGCAAGTGCGACGAGCGGAAGGAAGATAAGGTGTTTCATATCGGCTAATGGATTGGAGTGGGAGCGGGGCGATGATTCACCCATAGTGACGCGCGGACTGTGACTTGATTCAAACTTTTCTGAACGTGACGACCGACCCTTCAATCTTCAGGTTAGAATCCAAGCTCTTTAGAACGAGTTCCTCGTGGGTCGACTTCAGAATCTCGAATGAGGCCGTGGTCGTCGGAGAAGGCTCCCAATCTGGTCCGTCTGGGTCGCCATCCTGTCCACTGATGTATATGCGTATTTGGTTGCCTTGGAGTCTCCCGCTGTACCAAGGATTCTGCCGCGTAATCCCGTTCCAGCAGTCAGGGATGTAATTGATGTCTTGATGACCCGTGACTTTGATTGTTTCGCCGGCACGCGAAGACGAGCCAGTGTCCTCTCGAAACTCCCCAGGCTCCATAATGGTGGCACCCGAAACCGGGTCCATCCGGAGTTCGTTGTTGCTGGCGCACGCACCAGCACAGAGTCCGACGATTGCCATCATGATTAGATATACTTTCATAGAGCCACCAAAAACTTGTCGAATTTCCGACAAACTAGACGACCCCGCTCACCAGCTATTAAAAAAGGGAGTGAACATAAAAACGCCGGTCATCGAAGAGAATCGAAGCCGGCATCGGTTCATTCTAAGCAAAATCGGACAGAGGATTTACTTCAGTTCTTTCATGATCTCGCGACCGATAATCATGCGCTG
>JBBKVQ010000331.1:0-2994 GCA_037968515.1 Bradymonadaceae bacterium
ATTTCGAGGGCACCTTTTTGCCGGAAATCCAGGACCATCGCATGTGCCAACGCCACAGGATCCGGACCTTGTGTGGCCTCGTTTAGTGTTCGCTGGCCGTCCTCGTTCCCGACCCATGCTCTAAACGACCATTGGTCGCCGATCTGAATGCAGTGGGCCCCCAAGGCGACCGAGCAGCCCCCCTCGAGCGCGCGCATGAAGGTTCGTTCAGCCTCGACGGCTTTCACGGTCGCAGCGTGCAGAATCGGGGCTAGCAGGTCTTTGATATCTTGACGATCACGGCGAGCTTCCAGGCCAATAGCGCCCTGGGAAACAGCAGGAACAAAGACCGCTGGGTCGAGTTCTTCGGCCACAAGATCAGGTCGTTCGAGTCGCTCAAGCGCGGCGGTCGCCATGATGATTGCATCCCAGCCAAATTCATCGAGTTTTCGCAAGCGCGTTCCAATATTGCCGCGCAGGCTCTCAAATCGCAGGTCAGGCTTAACGCTCAACAGCTGCGATTTACGTCGCATGCTGCCGGTGGCGATGACCGCGTCGGCGGGCACGTCTGCAAAACACTTCCATTTTGTCGAAATGAAGGCGTCCGTGGGGGCCGCACGAAGCGGTGAACCGACGTACGCAAGTTCTTCGGGAAGCTCCGTTTGGAGATCCTTGAGCGAATGAACAGCGATATCAGCCGAACCGTCGAGCAGCGCTTGTTCGAGTTCCTGTGTGAAAAGACCTTTGGCACCAATTTTTGGCAGCGGCACGTCAGTGATCCGGTCGCCTATCGTGTCCATGGTGACGATTTCGGTCGTCAGCCCAGGATGTGCAGCCATCAACAAATCCGCGATATTATTCGTCTGCCACAGGGCGAGTTTCGATTTTCGACTTACGAGGCGCAGGTGTTTCATTCGTCACCGTCCAATTTAAAAAGATTCCTAATCGTGTGTAGGTCATCGGGTCTAAGCCCTTGATCGGCTGCGTTTCGAAGGAACGAAATCGGATTATGAAGCAGCTTTTTCACCATGCCTTTCGAAAAGGACTCCATGACCGCCAGCTCTTCGTCACTCAACTTCCCACGATGTTTTTCGAGTTCCTGCTGCCGAATTCCTTCAAAGAATTTTGCGAGGTCCCCGATTGTAGGAAGAACCTGCATCGACTGCATCCATGCGCCCCAATCGTCCAACACCTCTTCGATGATGGCCTCGGCTTTGGGGATCTCGGCCTGACGCTCTCTCAAGTTATCGCGCACGACCTGCTCAAGATCGTCGATGTTAAACAAAAAGACGCCTGAGACATCACCAACATCGGGGGCAACGTTTCTAGGATTGCTGATATCAATCATAAAAATCGACTGGAACGCACGTGCCTTCATCACACGTTTCATCGACTCACGCGTGGCGAGATGCGTTGGAGATCCTGTCGCAAACACGGCGATATCGGCCTTGCGAAGTACGGCTTCGAGGTCCTCTAAAGGAGCATAGCGGCCAGCAAATTTTTCGGCCAAGGCCTGGCCGCGCTCCGCGCTGCGGTTGACCACGACAAATCGCGAGGCCCCTGCCGCACGGAAATGTTCGGCAGCGCTCTCGTTGGTCTCTCCCGCACCAATCAACGCAATCTCTAACGGGTGGAAGTCACCAAAAATCTGCTTGGCGAGTGTCACGGCGGCTGAACTTATGGATACCGCTCCGTCGCAGAGAGCGGTTTCGGTTCGAACACGTTTTCCGGCCCGGATGGCAAACTGACATAGGCGATCAAGCACCGGGGACTTGCCACTCGCCTCCAAGACCTGACGGTGAACCTCTTTAACCTGCGCCAAAATCTGGTCTTCACCGAGTGCCAGTGACTCGATCGAGGCTGCGACTCGGAAAAGGTGGCGTGCAGCTTCTCGGCCACGAAACGCCGTCGGAGCAACCCCTTGAACGATTGATTTCGCCTGCCCGACCACCGGAGCAAAGGCTTTCCAATCCAAGTTCTCAGCGGCGCCAAACAGGTAAAACTCCGTGCGGTTGCAGGTCGACAGAACCGCTACTTCTGAAGCAAACGCCCCACGTACGATCGGAACAAACGCGTCGGTTTCCTCGCGCGAAAACACGAGGCCATCGCGCACTTCAAGCGGCGTGTTTCGATGGGAAAACGAGAATAAACTGATGTCGCGAGAATTATTCATTATTGCAGGAACGAGTGATTCGCACCCGCCGACACGAGAAATACGAGGAACCAGAATATCGTCAGCCACGCGACTTTTAACGACGGCAACCCTTTGATCTTCACCCACAGGGCTCCCAGCACATAACCGACCCAAACAATATTCGTTGCCAGTAGTTTCGGGTCCACAAGTGAGACCGATGCGTCCAGTTCCAGAGCCACCGCGTATCCCACTCCGAGGCCAAAACCTAGAAGCGCAATTCCAGCAACCGTGCCAATTTTCGAACTTCGATCCAGCAAAGCGAGTGGCGGTAGTTTCTTGAAAAACAGGCCAAGTTCGCGCTTCTTAAGTTGGCGCGACAAGATCGTGTACATCACGGCGTAAAGAGCTCCGACCGATAGCGCGGTGACCCCGAGCACAGTGAAAATAACGTGGATCGCGTACACTGGATTTTCGAGCAAAAGCGCGTGTTTTGTGGAGTACTCCATGAACACGCTGGCCCCGGTTTGAAACACCAGCGCGATGGCAAGAAAGAACATGCCTGTTCGCCCCTGCTTCAACTGTCGCTCGACCGCTGCGTGAACCAGCACGAGGCTGTACGCTAACCAAGAGAAGAATTCTGGTTTACTGCCCAAGGGGAAGTACGAAAACTCCGACCCGCGCAGCACAAAGTACGCAGCGTGAATCAACAGCATGAGCGGCACGGTGAAGCGACGCCAGTTGTTTGAGTCGTCTCCCTCGCGGACGAAATGCCGCACGTAGAGCGCAAGATTCGCCGCGTAAAAAACGGGCAGAATGATGTCTAGTGTTTGAAGAACGGTCAGCATGTTCATTTGTCTAAACGCCTGTGTGCCTCAACCGGC
>JBBKVQ010000332.1:0-13555 GCA_037968515.1 Bradymonadaceae bacterium
GTCCGCGGGCTTTCGCTTGGTGCGCAGGCCCTATGGCCTGCATGCGATTTTGCGATTGGTGCGCAGGCCCTATGGCCTGCATGCGATTCCTGCGATTATTCAGACACATGCGAGCCATAAGGCTCGCGGACCAATCACAAAAACAACCTCGTCCTCGATCCTTATACGACAGCCTCCCTATGGCCTGCATTCCCGCGGGGCTCCAGCCCCGCAGTGCGACTTGTGATTGGACCTAGTTGTCAGTCTTTCCACATTCCCCAGGGAGGGTTGCCGGTATCGTCCCAAATCCTCTTGGCATGCTCCAAGAACTCGGGCTCAATCGCACCAAATGCAGGGTCGGCCTTATAACCACCATATTCAATATGGTTGTCGATCAAATAGTCCGTCTTGCCGCGGAGGGGGTATTTCTGGTCGCGAATCGTCATCATTACTTTTTTCTTGGATGGGGAATTCTCATGCGAACAATCTGAATACCAGACCCAAGTAGCCTCCACGATTCCATCCTGATTGATGTCTTTTATCGACCATGCTCCCGGGTCGACGTAGACGTCCGCGCGTGTTTCCCACTCGCATAATTCAACCAATTCTCGATACTCACGAACTTTCTCCCAAATGCCTGACTTAGAAATTATGTGGTTGGCTTTCATCGTTGTCGTGATCTCGCCGGGCCCGTCCTCGGGTTCGCTCACCACGACAGACTTTCGCGAAAATATGATCAGATTTTCGCCGGTTTCATCTCTCCATTGCAGACCGCCCTGAATCTCGCCGTCAACTTTAACGTTGGGCGGCGCCTTACCGTCGAAATCTAAGACCTCGAAGGCTAGGACCTCCTTTGGTTTAGGCGGCACCGCAGACGCCGACGGACCAGGCTTCGATTCGCATGCCACCAACGAAAGTGCGACCAATAGTGTGGAAATGGCTTTCAGGTATCCTCCCTATTTCGACGACGAGTAGTTATCCCGTTAAGGCGTTGCCGCGACTTAGTCGCCCGAATCGTTCCAGATCTTTTTGGCATGAGCCAGGAACTTCGCGTCAAGGTCGGCAAATGCAGGATCGACCTTAAAATCCCCACCCATGATATCGCCGCCGCCGGCATCCACCTTTGTGTTGCCGCGCAGGGGATATTTTTTATCACCAATCGTCATCATGACCTTCTTGGTGGCCGGGCTGACGTCCGACGTACAGGTCGAGTACCAAACCCAGGTGGCTTCGGCGACACCGTCTTGGTCGAGGTCAGAGATGGACCATGCCTTAGCGTCGGTTTTGAGGTCCGCACGCGTATCGAACTCACACGAGTCGACCACTTCTTTGTAATCACGCACAGGGGTCCAACCCGTGGTAGTGGCCTTCAGATGACGCGCCATCATCGTTGTGGTGAGCAACGATTCGCCTTCGTTGGCTTTAGACTTTCTGGAAGCCTCTGCCCGGTCAAAAATAATCAGGTTTTCGCCGTTTTTATCCTTCCAGTGAAGGCCACCTTGGATTTTGCCGTCGACCTTCACGCCTGCCGGCGCTTTACCGTCAAAATCCAAGATCTGAACCGCGGTGCCGACTTGAGTCGGCGGCGTCACCTCGGCAGGCACTACCTGTTCCAAAGGGGCAATCTGTCCGGCCGATTGCCCTGAGGCAACTGGCGGTTCTTGGACAGTTTTCGAATCACACGCCGTGAGGGCGAAGGCTGCTAAAATTGGCAGAACGGATTTCATGTTGTCCCCAGTATTTTGGCGCCAAACGCCAAGTCAGTCGACCGATGGTCACTTAGTTTCCTGAATCGATCCACACGTTTTTTGCGTGGTCCAAAAACTTCGTGTCCAGATCGGCAAACGACGAGTCGACTGTGAAGTCCTGCGCAATGATGCCACCAGCGTCGACTTCTACTTTGGTGTAGCCCACGAGCGGATATTCCTTGTCACCAATAGTCATGATGAGTTTCTTGGTGTCCGGGCTCACGTTCGACTTGCAGGATGAAAACCAAACCCAGGTGGCTTCGGCGATGCCGTCCTTATCGATGTCGGTGATCGACCAATTCTTGGCGTCGATGTTCAGGTCGGCGCGGGTGTTAAGGTCGCAAAGTGCGAGCATTTGTTCATAAATGCGCACCAACGTCCAGGCGTTGCCAGTCGCAACCACATGGCGCGCGGTCATGGTGACACTGACCGCAGGCTTGTCACCCCCCTCTGGAGTCGTCGTGGCTTCCGCTCGGTCAAAGATAATTAGGTTTTCACCGCTCTTATCTTTCCAGCGCAAGCCGCCCTGAACTTTACCCGCGACTTCGATTCCAGCAGGAACATTGCCATCAAACTCAAGAACTTCGACAGCTCCTAGCATAGCGCCGTTGGTGTTTTTAGCCTCCGGTATTTCAGCTTTTTCTACAGGTGGGGACTGGTTTGTCGTTTGAACGTCAGCTGCCGACTTGGGTTCGCAGGCGGTCAACGAAAATATGGATACAAATAAGAGTACGGATTTCATAATTCCCTCAGTGTTTGGCGACTAAGCGCCAAGTCAGTTTCATGCGATGGGTCGTCTTGCCGCCATGCGTGGCTGCCGTGACTTCGAAGCTCTGTTCCTCGGACTTTCCAGACGTGGTGGCGAGCTCGACAAATTCGGCGTAGCGGAGGCCCTCGTGTGCAAAAATTCGAAGCGGTTCGTTGGCCTGTTCCAAAGCCTGAAAGTCGATTCCGACAAGCTCGGCGGTCAGCTTCGCGCTTTGATTGCGAATATGAAGCACCAACATCGAAGCCGATGTGGTTTCTGCGCCAGCGATTATAGCCGACCCGAACATATTGCCGAACAGGTTTTTTGTACGCTTCGAAAATGGCAGCGCCATGCGGGCGCCATGCGTATCGATGCTCTCCAACGAGGCGCCGGTCACTCCCAAAACAGGAGCTTTAACGAGCATATACGCGCGAAAAACACCGGGTGAACTCACACGCTTTTGGAATGCAGCTCCACCATCGTTCATCTCAAGCAATCGATCTTCCATGAAGTTCTCCTTTGAACCCTGATTCCGCAGGTCATACCTTGGCTTGGTGGGTTTGGCGAGTCAGGGCGAGGTCTGCAATTTGCGAAGGGTGACAAACCAGTAGACCCAGATGATGTTGAAAACGGCGAAGACAGCAAAAAACGCCCATCCCATCAAAGGCCCCCCTTGGAGCATCGATACCAAAATCCCCAAAGTCGCCGTGGCAGACCACATGACTTTCAGCCGCAGCATAGTCAAAAACCCTTCGGCGTCCTGATTGCGCCCAATCCATGATTCGACGCCGATGCCCACCAAAGCCGCTCCGACAAGGCGTGAACTGATGGGGTCAACCGTTGGCCACCCCAAAAAAGTCAAAAACGCCGTGGGCGCGACAAGCAACGGAATCGCGAATATAATATCGGCAATAAAATGCACCACAAACCAGGTGCGGAGTGCTTTGGGCACCATATGAAATCTCCTCAAATATCGTTTGAGGAATCAGAGCGCGCCCGCCCTTTCACGTCAATCGAGAACTCTATGAAACTCCTGTTCCCTACCCTACTTTTGCTGGCTTCCTGCGCGACGCCGGCCGCTATGCCGGCGCCCGAACCGACTCAAAATGCCGATGCTCAGACATCCCCTGATACCGTAAGGCCCGACCTTGTGGACCTGCCCGAAGATGACCAGATTTCACAGGAGGTCGACGAGGAAGACACCAACGACGACTACTGCGCAGAGTTTATGGAGCAGCAAGAAGACGACAGCCTCGCCGAGTGCATCGTTTTGGAAGCTGACGAAGACATCGCCATCATCATGAAAACATCCGATGCCACAAAACCAGTGAGCACATTTTGGGCAATCTATTGCGGTGGACTCGAGATGAAGCCGGTCAATATTCCGCCCGGTCTGCCAGAGGCGCTGCACTCGTTAACTTTCGAGCGCAACAAAGACATTCTGGTCAAATGGACACAAGGCTCTCCTGCCATATCCGGAACAATGACATTGCCCCTGCCGGAATGCGCCAAATAGGCTTATCTCGTGTTTGATCAAAAGGTGTGTCACACTCGTAGACTGGCCGAATACGAAAGTTCAACGAGTGCGATGACGCCAACGTCTCTGGTTATTGAACGCGTGGTAGACTGTTCCACTTGAGAGCAGATTTGGACAAATGATGAAAAAGATATTTAAAAACAAAAATCTGTCGATGGGGGTTCTGAGCGCTTGGGTTCTGGTCAGCTTTCTGGTCGCAGGATGCAATATCGCGTACGACACGGAGGCCATCAGCCTGGCCGTTGACGGTGTTGACGCTGCAGCAGATTCCGGCGCCGATTTGGACATGGCAAACTTGCCCGATGTCCCGAACGGGTGTGTTTCCGAGTCGGATGGCGACTTTTGCGCTCGGATGGCAGCCCAATGTGGAAATGCGAGTGGAAGTGATAACTGTGGCCGGCAGAGAGCCGTGCTTGACTGTGGCACATGCCTCGCTCCCGTGACTGCCTGCGTACTAAATGTTTGTGGCGAAAAAGACTGTAGAAACAGCAACGACGACGACCAAGATGGATTGGTTGATTGTGCCGATGATGATTGCCTCGACCAAAGGTGTTCGACCGGCAATACTCGCTGTCAGGCCGACGGCCAATGCATCTAGTCATTAACGCCAAGCGAAGCTCGCAAAAATTCGTGCATCGAATCGGTCTGTGGGGCAGCCATTTTTTCCCCCATTTTACCCACCGCAAACACCACTCCAATCAGCAATAGACTCAGGCTCGCGATCATCAAACCGACCGGCATCTGATTGATCGACCACTGCGAATACCCAAACATCAGCGCTGCGACCGCAACGACACTAAGAATGCCGTAGGCGGTAATAAATAGGCTCCAGACTGGCATGTTCGGGCCGACCTGACCGGTGACGTGCGTGTGGTTGTCCCTGACTTCGAAAATCACGCTCATATGAGGCGACCAGACATGGCGCACAGCGTCAGTGACTTGGATCTCGCATTGGCTTGGAAAATAGGCAGCGCGCAGGGGTAGCTTGGTTGTAGACATACCCCGACGGACGCAGGAAACCGCCTCTTCGGGCCCCATAGGAATCCGGAAATCAAAACGTGGCCGGTGACGTAAGCTCATGGCGCTAAGATCACACAAATCATGGGTGGTGTCACTGGATCGAACGGCTCTGTTGAAGACCGAATGATTCGAACGGTTGAATAACATACCGACCGTATGGTATGGAACTAACATGGCTAGACCAACCTTAGAATCACCTGAGCGTGGTGACGCGCGCACACGACTGCTGGAAGCTGCCCGTGACATCATTCGACAGCGGGGTTTCGCGGGCACCTCCGTCGAGGCGCTTTGCGAAGCGGCAGGTGTGACAAAGGGCGCGTTTTTCCACCACTTCAAAACCAAAGACGCTCTCGGCGTGGCCGCTGCGAACTATTGGGCGGAGACCACCAATGCACTCTTTGCCGGTGCGCCCTACCACGCGCCTGCTGACCCTCTAGACCGCGTGCTGGCCTACTTAGATTTTCGACGAGCGATTATCGGTGGAGAGACCTTTGAGTACACGTGCCTTGTCGGAACGATGGCCCAAGAGATTCACGACTCATCCCCAACTATTCGAGACGCCTGCGCCAAAAGTATATTTGGCCATGCCGAGTCGCTCGAGGCCGACATCACGGCCGCCATGAAAAATCGCGGCATTAGCTCGGATTGGACGGCCAAAAGCCTTGCTCGTCACACTCAAGCAGTCTTGCAGGGTGCATTTATCTTGGCCAAAGCATCCGGTGATCCGGATATGGCACGCGAGAGCGTCGACCATCTGAAACGCTATATAGATTTATTATTCACCCAAGGAGAGAAATAATGTCCAATCAAAATACCGTATCCACTTGTCTCTGGTTTGAGTCAGGTGGACGAGACGCGGCAAAATTCTATGTGTCACTAATACCAGGCAGCACCCTCGACACGAGTGCCGATGGGCCTGAACCCATGGTCGTGCCATTTACGCTCGCGGGCCAGCGTTACTCCATTCTAAACGGCGGCGACATGTTCGGTCAGACGCCAGCAGTCTCGATCATGGTAACCACGTCAGATCAGGCGGAAACCGACCGTTTATGGGACGCGCTGACTGCGGACGGCGGCCAAGAGAGTCGCTGCGGATGGCTCAAAGATCGCTGGGGTGTGTCATGGCAGATCATACCCGCTGCGCTTCCAAGCCTGCTTGGCGCCACAGACCGCGCCGCGGCAGAGCGGGCGCTTCAAGCGATGATGAACATGAGCAAGATTGACATCGCGGTCTTGGAAAAGGCTGCAGCCAACCACATTTAATTTTAGGAGGTAAAATGACAAACCGCGAAGGAACCCCGATCTGGTATGAGTTAATGACCACCAACCCTCAGGCCGCGCAGGCGTTTTATGGCAGCGTGATGAACTGGAGCTTTACCGCACAACCCGGCGGCTTGGACCGCGACTATCGCACATTCAGCGCCGCCGATGGTGAAGGCGTGGGTGGCGTGATGAAGGCTCCTGAAGGAGCTGATTTTGCACCGATCTGGGCCGTTTACTTTGGCGTCGATGATGTTGATGCCACCGCGACCAAGCTTAAATCGCTGGGCGGTAGTGTCCACATCGAGCCAAAGGACATTCCAGGCGTCGGTCGATTCGCATTCGTTGCAGATCCTCAAGGCGCGTTTTTCTACCTGATGCGTGGCAACAGCGACGCTGACTCCACTGCTTTTGCCATGTCAAAACCAGGCCATTGCACCTGGAACGAGCTCGTGACAAGCGATCCGGCGGCGGCGCTGAAGTTTTACGGGGAGCTCTTTGGATGGGAAAAAACCGGTTCAATGCCGATGGGCCCGATGGGTGACTACACCTTCCTTAAGGGCGGGGACCTGGAAATCGGTGCGATGATGAATACACAGAATGGCGACACTATCCCCTATTGGAATTTTGCCTTTCACGTGCCGGACCTCGACGTGGCGAGAGCCGCGTTAAAGGCCGGCGGCGGGGTCATTACGCACGACATGCATCCGCTGCCGGTCGGCGACGACTGGTTGATGCAAGCGACCGACCCTCAAGGCGCAAAGGTGATGTTCACTGGCGCTAGAAAGACGGAGGCCGCATGACCCTTCTATTGCAATGCACTTGCAGGCAAACCCGTCTGGAAGTCGAAGGGTCACCGATTGCGAGCGTCGAGTGCTGCTGTACGTCGTGCCGAGAAGTGAGCGAAAAGATTCAAAGTCTTGACGGAGCACCAAATATTTTGACGGCCTACAGCGCGACCCCGTATGTGATGTATCGCAAAGATCGGGTTCGGTTTGTTTCCGGGGTGGATCAGCTGAAAGAAATCCGGATATCGCCTAAAGCCCCGACCCGACGCGTCGTCGCAACCTGCTGCAACACGCCCGTATTTCTGGAATTTTCTCACGGCCATTGGCTCAGCATGTATGCTGGAATCTGGCCCGAAGAAACTCGCCCGCCCGTTCAGATGCGTACAATGGCCGCAGACCTGCTGCCGGGGGTGACCTTGCCCGAAGATGTTCCGAATGCAAAAAAGCAGAGTTTCGGTTTTTTCGTCAAGTTACTGGGCGCCTGGATCGCCATGGGGTTTCGCATTCCAAAAGTGCCAGAAACGGCCACATTAGAAGCGAGCTGAGGCGCAGAGATGCAAATTAAAATCGTTGTGGCGCAGCTTTCTGACATCGCAGAACTGCATCGGATCGAGGCCGCTGTGTATCCTTCGCCCCTTGCAGAAAGCCCGGAAGTCCTCGCTTCGCGCATTCAAACCGCGCCGGATTTTTGTGCGGTCGCGATGCTCGACCAAAAATATATCGGCTATATTTTGGCCCATCCTTGGTTGGACAACTCGAGCCCTGGCCTCGGTGTGATCATGGCTTCGACTCCGATAAACGCCGACGTCGTTCATCTGCACGACCTCGCAGTGTTGCCGCAAATGCAGGGGAAAGGCGTATCAAGATTACTGCTGACTTGGCTCGAAGACCGGGTCGCCGAGAGTGATTTTGATATAATTACCTTGGTGGCGGTGAATGGGGCCGACACGTTCTGGACCGCGATGGAGTTCCAGGATATCGGCCCAGCGACGGGATACGACAAGGTTGCAAGACTGATGCGGCGCAGCCTGAAGATTTAAACACACCAATATTTAAAATTCAGCGAGTCGTTTAGCAAGTATATCGAAAACCACCCTTATTTTTCGACTTGTACGCAACTCCCGGTGACACACGAGCCAGATTGGCACCGGTATTGAAATTTCGGGAAGGACCGTCATCAAGTCGGGTTCGGACTGTGTTGGCGACATATTTCCCTTCGAAAAAATCGTGCTGGCTCACGAAACCCTGCAAGCGCGAAAGTCCAAAGGCACGGTGATTGTGCGAAACATCTCCCCAGACTACGCGGGCCCAAGTGGAAATTGCGAATAGTCTTGTGCCACGGCGAGCCCCCATCTAGCCTCGGACAGGCTCGAATCTTTTCTGGTCGATGGGCGGTAGAGTATCATGACGAACGTAAGAACTTGCCTCCTGTTGCTGGCTTTCCTGTTGATTCAAGGCGCCTGTTCCGACTCTGGCTCTAACCCCGGAACACCCGATACAGGCGTTGCCGATACGGCCGGCGACGTCGATGCAACGGCTTCGTCCACCTGCCTTGATCTTGAACGAGTACAAACTTGCACCGGTGTGGATTGTGTCCAAACCAGCTGTCGCGGTGACGAGGTCTGCGAAGCTGGAACGTGCGTAGACTGGCAGGTCGCAGATTTGTCGTTGGACTTCTCGATGCAGACCGACCCTGCCAAACCGCTAAAAATTAACGTCGAAGTCGCCGAAGGTGGTTTCCCGCGGGCCCATGTCGACACGTTGAGATTCGATTTTGGCGACGGCATTGGGGGATGGGGTGAAAAACTCGCACATGAGTATAAAACGCCCGGCGTCTATCCGGTGACCCTGGTCGTTCGCCTCGACGGCTACCGTGAGTTAAAACTGACAAAACTGGTCTTGCTCAATCCCGCCCCCGACTTCAATCCGATCCGTCTGACCATCAACGAGATCCCTGGCTATTTGAACGGCAGCCAACCTGCGATGCTCGATAACGGCACGCCTGATGAGGGCGACGACATCGCGCAACCTTTCACGCTTCAGGTGCCGCACGAGCGTTTTGATATCAATGTGGGCCTCCTTGATACCGGCGACCCCGTGGACCGCTCCACCATTCGTTTAAGCGCCACAGTCGATGGCATAGCGACCGACCTGACGTCATCGTTGGCATTTGGCGGCGATTTGGCTGTTTGGGGCATGGCCGCAATTCGCACCGCCAACGCCCTGCCTATCGGTGTGACTGAGATTAAGGTCAGTGCGGAAACGACCGGCGGTGTTTCTTTCGAACAGGAACTGACGGTCGAAACGGTTCGGCTAACGGCCGAAAAAGACCCCTTTGATCGTCCACACACCTGGTTGCTGCGTGATGATCTAGACTTTTTCACCACCTCTAGAACCGAGATCGTAGGGTTCCGCTACTCGCTAGACACAACCACAGGCCCAAACGGGGTTTCCGACTTCCTTGAAGAACTCACGCTGATGGGCGCTCAAGGGCCCGATGACGAGGTGAACCAGAAGTTCATGAACTGGATTCGAACGGCAATTTCGAGAGAAATTTATCGGATTTTTGGAATCGGACCGGACGGGGTCCCGCATGACGAAATAGAAATGACATTGGTTTGGAGCAACGACGTCGGCGCCCCTGTTCCTGCGGATTTCTCGCCCACCGGCAATTTTTCGATGATGCGGCTCGGCGGAGTTTTTGTGGGCTATCTCGGCTATTCTCGTTACGCCGAATTTAACGAAGAACGCATCGACGACTCAACCGTGGATTATGGGGTGGCCAGCGCAGGGGTATTGACCGCCTTGACGTCGACTTACGGCATCGCGGATGCGTTCAAATCAATCCACTTTTCGAAGGGCTTCCCCGTGGGTACCCACCCATCTGATCCGACGGTTTTTGCAAACGATTTTGACCCGTACGGTTCGGCAGACGCCGAAGCAGCGCTGCGGTTCAACGCGTTGAAGGAAGTCGCAAGGTATATCGCATTAGCGCTTGCCCCGGTGATCGCGCACGAGATGGGCCATGCCATGGGTTTAATGCCCGACGGCCTGCCTCCTGAGGGATTTTTTGGAAACCGGCCCGACGTAAGCTTTGTGGGCACGCGGACAAACTCGCACCATACCGACCTGCCCGGGTTAAATCTGATGCAAGCCGGAGGAGACACACTTTCGTTACTTGGTGAGCTCGATGAATCCATTGAGCGCCCGCAGATGAGCTTAATCGAGGTCGCCAAATTGCTCTCGCTGGAAACGGCGCTTTCTCCGCTCTCACGAGCCTACCTTCAGCGAAAACTGACCTATATCGGTAACTAAAGGCCTCGAATGCGCCCCAGAATTTCGCTACTCATACTCGATTTCGACAACACTCTTTTTGACTGGTTCCACACTTGGTATCACTCATTTTCACCGTTTTTGGACGAGTTGCTGCGAATCAGCGGTGTGCCTCGCGACGTCTTGGTCAATCAGATTCGCGACGTGCATCGACGGCATGGAACCTCAGAATACGCGTTTTTGTTGCAGGAACTACCATGCCTAAATTTGGGGTTGGACCCTACGCAGCTCATGGAAAAATACGCTTCGGCGATTCAGATTTTTCGCGAAGAACGCCAGTCCAATTTAGCCACGTATCCTGATGTGGTTCCCGTCCTAACTGACATCAAAAAACAAGGATGTAAAATCGCGATTTTCACGGAATCAAAGGGGTTTTATTCTTCTTACCGGCTGCGCAAGCTTGGACTCGATGTCCTCGTGGACGCTTTGTTTTCGCCCGATGACCACTCAATTCCCGACCATATTGACTTGGCGACCCATCGCACCAAAGATGACTCATCTTACATCCTTGAAAATGCACGCCATATCACGCTCGGCCCCGATATGATCAAGCCAGCACCCAATATTTTGCTGAATATTATCTGGGAATTCGGAGCCGCGGTCACCGACACGGCCTACGTCGGCGACAGCCTACCCAAAGATATTCAGATGGCCCAAACCGCAGGGGTCATTGATGTGTTTGCAAAATATGGCGTTGCACGCGACAACCCTAAGTACCGCCTTTTGCGGGAAGTCTCACACTGGACCCCCGAGATGGTAGAAGCTGAAAAACCGTTTCATAACAAACACGTTTTACCGACACACGAACTCTCACAGTTTTCCGACGTCTTGAACCTCTTCGAATTTGGACCCCAGAAATGACGGAAAAAGATGCCATTGAACTCAAGGATGCCCAGCGTTTTGACCTTGATGTCTGGAAAGAAATGATCGCGACGCAGCGGCATTTCAACGATATTGAGATGAAAATTCGCGGGCTTTTTGTGACCGTTACCGCTGCGCTTTTTGGTGCAATATTCTTGGCCATTCAAACACAACGAAGCATTTTAATTTCCGGTTTTGAAATCAACACGGTTTTCATTCTGGCCGTGTTCGGAAGCATTATCACGGTGGTGTTTCGAATGATGGACAAGGTTTGGTACCACCCGCTCTTAAAGGGCTCCGTGCGGGCGAGCACCGAACTGGAAACCGCGATGAAGGAACGCTACGGGAACGCTCCCAATCTGTCCCAGTTCATCACCAACGACAGCCGCGTGCCCTTGCGTGAAGTGTTTCCGCGACCCTTCAGTTACCTGTTGGCGTTCACCGACAAGTTCACGTTTTTGCCAAAGTGGATGAAGGGCGACTTTATGTTGCAGTCCTCGCATAAACTGTCGTTTCTTTACGGGACTTTATTGGTCGTTTATTTATTCTTGTCACTGCTTTCTCCATTCATTGCGACTCAGGCCAGTGGCGCTGATGTCGGTACCGCCATAATCAGTTCCCAATAGCGTTCTGACTGACCCAAGTTTCTATCAGTTGGATATCGGTCGGGGACAGCGGCGGCAATCCAAGAGGCATGCCGCGCACGTTGGGGTCCACCAAGCCTCGCACTTCGAAATGACGAGCCTTCAAATTGGAAACAATTCTAGGAATAGCGCCCAGGGCGGTGTCTTCTGTGCTGAAGTCGATATTTTTTGCTGGGAAACCAAAACCACCCGTATTTCCGGGTCCTCCATCACCGTCGGCAAAAGTATTTTCACCGTCGCCATGACAATGAATGCAGATTTTGGAAAAGACCTTGTCGTTGACCTCCTCAAAATCAACGTCTCGCTTCAGAATCGGCAAGAACACTGGCTCGGGCATTTTTGGGGTGGCAATAAGCGGCGTGTTGACTAGAA
The DNA here is from genome assembly GCA_037968515.1 of Bradymonadaceae bacterium. GTDB lineage: Bacteria > Myxococcota_A > Bradymonadia > Bradymonadales > Bradymonadaceae > JBFFMO01. Next base: position 12,291 of record JBBKVQ010000332.1, read on the forward strand.
ACGCCGCAACATCAACGGCTTCGGCCTGCGTCAAAAGGTCGGGCATCAAGGTGTCACGTTTCATCGCACCGGGATCGTCAAGCCACGCGACCAACGCGTCTCGCCGGAACCTCTGACGCGCAAAACTTAAGTTCGGCGCAAGCTTGGGGACGTCGCCTGAAACAAGCTCTCCACTCTTGGCCGTCATCGCTCCAAAATCATGACAGGAAAGGCACTTCCGGTCGTTGAAAAGCGCTCGTCCGCGCTCAATATCCGCGCCCTGCTCTGCCGCCGTTTTGTCGTTTTTTAGCCCCAGTTCATCGGCCAGAGCTTCAGCGTCAGACAAACTGATATTCAACCGCGGCATCGACTCTTCAAGGCGTGGTCGAAGGTCATGAGGGTTTTGCACAAATTCGATAAACCAATCGCGCCGAAAACGCGTTTCGACGTTTTGCAGGGACGGAATCATCACCAAATGTCGGATGTCTTTTTTCCATGTGGTAATCGTCGACTCGGGCCAAAACTCATCAAAAGCTCCGTTTTTGATCCCAAGATGACAACCCGTGCAAGACTGATCGAGCGCCACCGGCGTGACCTGAGTCATGCCCAAATGGCAACGCTGACACTCAAATTGGTCGACCGTAGGGCGCGACGAGTTCGAAACCGCTGCAGGCGATGCCGGCGCTGGACTTTTATTACAGCCTGCAAAGATGATGGACAGCGCCAGCAAGACCAAGCGCATCAAAACCTGACTTCATTAAACTGTTGTTGCTGGAAAGAATCGAACTTCTGTTGCTTGATTTCGCCGACTCGCGCTGCCCGGTCCCTCGCGTCGAACAGGGTGTTAACAAAAAACCCGGTGATGACCACGGCGATCAGCTGCGCGATGAGTTTGTTTCGAACGCTCGTGTATTTTGCCAGCTCCGCCAGCGTGAAAAACCCAGCCAAAAAAGTATAGCCGCTCCAGCCAAAGGGAGAAGACGTGCTGGCCAGAAAAAAGCCCACACCGTATCCAGCAATGACTGACGAAAAGAATATCGCTCTAGAAAGCGCCTCGCGATCCTCGAGCTTCCGTCGAAGAATCATCCGCAAAAGCGTTCCAAAAAATACTCCTACGATCGCAAACTCAGACGGGTATGTCTTGAGGTCGAATGAACCGAAACACGCCCATCCGGTAGCGGGCACGGCGAGCAGAAGCAGAATAAACGGTGCGGCGATGCGAATCATGGAACCTCCTGATGGTCTAGAACCAAGACTGCACTCCGAACATGAATTCGATGGCCCTT
>JBBKVQ010000333.1:0-8291 GCA_037968515.1 Bradymonadaceae bacterium
GCTTAACAGTGGTCATGGACTCGCAGAAGCAAGAGCAATCACAGTTCCAACGCGAAAGCACGCGCCGTGCGGACCCTTTAAGGGGATGAAATGAGCGAAGACATAGTGACAGAAGTGGCGGCACCTGCTGAAGAAGCATCTGCCGCTGCCCCTCTCCCGGTGTCGAATATCGACGTCGAAGATCTCCTTACTGAACTAGGCGAGATTGCTCGTGCCACGGGTCTTTCGACGATGTCGAAAGAGATCATCGAGGAACGTATTCCTTCGCTTAAAAAGGGGCGAATCACCGTCGTCGTTCTTGGCGAGTTCAATCATGGCAAATCGACCGTCGTGAATGCTCTCTTGGGCGAGGAAGTGCTTCCCATGGGGATCACTCCAACGACCGCCGTGATCACTCATTTGGTTCATGGACAGAAAGCCCGGGCCACAGTTAAACCCGCGATGGGCGCTCCGGCTTACGATATTGCTTTTGATGAGATCGAAGCTGTCGTGAAGCATGTCGAGGAAACCAAAGCCGAACCTGAATACGTGGAAATCGAACATCCGAATCCATTCTTGGATAACGGTCTGGTCTTGGTGGATACACCTGGTGTGAACGATATTTCGCGCCAGAAGGTCGAGATCACCTACGGATATCTGCCGCGCGCGGATGTTATTATCTACGTCTTGGACGCGACACAGGTTCTCAAGAAGAGCGAAGTCGTGTTCATCAAGGACCGGCTCCTCAAAGCAAACCGAAACCGAATTGTATTTGTGCTGGGCAAGATTGATGCGCTCTCGGCCGAAGATGCCAAGGAAGTCGAACTTTACGCGCGTGAGCGACTGACCGCGATTATCGGTCCTGTTGAGCTCTTCGCGTTCTCGGCACGTGACGCCCTAGCGGCCCGAAAAGCAGGCAATGAGCCCTCAGTCGGATTCACCAATTTCCAGAACTTCGTCACAGACTTTTTGAACGACCAGCGAGCGTACATCATCTTGGACAGTGCGCTTGGCGGCGGGATGCGTATCGCCGGGCAAATCGAACAGAACCTTGGCATCAAGCGCCAAGGATATAAGTTGGAAGCGGGCGAGCTCGATAAACGAATCAAAGCCGTGCATTTGCGCTTGGATGAATCACGCAAGCTCATCGCCGAAAATATCGACCTCATCGATAATCGGGTTGGGGACGTAGCCGCGGCCGCTCGCCATAACCTGCGCACGTTCACCCAAGCTTTTTCGGAAGCGTTGCCGGTCGAAATCGAGCGTGCTGACTCCAAGGACGTGAAGCGTTTCTTGCCGCAGTATATTCAGGACACGTTCAAAGATTTCATCGAGGACGAAGGCTCCCAGATCGCCAATCAACTTGAGGAGCTTGCCGAACAGATCATCGAGATCACCAACGCATCATTGCGAGAAACGGTTGACTCCATTCGTGACGAACTCGGCGTGACCGGGGACTTGGATCTCGAAGTCGATACCATCGCCTATGATGTGGGCGTGTTTGCGCTTGGGGCATTTGGCGTTTCGATATTTTTCCTCGCGAATGCATTGGTTGGTGGGCTCTTGACCCTTGCGGCTCCGGTTTTGGCCTTCTTTTTGAAGGACAAAGTCGACACTAAGATCAAGGAGCGCGCACGTGAAGAAGGTGTGCGGGCGGTGGGGATTGCCGGAGATAAGATCGAAGAAGAGATCCTCAAGTTCATTCACGATTATGGCTCCAAACTTCGAATTTTTGTCGAGACCGCAGGCGATAGGCTTTACAGCCAGATCGAGGAAGTCTTGGAGCAGATTCAGAAAGAGCGATCGGAAGACACAAGTCAGGAGGACCTCTTGATCGAGGTCGAGCGTCGTCTCGAGGAGACTCGACGCGTTGGACGCATGATTCAGACATCCAGAGATCGGTTGGCAAAACACGTTGCCGCCCACGCTGAGGCGGCCACGGGACAATAACCCCTCAAAAACGCATAATCGCCTCTTATTGATAATTCGTTCTTGATAAGGGTGGTTTTGAGACTATGCTCTTCTTGTTAGGATCAGAGGTCTGCGTGGTTGTGACGATTCGAGATTGGTTGAGGGGAGGCGCGGCATTCATGGCCGTTGTTTACCTTGTCGGCTATCTCGGAGCCTTCCTTCATACCACCATGGAAGTGCACGTGGTCTGCGCCGAGCACGGCGATCTGATTCATGCCGACGACCACCACGTTCACGCGGAGACTTCGTCCCATCGAACGGAGCTCAAAGCCGTGAACCCTCACGGGGATCACCACGAACATTGCGCGTTGGCGCAAATGCTCCGGACGGCTCAACGCGGCGCCGAGTATTCTACTGCCCCAATGATTTCGACACATTTTGAAATCGCCAGCATCCTTGAGCCAGACGTCCTGACTGCTCCAATCCGTGGGCCGACCATTCGCTTGGTTCTGCTCGCCCCAAAGACTTCTCCACCGATCGCCTGAACTCGTACCCTTCTGGGTAGTCGAAAGTTCGGGCGTGCCCTGTGTACGCCACATTCGTGGAATTCGTTTCGTACACGAGGCTTACGTGAAAACTCCCTATTTGTTAGGCGTGTGCACTGCATGCATGCTCGCCAGCTCTTTGGCGTCCGCTCAAGATCAAGAAATCAGCGGTACCACAGTGGAATCGGTGGACCCTGATCCCATCGAACTTCAAGAAGATGCCATTGAAGAAACGAAAAGTGTCGCGGAACAGACTCCGAATCCTCAGAGTGACGAGGTGTCAGCCGAAGAGTTGGCACAGCTGCAAGAGAGCTTAGAAGCTGACCAATTGCCGGTGTCCGCGGATCCCTCACAAGCGCCGTCTTCGAATTCGAACCCGGACATCGCGCTGATCCTCGATGTGGCGGGCGCCTACTTTTCAGACGACCCACTGATGTCTGGAGCGCACGACCCCAATCATACGGGAGTCACACTACAACAGCTTGAGATGTCCATTGCGTCTTCAGTCGACCCGTTCTTCACGTTTGAGGCCAATCTTGTGTTCGCACAGTTCGGAGTCGAGGTGGAGGAAGCCTTTTTCGAGACTCTGGCACTGCCCGCAAATCTCAAGGTCAAAGGGGGGCAATTCTTAACCCCGTTTGGCCGCATCAACCCGACACATCCTCACTCGTGGTCGTTTCTGACTCAGCCGATGGTGAACGGGAAGTTTTTTGGCGGTGAGGGTAGTCGCGGCCTTGGCGCCCAGGCCTCTTGGCTAACACCACTGCCTTGGTACGTCGAAATCGTGGGCTCGGGCACGGAAGCCGTTGGCGATTGTTGTGCACGTTCATTTTTTGGCAGTGACGACCTGGGGATCGAATCCCCGGCAGACCTGCTCTACACGGCTGCCATCAAGCAATTCTTTCCGGTGAGCGACGATTTTTCTGTGATGTGGGGAGTCTCGGGCCAATTCGGACCAAACCCTACCGGCAACGGGAATCGAAGCGAAATCTACGGAACAGACCTGTATTTGCGGTACCGCCCCATCAACGCCACGGACTTTGAGGCCGTTAGCCTTCAGGTCGAAGCCATGGCTCGAAAGCGCCAGGTGCCTGGAGACGTGCTCAACGACTTTGGCGGCTATGCCGACCTGGTCTGGCGCATGAACAAAGAGTGGGAAACCGGTGCTCGTGTCGAATACGTCACGGGTGTTGAGGGCGACCCACTTGACCCGAATTGGGCGACAGATCGCACTCGGGCTTCGGTTCAGGCCACATTTTACCCATCCCATTTTTCAAGACTTCGACTTCAGGCTCTTGCTGATCGCCCCGACCAAGATCGTTGGTATTGGGGCGCCATTCTGGGCGTCGAGGTCCTCGTTGGAGCGCACGGCGCTCACGCTTATTAAGGAGTCATTTATGAAATTTAAAACACTGCTGCTCGCGGTACTGATTCTGCTTCCCGTTAACGCCTTTGCCTTGAATATCGTCACCAGTACGGCCGATCTTGCCGCAATAGCAAAGGTGGTCGTCGGTGACGACTCTGTCGTTTCGATGTCGAATGCCAATCAAGATCCACATTATGTCGATGCTCGGCCCAGCCTGACGTTAAGCCTGAATAAGGCCGACTTGGTCGTGGTCAATGGACTTGAGCTGGAGGTCGGCTGGTTGCCGTCTTTGCTTAAGAATGCCCGAAACGCAAAGGTGTTGCCGGGCTCGGACGGGTATTTCGACGCGTCAACGACGGTGCAACTGCTGGGTATTACCACTGGAAAACTGGACCGTGCCCAAGGAGATATTCATCCAGGAGGAAACCCTCACTACCTTCATGATCCTCGCGCAGCGGCTCGCGTTGCACTTGGTCTAGCGGACCGACTCGGCAAAATCGATCCCGCACATCGAGCTGAATATGAGACACGCGCCAAATCCTTCGCGGCGTCGGCAAACGCCCAGGCCAAGAAGTGGCGGACCAAGTTTGACGGCCTAAGTGTTGGGCAAAGGACAGTCGTGTCTTACCACGCATCATTGCCCTATTTGTACGACTGGTTGGGACTCAAAGAGGCGATCACTGTCGAGCCGAAACCCGGAATTCAACCCAATCCCGGCCATGTCGCGAAGGTCCTGAAAGTCATGCGAGATCAGAAGATCGGCGTGATTGTGCAGGAGTCTTACTACCCAACCAAAACATCCCAGACGTTGACCACGATGGCCAAAGGCACGCTCGTCGTTATTCCGGGCGGCACTGACGACTCCGAGACCTACCTGCAACGGGTCGAAAAAACAGCAAGTGGAGTGTTTAATGCACTGTCTAAATAAGGTGCTCCTAGCAGTCCTAACCCTTATGCCGGCTTGCACTTTCGAAGACGGGCTTCCATGGGCGAAAGCGAATTTCGAGGTCAATGCTGCGTTTTCCTCAGAAGGGCGACAGATTGCAGACCGAATCAAGACCTCCAAGGACTACGAGATTCGGCTCGATGGTCTGGAGGTCGACCTGGTTGCGATCACATTAAACACGTCGACAGACGGGGTGATATCCACGTTTGACCCAGCCGACCCGCCGCAGGGCTACGGTCTTTGCCATAATGGGCATTGTCATGCTGACGATGGTCGATTGGTTGATTACGCCGCTATCGAAGCGGAACTCGCTGGTGCAGGGGTGTCCGGCGAGTCGGTGGTTCAATCCATTGATCGTTCCGTCGATCTGATTCAGGGCGGGCTAGTCCCCCTAGAAGATTGCCTAAATGACTGTGAGATGGGGCGCGGCTTCCTGCAGACGGTCGATCTGCGAGTCGGCACGGTCGAGCTTCGTGGTCGTGTTTTTGACACGCGCGCTGATTCTCGACTGCCTGCCGAGGGCGTTGAGCTTCGCGGCTTGGTCAAGCTTGACGCCGTGTTTTCCCAGGCGGTGAAAGGTGAAGTTGGTGGTTCCGAACTGCCGGGCATAAGCGTCACAGCAAATCTGATTATCTCCGCTCCGGTTTTTGACGTGCTCGATTTTGCCCAGCTGCAGATCGACGACGCGGTCGATCTTGCCGACTACCCCGAGATTCTGCCTGAATTTAACGAAAAGCTGAAAAATACCGAGATGTTCGATGTGAACATTTCGCGTCACCAGCTTTAAGGAACCCTCATGAAACGTACATTGCTGATCATCATCTTGCTCTTTGCCACCGCCTGCGGCGACGACAACAAAACGACCACAGAGGTCGTTGAAACGCCAGAAGGCGAGGCCTGCGAACATCTGGCTGAAGGCCCTTTTAAGGCCGTTACAGCTGCCGCAGCTTCAATAGATGCGGTTGAAAACGCGGCCGTTGAACACACGCGAGTTAACGTGGCTTTGACCGATTACGAGGGAGCCAAAGGCGGGTTCGTCGAATTCGAGGCGGACGCCACGGGAGATTTCCTCATGTTCTTAAGCGCCGACGTACCACTCACGGTTTTTGACAGCAGCGGAAACGAAGTGGTGATTGAATCAACCACGCTCGGTAGCGACCTATGCACGGACATCGCGGCCACTCACACGGTAGAACTCGAAGTCGGCACTTATGTGTTGGCCTTTGGCCCCACCAATGTGACCGAAGTGGGCCTTGTGCACGAGCTCTCGGGCGCCGCACATGATGATGCCCAATGAAGGCACTGCTTTCGGTTGAATCCTTGGTGGTCGGTTATCACCAAAAGGGGATCCTTCCCCCCGTGGAATTTACCGTCAGTCGCGGTGAAGTTTGGGGAATCATCGGGCCAAACGGGAGCGGAAAATCAACCCTGCTCAAAACTCTTCTTGGCCTCTTGCGCCCGGTTTCCGGCAAACTCAGTCGCCACGACGGCCTGACGTTGGGATATGTGCCTCAACGAACTGTCCTGGATTTGGCGGTGCCTGCTCGTGTGATCGACGTTGTGAGTGGCGGACTTGATCGTGGTTGGTCGTTTCTGAACCCGGTTTATTTGAGGCGTCACAAATCTCAAATCGCACGCGCGATGCAAGATACCCAGGTGGACGCGCTGGCTCGGCAACAGTTTTCAACGCTGAGTGAAGGCCAGAAACAACGCGTGATGATTGCCCGCGCGCTTGCAAGTGACCCATCATTGCTTGTGCTGGACGAGCCCACCAGCGCTATGGATGCTGGGGCGGAACGCCTCATGTTCGAGTTGCTTGGGGAGCTGCGGGCCAGCCGTGATCTGGCTGTTTTACTGGTGAGCCACCATTTGCCGGTGCTTGGTGAATTTGCGACCCATGCGATTTATGTCGATCGCGACAAAGCCTTCATTCAGTCCGGCGAAATCAAGGCGGTATGTGCCTGTCAGCCGTGCATGACTCGTTACGGTAACGTCTTGGGAGGCAAAAATGGATGATCTTTCAGTGCAGCTCTTTTTTGAGTCCTGGGAACTGTTTAGGGAGCCCGCGATCGCCGCGATGTTACTGGGCGGCTTGCTTGGTTTGCTTGGCGTCTATGTCGTGATCAAACGCATGGTCTTCTTTTCGGCTGCGCTTTCCCAGGTCGCTGGACTGGGTGTGGCCTTGTCATTCTGGGTGAAGGTTGTTTTTGGCGCGTCTTGGCTGACCTCGCCCTACCTAGGTGCTGCAGCAACCTGCCTGATCGCCGTGGGCTACATCATGAGCCAACGTACACATGCCAGTGGTGGCCGAGACAGCGCCCTTGGCCTGATATTCTTGCTGGGTTCAGCCGGGACGCTGGCCGTTGGCACGCGGATCGTTCAGGAAGTGCAGGATATCGAGAGCCTGCTTTTTGGCTCGGCCGTCGTGGTGCTGCCCGAGGACTTCAATATGGTGCTCTTTACCGTTGCCGCGCTTGGAGTTTTGCATCTGTGGTGGCATCGCGGTTTTGTGGCGGTCTCGATCGATGCAGAGGACGCGAGCGTTCGGGGTCTGCGCGCAAATCTTCTTGAGTGGGTTCTGCTGCTATCGCTCGCTGCCGGGATCTCGGTGTCAACCCGAGTTTTAGGGGCGCTGCCAACATTTGCGTTTTCGGTATTGCCGGCCATGGCAGCACTGAAACTCGCGCCCAATGTCCCACGCGCCATGGTGATCGCCGCCATTTTAGGCGCCTTCGCGGGCTTTGGTGGGTATCTGGCGGCGTTCCTGTATCAGCTGCCTGTTGGAGCCAGCCAGGCGATCGTGGCCGCAGTTCTGGTGATGATCTGCGGTGGTATCGGGGCGCTCATCACCAAATCACAAAAGATCAGCCCTTCTGCTCAGCCCGCAAGGTGATCTCGTCGACAAGTTTTTTGCTCTCGGCGGTCAAACGGGTGAAAGCGACGCCCATCCCTTGATTGCCCGGAGCGTTGTCAACACGAACGACTTCGCCCTCGCCTTCGACCGTTTCAAAGTCGTCCACGATCACGGAAAACTTCAGCGTCACACGGGTTCCGACTGGCAGTGGGTTCTTAGATTTGATGAAAACGCCGCCTTGCGAGATGTTCGTGACATACTCGGCGATAAATTCGTCAATCGTGTTGAACTCTTGATTGATGGTCGTTCGGTCGTGTTGACGAAGGTCGTCATCAGCCGTGAGTTGTTCGATTTTGCCGTCATCGCTCATCATGCGTCCTTATGTTGCCAATAAAAAAAGAGTACAACGAGGCAGATGGCCTTGGCCAGTCGAAGCGAAAGCAACATGTACGCGGGAAGGCAGGTTGACAATTCACCCTCCAGCTTCCTAGGATTGCGCCGAACTATGCGGACTTCAAAGCGATAGAAGGTGTTCTATCGCGGAAAATAATTTGATGGCGCCGGTGTGTTGATCACCAATTAGACCAGCCAGCAAAAAAGCTGGCGTGACGGACAAGCGGGCTGATGAGCGAACCGGGCATTCTCCCTAATCCAATTCCCTTCGGAAAGTACTACCTACTTGAGCGTATC
>JBBKVQ010000334.1:0-3260 GCA_037968515.1 Bradymonadaceae bacterium
CAACGATCGCGTGGATGGGGCGGGGTGGCCGTAAACAGGTTTTTTAACCATTCAAACATCAGATCCTCATTATGGTTTAGGCGGCGTTCATCGTCGTAGACGTCTTATCCGTAGATAAAAGACAGAGTGAGGCATTCCAGCTTGCCAGCCTCAAAGTGCCACGGACTAAAAAAAAGAGTCATTCCATCCACAGTTAAGCATACTTACGTCGTCTTCGATGTAAGGCTCGATTTCTTCTGGGAGATCATTGAGGAGCTCGATGACCTCGTCAATAGTCGTGGTGGACGAGAGGTTGGCGGAACGTCCATTAATCAAACAAGACACAACGATTGGATCCCGAAAATTGATCTCAAAACTCGCCAACGCGATAGTGCTCCTCGATTCCCTCATCCTCCGCGCTGATGCAGATCCCTGAATAGATTTTTGAGCCAACCAAACATCAGAGCCTCAGCGTGGCGCGGCGATATCAACGGGATAGTGCACAAGCCCAGCGGCGGCGGCCTCGGTTGTGAAGCGCAGCCATCGGCCAGATTTAGAGCCCGCCACGATCGAAAAGTCGCCACCTCCAGCGCCAGAAGGCTTGGCGACAAAACCGAATTCTTTGGCGAGTGTCCGCAGGGTTTTGTGGCCGTCGATGACGATTGGGGCAGCGGTCTGTTCGCCAAGCCTCTCCATCAACGCGTCACCTGAGTCCAACGCCGCCAAGAAGTCCGCTGCTTGACCGGCCACGCAGGCGTCGATTCCCAGGGATGCGGTTGCAGCGATTGATGACAAGGTGGCTCGAACGTCGGGCCGGTGGACTTGTTTTGCAACCTGCCCAGACAGTTCGCTCGAGCTCGCAGGTTGGCCCAACCAGAACGCTTCGATACGAATATCGAAGGGCAATTCGACAGGTTCGGCGACCGCAAAGCGCGGAGGTTCGCCGATCCAAGGGTATTCAGCCCATTCTGCGGCGATCCGATAAGCTAAAAGGCCCCCAAAGGTCGCTGCAGCGACGTCTGCGCCACTTCCTCGCCCGTTCTGATGCAGACGGTGGGCATGGTCCGCGATCGCGAACACGGCGCCATCGGCGAGGTCTGGGCGGGCGGCGCGCAAGATGGCGACGCACGAAGCGGCGGAGGAGCCAAAACCAAGCTTTTCCTCGCCTTCAAAAACCGCCGATACATCGACGGTTAGTTTGTCGAGCAACTCGGCCCTTTCGGCGACATCGAGGACTCGAACGGGCAGCCTGGCATCGAGGGTCGCGCCGATTATTTTATAGCCATCACGGTCGTTACGAACGACGGCCTCGACATAGCGATCCACAGCCGCCACCAACGCCAGGCCGCCATGCAACACAGCATATTCGCCTAGCAAAAACAGCTTTCCTGGTGCTCGATTCATGGGTTCACCAGTCGGGCTCCCTCACCGGGTGAGGCCATGATGATTTCGAGGACATTTGGGTCCTCTTGAAACGCCGCCTGCAATCGTGGCGCGTGTTCGCTTTCGCAAAAAACCTTCACGTGCGGGCCGGCATCGATCGTAAAAAAACACGGCGTACCTTGAGCTCGAAGCGAACGAACCCGGTGGATCAAGTCGACCGTTTTGGCGTTCCAGTACAAGACGCCGGGTTTGGCGGCGAGCGCGCTGGCGTGCATGGCAAGGCAGGAGCGCTCCGCGACGTCTGCGAGCCGGTCGAAATCCTTTGATTCAATCGCGGCCAAGGCCTCGTCGATATCAGCGGCAACGCTGTCCACCCACGCTTGATAAAACGGAGAGCTCGCCATCGTGTGGTTCATACCAAGCGTCGACGGGACGTCTTTTTCACCGCGGACTGTGACCAGAACCAGACAGGTCAGGTTCCAATGATTCGGCGGCGCCACAGATTCTGCAAACGAATCCGTTCCATCGGCTAACTGACCGCGATGCCAGTGCACAAAACCGCCAGGAATCGACCTTGAAGCGCTGCCAGAACCCTGACGAGCCAGAACCGACAACTGTTGTTCGCTGAGTTCAAGACCAGCGGCTGCGGCTGAAGCGACGGCGAGCGCGGCGAACCCCGAAGCTGACGACGCGAGACCGGCAGCAGTTGGAAAGTTGTTTTCCGAGGTCATTTGAACTTTAAGATCGGTACCCGAAGCCTTACGAATTCGGTCGATAAACGCCGATAGTTTGGCCGCACCTTTGCCCTGTAACGTCGTTCCGTTCAGCACGAACACATCGGTCGCCGCGTCCACGAACTCAAGCTCGGTCAATGTCGTCAACCCAGAGAGCGTCATCGATACGGAGCCAGCAGCGGGCAGGTTCAGGTGCGGGTCGCGTTTTCCCCAGTACTTTACAAGGGCGATATTTGAACGCGCTTCGGATTTCACTTTCATAGAGGGCTCAACAACTTTGGGTGCGCAGGCTTCCAGCCTGCAGAATTTCAGAATTCAGCGTGCCTTTAGTCCTTGCAACAGAAGGTCGTGCACAAGTTCAAGCTCAGCAAACAGATTCGTGAACGTCTGCGTGTACAGCACCGGCGGAGTGAACGTGGCGTAGGCTCTGAGGATCGTGTTGGCCATAGAGACCGAATCTTCCAGACGGAACACGCCGGCGCCGGTGGCATCTTGCAGAAACGCGGCAAGGATCTGGCGTTGGGCTTGGTCAAAGCCCACAAATTCGAGCTTCACCGCTTCGCAACCACCGCAATGCACCAGATCTGCAGCATGGGCGCCGTCGCCAGCGATTTCGATGAATGCACGGACTCGAGCGTTCATCATCGCGCGGAACTGGGCATCAAACGAATCGTGTTCGGCGGTAGCGCAGCGCATGGCGTCCAAGATCGCGTTATGCCTGCCGTGGGCCAGCCTTCCGACGATATCGTCTTTGGAAGTGAACTCCAGATACACCGTGCCTACGCCGATTCGAGCTTCGCGAGCGATGTCCGAAATGGTCGTTTTGGTGATTCCGTAGTGCGCGACGAGCCGCTCAGCAGCCAAAAGAATCTTGTTTCTTCGGTCATTATCCATGAGGTCACACGCGCCTGAATAAAAGTCTCAAGTGTTCACGCTACGGTGGTTGCTCAGTGATCGCAATGTTCTGTTGAATCTTTTGCCGACATTTTTACATCTATAGGTTGACTGAGTGATGAATGGTTTTAGATTTCATTCATCCGTCATTCATACATGGCGCGAAATGGCTCAAGTAGCCAATGACTAGGGAGTCTTAATGAACTCGAACGAATATCCTGTAATTCCCCTACGCAACATGGTGCTCCAACCGGGCACGGTCGTTAGCGT
>JBBKVQ010000335.1:0-12490 GCA_037968515.1 Bradymonadaceae bacterium
ACCTCGGTTTCGAAATTGGTATCTTTGATGTGTTGCATTGTCTTGCTTGGTTGAGCGTACGCTGACACATAGTATGACATGCCGTAGCAGCGAGGCCAACGTGGAGACATCCAAACCGACTCAGAACAGCGCCGAGGTGCCAAACCTTTTGGTGCCTGGATTGACCCGATGGCATCCCGACGATGGCACCGTGATTCGGATGTCCAAAGTATCCAAGCGTTTTGGCGACCTTCTGGTTCTTGATGAGTTGGATTTGGATATCGAACCCGGCCTGATCACCTGCATTCTGGGCGAGTCCGGCTCGGGGAAAACGGTGTTGATTAAACATCTGAACGGTTTGTTGGTGCCGCAATCTGGATCAATCGAGCTTTTTGGGAAGGACCTAACATCGCTTGGCGCCGTCGAATTGGATGCCACGCGTAAACGTATGGGGACGCTCTTTCAGAACTACGCGCTTTTCGATTCTATGAGTGTTGTCGAAAACGTCGCGTTCCCGTTGGTTCAGAACAAGGCGATGTCGATCGCTGAAGCCGAGGAGCTCGCTGCAAAGGGCTTGGTTGATCTGGGCTTGGAATCCGTGTTGAAGGAGTTTCCGTCCGCGTTATCGGGAGGGATGAAGAAGCGCGTGGCCGTAGCCCGGTCCATCATCTGGAATCCCGAAATGCTCTTGCTGGACGACCCGACGACCGGTCTCGACCCCATCATGACGCAATTCGTGGACGAGTTGCTGACTCGGATTTCGAAAGAGCGTGAACTAACCACCGTGATGGTGAGCCACAACCTCGCCTCGATTTTCCGCATGGCTGACCGCATCGCGGTTCTTCACCGCGGGAAAATCGTCGACTACGGAACCCCGGATGAGATCAAGGCTTCCAGTAAACCTTCGGTCAAGGCACTGGTTGGGAAAGCCGGCAGGGCTAAGATCGAGGTCACCGAACGGGAAGTTGAAGAAGACGGCGACGTCGTTGTGAAAATGGTTGGAGTCACCAAAAGTTTTGGGGATCGTCAGATTCTAAAAGGCGTGAATTTCACGGCACGAAAGGGTGAGATCACTGTCGTCATCGGTGGTTCAGGCGCGGGCAAGTCCGTAATGATGAAACATATTCTCGGGCTCCTGCGTTCGGATGGCGGAAAAGTAGAACTTTTTGGTCGAGATGTTGGCGATATGGATGAAAAGGAGCTGCGGATCGCACGTCAAGGGATTGGAATGCTGTTTCAGCACTCCGCCTTGCTTGATTCGATGAGCGTTATCGAAAACGTGGCATTCCCAATCTACGAAAGGCGCGAAGCCTCAAAGTCTGAGTCCTTAGAGCGCGCTATGAAGCTCCTAGATACTTTAAAGCTGACCGAGATCGCCGAGCGCTTTCCCTCCGAGATATCGAACGGCCAACAGAAGCGCGTCTCGCTTGCGCGTGCGCTGATCTCAAACCCGGCTCTGATGGTTTATGACGAACCTACGACTGGGCAGGATCCGATTCTGTCGGATTATGTCGAGACCATGATTTTGGAGGCGCAAGAAGAGTTCAATCTCACAAGCATCATCATTTCGCACGATATGGCGTCAACGATGCGAATCGCGGACAAGGTCGCGATGATTTTTGAGGGTGAGATTATCTTGGAGGCTGCGCCTCATGAATTCATGACCACCGAGGACTCCCGGGTCAAAGAGTTCGTTTTTGCCTCGGCGATCTGAGCCTACATCGGAGGATCGATTGTCATTCCAACCCAGACCCATCCGTCCTCGACTCGTGTCGGGTAGGTTCGAGCCTCGTATCTAGCGTTCGTTTTGCACTCGCCCGACGTGACATCGAAGCCCCAAGAATGTCGCGGGCAGCGAACGATACAGCCTTCGAATTCCCCTAGACCCAAAAATCCGCCAGCGTGAGGGCAGAAGTTCTGAATGCAGTGGTACTCGCCCTTCACGTTGAAGAGGGCGAGCTTCTTGACTCCGGCATGAACGACGCAGCCTTTGCCGGGCGCAAGCTTGTCGAGTTCCAAGACCTTGACGTATGTGATTTCGGCTTCCATCTATGACGCTCAACTACAGGGAAATACTTTGGCCCACGAACCGATAACTCTACAGCAGCTTCAAGACACCGTGAACCAGTGGATTTCACAGTGGGAAGAAGGATATTGGGCGCCACTCGAGAATCTGGCACGCCTCACGGAGGAAGTTGGGGAGCTCGCTCGCGAGCTGAATCATGCGCACGGACCCAAGAAGAAGAAGCCGGGAGAGGCCGAGTCGTCAGTGGCGCTCGAGCTTGGTGATATTCTCTTCGTGGTGGTGAGTATCGCAAATTCCTTGGATATTTCGCTCGACGACGCGATCCGGCAGACCATGGAAAAGTATCAGATTCGCGATTCGAATCGGTTTGAAAGGCGAAAAGATGAGTGACTTAAAATCTGCCTACGATCTTAATTACGTCACACGGCTCGCGGCAAGCCTAGGTGCGGGTATCGAGTTCATCGCTGCCCTTTGGCCGATGCTTGAAGGTCTGGAAATGAAAGCCCGGACGATCGCGCTCGCTGATGCTGTTCATGTGTTCCATGGGAGTTCCTTCGCAAAGTCCTCCGGCGCGATCGATGTGCTGTTTGCTTCGGGAGATTGGACGGGCTTCGATGCGTGGCCGCTGATTTGTGTCGTGGAGCGTCATGGCCTTGATTCGCCGACCGAATCACTGCAATTTCTTAGAAAGTGGACTCCGGTTTTCACCGCAGAATTCGCGATTCGCCCCTACCTTCATCAGGATTTTGATGCTGTCCTCGCACAGCTTATTCAGTGGGCCAGCGACGAAAACGAACATGTTCGAAGGCTCGTATCTGAGGGGACACGTCCGCGATTGCCTTGGGGGCAGAACGTCAAAGCGATCGATGAAAACCTCGAAGTGATTCTTGAGCTAATTGCGCCGCTGCGGCTGGATTCCTCGGAGTACGTGCGGCGCAGCGTCTCCAATCACCTCAATGATTGGACCAAACTCCACCCTGCGAGAGTAAAAGAGTTGCTTGAGGGGTGGGGCGATTCGGATGAAGAGTCCTGGGTCAAAACCCGGGCACTGCGAAGCCTTGTGAAGGCTGGCGATAAGGATGCCTTGAGGTTGCTTGGATTCAACGGCGCGGTCACCCTTGTGGACTTTGCGTGTTCTGAGCAGGTTTCGTTTCCGGGATACCTAGAATTTGCGGCAACCCTGACAAATTCAACCGCGTCGGACATCCGTATCGTGTTGGATTTTGCAATTGAACACCAAGGGAGCCATGGGTCTCGGGCGCCCAAAGTGTTCAAGTGGAAGAATTTGAAGCTGAGGCAGGGTGAAACAGTGACGTTACAAAAGCGGCACGCGTTTAAACCGATCACGACGCGCAGATATTATGACGGCGTCCACCATTGGAGCATAAGCGCGAATGGTTCTGAATTGGCCCGCGCCGAATTCAATCTGCACGGAGTCCACTGATGGAGCTGACTTGGGATCACTCGCCGTTGTTCAGTCTGCTGGGGTTTACGTTCCGATATTATGGCGTGCTGTTTTTCATGACGTTTATCGGTGCTTGGTTCTTGCTTCGTTGGCAGGTCCTGCGGGCTGGCGGAGCGGAGCGCGACGTCGACATTTTTTTGGGGATCGGCATTGCTGCCACCTGGTTTGGCGGGCGCCTCGTGCATATGGTCTTCTATGAATACGCGAGTTTCTCGACAGACCCGTGGATATTTTTCCAGTTTAAACGCGGTGGAATGGCCAGCCATGGGTCTGCAATCGCGCTTGTCTTGTCGATGTGGGCGTTCGCTCGATGGCGTGGCTTCAGCGCGGTTGAAGGCCTTGATCGATTGACGTTTTCAGTGGCGCTGGGAACCATCTTGGTTCGGATCGGCAACTTCATGAATTCTGAAATTGTCGGGCGAGTAACCGATCAAACCTGGGGAGTTCGATTTCCCCGTTTTGATCACATCGACCCGGCACCGCTGCGCCACCCCAGCCAGCTCTACGAAGTGCTCTTGGGAGTCATCGTTATGCTGACCCTTGTGGCCGTGGACCGAGCAGCCGGTAAGGAAAAACGGCCTCGTGGCTTATTAGTTTCCACCATGCTCGTGGTCTATTTCTCTGGCCGAATCGCCGTCGAGTTTTTCAAAGCGCACCAGAGCATGGAAGCCGCGAGCTTTCTGACGATGGGGCAGTTGCTATCGATAATCCCGCTGATTATCGGCATCATTGGTCTGGTGGTTTCGCTAAGAAAACGCATTCCAAGTCGATGGATCTAGATTCTCGGAGTCATTTTCCTTAGATTCCTGAGTATGTTCAAAAATAGATTTCAGAAACTCGCCGGGTCGTTTCTTGTGCTGGTCGCTGCGTGCGCAAGCGGAGAATTACCCGAGTCCACCTCAACATCACAAGACGCGGGCGAAGACGCTGTGGTTGTTGTGGATATGTCTCCCCAGTGCCAAGGGCCATCAGATTGCCTTGCCTCCGAAGCTTGTGTGGGCGGCGCCTGCGCTGAAGTGTCTGGCCGTCTTTGCACAACCTGCACGCAGGACAGTGACTGCGGAACCGGGACCTGCGCCGAAGAGCCGGTGTCTGGCGCTAAGTTCTGCGTCGCGGCGTGTGCCTCAGGGCAATGCCCACAGGGCTACTCCTGTACGGCCGGGCAGTGTTTTTCCGAGACAGGAACGTGCAAAAGCGACCCATGTGAAGGAGTTACATGCGAGTCTGACGAAGCGTGCCAACCCAATACAGGTGTTTGTTTACCCAAATGTTCGGTGGATGCGGACTGTCCTGGCATTGTCTGCGAAGCCGAAACTGGCGTGTGCGTTCAGTGCAAGTCGAACACGGATTGCGACGCCGGCGAAGTCTGTGATCTTGCCGACACCCGACAATGTTTCGGCTGCCTATCGGATTCGAATTGTCCCGACGACGCTCGATGTTTGGCGCACCGATGCATCGAATGCACAGCAGACACTGAATGCGCGCAGGGAAAATGTCTGGTTGCCGAGGGGAAATGCGCCACCTGCGAGTCCGACGCCGAATGCGCTCCTGGCGTCTGCGAAGACTTCCAATGTGTGGCCTGTCGAGCCTCGGCAGATTGCCAACAAGGTGTCTGTGAGCCGGCTTCAAATGAATGTGTGGAGTGCACGCGCGATCCCGATTGTGCCCAAGGTGTTTGTGACGTGTCCAAGAGTCAGTGTGTGGCCTGCAACACCACCGCAGACTGTGCTCAGGGTGTGTGTGAGGTCGCCTCAAAAACGTGTGTCGAATGCCTTGCTGGGACCGACTGCATTGATCCACGCGAACCAGTTTGCAAAGTCGCTGACCACGCGTGTGTGCAGTGTTTGGCCGACTCTGACTGTCCAGCCGAACAATTCTGCCAAGCCGAAAAGTGTGTAGAGTGCAAATCCACTGCCGACTGCGCTGTGGGCGTGTGCAACGCAGGGCAGTGTGTTGGTTGCGCAAGCAATAATGATTGCGCTGCCGGGAAAGTCTGCGACGTGCCCGCCAACCTGTGTGTTCAGTGCCTTAATGACTCCAATTGTGGTGCCGGGTTGCGCTGCCGAACGAGCGATAAAACCTGCGTTCCTTGCACCGATGACACTCACTGTCCCGGCCAAGTTTGCGACGAACCTGCAGGCGTCTGCCGGGATTGTGTCGGTAACGGTGATTGCGCCCCGCAAGTCTGTGCGCCCACGTTTGTATGCGTCGAATGCCTCACCAGCGCCACCTGCGGAGCAGGGCGCGTGTGCTCCCCGCAACGTGCATGCGTGGAATGTTTGGCCAATTCAGACTGTGCAGCCGGCAGTGTTTGTTCGGCGTCCAGAACGTGCGTTCAATGTGTGAATAACTCCGATTGCCCGTCTGGAGTATGCAATAACAACACGTGTTTACAGTGCACCACCAACGCCCAATGCGCGGATTCGGAAGTCTGCCGGTCCAATGCATGTGTGCGCAGTCCGTCCCTTGATTGCAACTCGGACGCCGACTGCCCATCGGCGTCGTGCGTGTCGTTCTTCGGCTTGTGTGAATGCAGTTTTGGCGGGGGACAATGCGGAGTTGGCGAGTCTTGCTCCCTCTACTCATTCCCACCGGGACTGTATTGCTCAAACTAGGGCAAAAAATTGTGCGTGATCGACTGCGTGTTACGGTGGATGTGGGATAACACCAGTGTGGTTAGCATGAGCCGACATAAAACATCTGAAAGAGACTCGGGACGATTTGGTCGTCTGTTTCGTTGGACCGTCCTTTTGGCGCTGGTTTTTAGCGCGGGCCTAATCACGGGCCAAAGGCTTCTGGCGCAAGGCGATAACGAAGCTCCGTTTCTGGCACTTTCGTCGACCAAAAGTGTGAAGGAAGAGGCCGCTCCGGTAAAAATGACGTTTTCATTTTACGAAGACCTTGCCAGCAAACCTAGCGCTAAACCTGCGGCAAAGGTGGCGGCCAAACCAAAAGCGCTTGAGCCAGAAGTTCCGGCCATTGTGGCTGCGGAGCCCGCTGTGGAACCCGCCGCCGTTGATGTTCCTCAAGAACTTGTTGAAACGGTGCAGAATGTCTTGGAGAAACCCAATGCGGGTGAAGGCGCGCTGTACACAATTCAGGTGGCCTCACATCCCTCAAGAGCGATGGCAACCAGGGAATTAACACGGCTGCGTGCCATGGGACTTGACGCTCATATGGTCGCGGTGGAGTCCAATGATGGCCGATTCTACCGGGTCCGCTTGGGCAAATTTGCGACTGTCGAAACGGTAAACGCCTACCTTGCGCAGGTGACCACTGACGGCCGCGTGCAGGGTTTTGTGACTCCGTTTTAGCCCCGTTCTTTGTGCTCAATTCCAAACAAACAAAAATCGGGGGCGGAATCATCGATGGTCAACACGTCGCCCAGCTGAAACGGCAACGTCACGTGTGGCCCGTCCAAATAGATCATGCCCTCGTCCATCCGAGACGTGATCGCAAGCCGCTCGTCCATCCTGCGAATACCCTTAACATGGCGATACGCGCCGACGATCGGAGGGCAAGGTTCGCGCACAAGGTACTGTAAGGCTCGACTTTTAAGGGCCATGACGTAGCCGCCGGCTGACCGGATGGCCGCGGTGCTCCCTGCGGGTGTTGAGATCCAGATCCCGCTTGACCGCTGTGCTTCGGAATCACCTTCTCCGACCTGCATCAACACGCTGGTTACTGCGGCCGGGTTCGCGTGGGCGACCAAAATATCGTTCAGAATAGGCCAGGGAAACTCGACGCCATTGACGGCAACGTTAAAGCGCATCAGGCGTGAAGGCTGCCAGTGGTCGTCGATCACACGGCTCAGCAATGCGCCAAACTCGTCGGATCCCGCAGCACAAAAGTATCCGACGCTCTTTACTGGGTCGGAGTTGATCGCCAACAGCGGGGTTTCGCC
This sequence comes from Bradymonadaceae bacterium, assembly GCA_037968515.1. Classification (GTDB taxonomy): domain Bacteria; phylum Myxococcota_A; class Bradymonadia; order Bradymonadales; family Bradymonadaceae; genus JBFFMO01. Next base: position 7,375 of record JBBKVQ010000335.1, read on the forward strand.
GATCCGGTGAGACAGGTCCAACACCGTGCCGTCTCCGCCTACAGCGACCACCAAATCATAGCCGTCGGACGAATGCACATCAGACCGAGAAAACACATCATGAGGAATCCCGCGCTCATTAAGCACGCTGAGCACTGAGCCCAGAGACGCAATGTGGCGTTCATGAGACGCCATGACTGAGGCTACGCTCGGATCGTAATTCTTGATGAGGTCAAGCGCTGCTTGATTGCCCTCGTCAATGAACATCTCGTATTTGCTCTTTTTATGAGCGACCAGAACTCGTTTCACGTCTCCTCCAGCTGCACTTCCATCCATGTCACACCGCTCCTGATTCGCGAAGTCCGGTGAAATCCATTCCTAGTTCGCTCAAGATCGCTTCGGTGTGTTCGCCGAGCTTTGGTGCTGCCCGGTGTTCTTGTCGGGGCGAAACCGGTGTTCGAACCTGGGTAACGCCGCGCAGCGAGAAAAAGACTTCGCGGGCGCGGTGAAGCTCGGATTCGAGGATTTCGTCCAGATTCAAAACAGGTTCAACACACACGTCGAGATTTGAGAATACTGCCATCCACTCGGCCAGGGGGCGTTGTCGCATCAGCGCGGCAACCGCATGTTGCGCTTCGTCGTCGCCGTTCGTGTGGCCGCTTCCGATCAACTCAGGGGCACCGATGGCATCAACAAATCCTGCCCAAAACTTGGGTTCGAGAGATCCTACCGACAGATAACGGCCATCTTTGGTTTCGTACAAGTTGTACGCGGCAATACCGCCTGTGAGCATGCCTTTCCCGGCGCGGGTTTCGCCCTTTGCGGCGTGCATCGCCATCAGCGGTATCGCGAGCGAGAGCGCGCCTTCGGTCATCGAAATGTCGATGAATGCCCCGTCGCCAGTCCTTTCGCGGTGAAACAAGGCTGAAGTGACGCCGAGCGCCGCATACAGAGCGCCCCCAGCGAGGTCAGCGACCTGGAAGCCCGGCACGGTTAAGTGAGCATCAGTGCCGTTCTGTCCCATCAGCCCAGCCAGAGCCATATAGTTCATGTCGTGACCGGCGCGATCGCGCATCGGCCCAGATTGCCCGTAGCCACTGATTGAGCAGTAGATGATGTCAGGATTGACCGCGCGAAGGTCCTCAAAACCCACGCCGAGGTTGGCCATGACGCCCGGACGAAAGGATTCAACCACAACGTCGGCGGTGCTTGCCAGTCGTCGCGCGACCTCCTTTCCTTGTTCGCTTTTTAAGTTCAACGTCATCGAACGTTTATTGCGGTTAACCGACTCAAAAAATGCGCTCGATTCGTCGACCATCGGCGGGTAGTAGCGGGCATAATCGCCCCCTAACGTATCTTCAATTTTGATCACATCTGCCCCCATATCCGCAAAGAGCAGAGTGGCAAATGGACCGGGTAGCAACCGGGAGAAGTCCAACACACGTACGCCACTTAACCACTGGCTCATTCGATCTCCTCACAGTTCAAGCTTTGTCGAGATCCCTTTTACCACTTCACAGACGTCCTTCAACTGTGTGGCCATCGGGGCGCCATAGTGCAAAAAAAAACGCACCCGAAGGTGCGTTCAAATCGTCATCGGGTCGGTTCAGCCCAAGAAGCTTTGGAGCTTCATCGCCAAACCCATGTTGCCCTGAATCTTAAGCTTGCCCAGCATAAACGCCTGAGCACCCTTAAGTTTCCCGCTCCACATATCAACAAAATCGGATTCCTTCATTGTGATCGTGCAGTCGGCATTAGGGGCCTCGCCTTCAGTCACAAAATCAGATTCTTTGGTCAGGTCGACTGTCCATGTGCCACCGGCCGCGCCATCAATATTGAACTGATAAACAGCGTTGGCTGCGGTCGATGATGGGTTCGAGGCCAAGCGTGCGGGAAGGTCGTCACTGAAAATTTTGGAAGCGGTCAAATCAGACATGGTGTCTCCTGAATGAGGGGCTTAAGGCCCGAGTGTAGGACCAATTGCGGCGCAGGTTAGCGTTTGCTTACTTGTCACGCAACCCGATTAAGACGCGTCGTAGATCTCCCACATGAGCTCATCAGGTTGCCAAAAACAGGTCGAATCTACGATTCTTCCCTGACCTGAAAACGTGTGCCCCTCGGCCTCCAAAAGCTGACGTTGCAGTCGAGGCCGTTCGATATCTCCGCGGCAAGAGATTCCCGCTCGTACGTTAACAATTCGATGCCACTGCAAATCAAGACCATTTTCGGACATCTTCCGCATAAGCGTCCCCACAGCCCTTGCCGCACCTGCATGCCCTGCCAGCAGCGCAATCTGCCCGTACGACGCGACTTGGCCTGACGGCACTTGACTGACCAGCCAGTAAACGCGGTCCGAAAAGGTATCGAGGTCTGGTGTGGTCATCGAATCGCGATCTGAATGCCGATCGCAAAATTGGTGTAAAGCATCGTGGAAACCGCTGAGCTCCAAGTCGATTCCCCAACCTCGGCCGAGGTGCGTGCGCTGTCGCTCTGCGGCCCGTATGTCGGTGTCAGAATCGCATTGAACCTAGTCTGTGCATAGATGGCGATCGGCTTGGCAACATCGAAAGTCAGGCCCAGGCCAATCGATCCAGCCAGGCCAAATTTCCAAGGACGGGAATCCTCCAAGATATGTGTGGTGGCCAATCCTGCGGCAAAGGGCACCCAGATATCGACGTCGCCTTGGAGCAAATAGTATCTCCAGCCGCCGGTCGTTGTTGCGACCAATAAGGAACCCCTTGACCTGTCGGGCACCACCGCCACAACCGGGGAGATTTCACGGTAGGTGAAACCCGCATCGTCGATCGTCCCATCGGGCCGGATGCGATCATCAGGAAGGGGGCCTTGTTCGTTTGCCTGGTGATGCAGGCGGATTTTGGAGCGATCCAGAAACGACATCGTCACGCTGAGCTCCAATTCGTCAAAAATGAAGGCCAGGTTTAGCGAAAGCCCTGTTCCGGCGACCTCGTCTGCAAGGAAAATTTGGTCGTCTTGGGTGTAGCCAACATTTTGTACGTACGAGGTGAGTCCACCGGCCTGACCCGCAGACATTTCGACTCCAAACCTTGGCTGGGCCATAGCCGAGCTCGATACGAGGAGAAGAAGAAACGCGAAAATGACCGAGAAAAACTGCATGGCGTAATGATGCAAGAGGCTGTCCCATCTGTCGAGCCGACGCCTTGACGCCTGATGCCGAATCTTCTATCGCTAGTCGGCCACCTCTATGGGCCCACTGGATAAGAATACGTTGGGCACATCTGTCTGGGAGAATGAATGCGTTGGACGACATTATTATCGTTGACCATTGCCATCACGTTTTGGGCTTCCGCCGGTCAGGCTGAACAACCCTCAGCATCAAGTCGAAATGCTTCAACAGTGTTTTACACTGTGTCTGCCGGGGACAACCTCGGGAGCATTGCACTTCGATTCGGTGTGGGCGTGGGCGAAGTCAAAGCGTGGAATGAACTTGAAAGCGAGGATTTGGAACCCGGAACGGAGTTGATTGTAAAGTCAGAGCAGACCGTCGAGCGTCCTAAGCCCGCACGAGCACTTCCCGTAATTCATGTGATCAAACGAGGCGATACCTTCGAGTCGGTTGCAAAAAAGTATAGGGTTTCGGTCAAACAGATCCAACAGTGGAACAGAAAGGTTAGCCCTCGGAAGCTGCAGATTGGTCAACAGCTTCGGTTGCAAATCCCGGGTCGTGACGGCAAATCGGCAAGCTACGGGAAGGCCAATCGTGGTCGCCTGTATAACGGTGTTGCGATGCAGACTGTTCCCGGTATGCGCGTTCGAAACGTCGCAAGAGCTTACGGAACGCAACGAGTGGTCCAGCTGCTCGAGGCTTCAGCGTACGATATGCGAGCCCGCTGGCCAGACGCTCCCGATATCGAAATTGGCGACGTGAGCTTTCGAAGCGGCGGACGGATGCGCCCCCATAAGAGCCATCAGTCTGGGCGAGACATCGACCTCTCGTATTACCACCGAGGCAACGTCGCCACGGGCTTTCGCGACATGGACGGCGAGACGTTCGACGCCGCGAAAAACTGGCATATCCTCAAGACGCTCATGGACACTGGCGAAGTCGAATATATCTTCGTCGATTACCGCCTCCAAAAAGTGCTCTTTGAGTACGCCACCAGCATCGGCTATTCGGCCGATGAACTGTCGACTGTGATTCAATACCCAGGCAGCTCGCAGTCAAACGGCGCCGTGATACGCCATGCCCGCGGTCACGATGACCATTGGCATATTCGGTTCAAATGCGGTCCTGACGACAAACAGTGCCGCTAGGTGACGCATAATGGCTTGGATCGAAGGCACAGAAACTCAACGGTTTTTCGTCCAGAGAAGTTCTGCGGAAGTGGCCGAATATTTTAGTGACCCCGAGATATTTGCCGCCGCATTCTCACAGCTCGAATCCAAAGAGAAACTCGCTGATAACACTTGGCGATGGACACTGGTGGGTAAGTCCGAAAAAGGCATCACGTTTCAAGGTGTCTACACCGTCAAATACAGTCGCACCGAAGACGGCGTTAGGTGGGAGACCACCGACGGCAACATGCGCAGCACCGGCGTGGTCATCTGCACGCCAAAAGATGATGGCACCGACGTCGCTTACAGCGAAACGCTCTCGGTGGACCTGCCGATACCTAAAATCGCAGCAAAGATTTTTCGCCCTATAGTCGCTCGCGAAATCCGCGCAGGGGTAGGGGATTTCTTGGACCGCTCGCGTGATTTACTTGGGAATCAAGCGTGAAGGACGCAAGTTCAGACCGATACGGTCAATTTGGCGGCCGATATGTCGCAGAGGTTCTCTGGGGTCATTTCGACCACGTCGAACAGGCCTTCGCCGTTGCTCAGGCTGATCCTGCTTTTCGTGAAGAGCGCGATCGTTGGATGGCGCGAATCGGACGCCCAACGCCACTTGTGTTTTTGGAACGGCTCACCACGCATTACGGCGGCGGCCAGATTTGGGTGAAACGAGACGATCTACTCGACGGGCAGTCGTATTGCGCCACGTCGGCCGTGAGTCAGGCGCTTTTGGCCAAACATGGCGGCTATAAGGGCGTGTTTTGTGAAACAGCTACGGGTGTTTTTGGTGTCGCGCTCGCCTCGGCAGCGACGGCGCTTGGGC